>CAZGVX010000001.1:0-139854 GCA_964529225.1 uncultured Sphingobium sp.
TCCACGAAAGCTGGCACGACTGGCTTTATTGGGATGTCGAACTGCTGGCGTGAGGCGGGTGGCTGGTATCGCGCGAGGGCGATGAGCCTGGCCGTCGCCTGTCGGAGAATTGCTGCGCTGATCACACGCTCTGCTGGCGGCAAAGGAGCCCTGTCCTACACCGTTTCAGCCATGCCACAGCGTCGGTCGCAGGCTCTTTCTCGCCGTCATCCAACTCCTCCGCGCAGAGCCTTTCGGGGCAGGCAGATAATTCGCTTTACCCTGTAACCTTTGTAACCTTCGTCCCCTCGCCGCGCGCGCCCATCTTGCGCGCGCCGCCGCACCCGTTATGACCCGGCGCCATGGATCGCATCATCATCGAGGGGGGCAGAAAGCTCTCCGGCCGCCTCCCCATCTCAGGCGCCAAGAACAGCGCGCTCGCGCTGATGCCCTGCGCGCTTCTCACCGACGAGCCGGTGACGCTGAGGAACCTTCCCCGCCTCGCCGATGTGGACAGTTTCGGCCACCTCCTCAACCAGCTCGGCTGCTCGACCATGATCGAGGGCGCGCGGCCGGAGGATTTCGGCCGGGTCATGACGCTGCGCGCCGGCAAGATCACGGGCACGGAGGCGCCCTATGACATCGTGCGCAAGATGCGCGCGTCCATCCTCGTGCTCGGGCCGCTGCTGGCGCGCGCGGGCGAGGCGACGGTGTCGCTGCCGGGGGGCTGCGCCATCGGCAACCGGCCCATCGACCTCCATCTGAAGGCGCTGGAGGCGTTCGGCGCGACGATCGAGATCACGGCGGGCTACGTCCGCGCCTCCGTGCCCGACAGCGGCCTGCCGGGCGGCAGCTTCGCCTTTCCGGTCGTGTCGGTCGGCGCGACCGAAAACGCCGTCATGGCAGCGGCGCTGGGGCGCGGCACCTGCACCCTCTCCAACGCTGCGCGCGAGCCGGAGATCGTCGACCTGTGCAACCTGCTCGTCGCGATGGGCGCCGAGATCGAGGGGATCGGCAGCGACACGCTCACCATTCACGGGCGCGAGCGGCTGCATGGCGCGACCTATGCGGTGATGCCGGACCGGATCGAGGCGGGCAGCTACGCCTGTGCGGCGGCGATCACCGGCGGCGAGCTGGAGCTGGTCGGGGCGAAGGCAGACGACATGCGCGCGACCCTCGCGGCGTTGACGGAAGCGGGCGTCCATGTCGAGGAGCGGGCGGGCGGCATTCATGTCGCCGCCAATGGCAAGCTCAGGCCCCTGACGCTCTCGACCGCGCCGTTTCCGGGTTTCGCGACCGACATGCAGGCGCAGTTCATGGCGATGCTCGCCAAGGCGGATGGCGCCAGCGTGCTGACCGAGACGATCTTCGAGAACCGCTACATGCATGTGCCGGAACTCGCGCGCATGGGCGCGGACATCGCCGTCAACGGCCGCACGGCGGTGGTGCGCGGCGTCGCAAGGCTGTCGGGCGCGCCGGTAATGGCGACGGACCTGCGCGCCTCGATGAGCCTCGTGCTGGCGGGTCTCGCGGCGGAGGGGCAGACGATCGTCAACCGCGTCTATCATCTCGATCGCGGCTATGAGCGGCTCGAGGAGAAACTCGCGGCGGTCGGCGCGCAGATCGAGCGCGCCGGGGATGGCTAGCCGGGGCTAGAGCTTCCCGAACGCGGCCTCATAGCCCGCAATGTCGCCCGACGCGAGCAGGCGCGCCTGCTCCACCCATTTGTCGCGCAGGCAGCGGCCCTTGAAGCTCGGGTTGCGCGCGTCGAACGCGGCGATGTCCGCATCCGTCCACGCGGCGATCTGCGCGTAGCCGGTCACGCCCTCGGCGGCGAGTATGGCGAGCAGCTTGGGGCCGACGCCCTTGATCCGCGCGAGGTCGTCGCTGGCGATGGCGGCTGGCATGGAGGGCGGCGGCGCGGGCTGCGGCTCCGGCTCCCGAGCCGGCTCCTGACAGGCGACGGGCTCCACCACTGGCGCACCCGTCACGGGCGCGGCGATCGGTTCCGCGACATGGGCGTTGTGCGCCACCTCGTCCGCGCTCGGCAGCGGATCACCCTTGTCCCGACGCAGCACCAGCATCATCGCCGCCAGCCCCGCGACGACCACCAGCACGATGATGATGATCCAGCCCGTTTCGCTCATGCCTTTTCTCCCCCCTGCGCCGCGCGCGCCAGTTCGCGCCAGCCAATGTCCCGTCGGCAGAAGCCGCCCGGAAAGCCGATCCTGTCAACCGCCAGATAGGCGTCGGCGCGCGCCTCCGCCAGCGTCGGCGCGATCGCCGTGACGTTGAGGACGCGCCCGCCGCTGGCGACAAGCTGCCCATCCGCGCGCGCCGTGCCCGCGTGGAAGACGGTCGTGCCCTCCGGCGTCTGCGGCAGGGTCAGCGGCGCGCCCCTGTCCGGCGTGCCGGGATAGCCTTTCGCGGCCATCACCACGGTGATCGCACTGGCGTCGCGCATCCGGGGCGCGCTCCGTCCGGCAAGGCCCCCGGTCGCTACCGCCAGCAGCAGCTGCGCGAGATCCTCGTCGAGGCGCGGCATCAGCACCTGGCACTCCGGATCGCCAAAGCGGCAGTTATACTCGATCAGCCTGGGACCGTCGGCGGTCAGCATCAGCCCCGCGTAGAGCACGCCGACATAGGGCGTGCCGCGCGCTGCCAGTGCCGCGACGGTGGGGCGGACGATCCGCTCCATCGCCTCCGCTTCGAGCGCGGGGGTGAGGACCGGCGCGGGGCTGTAGGCGCCCATGCCGCCGGTATTGGGGCCGGTGTCGCCCTCGCCGACGCGCTTGTGGTCCTGCGCGGAGCCGAAGGGGAGGACGCTGCTGCCGTCCGACAGCGCGAAAAAGCTCGCCTCCTCGCCGGTCAGAAACTCCTCGATCACGACGCGCGCGCCCGCGGCACCGAACCCGCCGTCGAACATGGTTCCGAGCGCGGCATGGGCCTCGCCCGCCGTCTCGGCGATGACGACGCCCTTGCCCGCCGCAAGCCCGTCCGCCTTGATGACGACCGGCAGGCCGAATTCGCGGACGCGATCGAGCGCCTCGGCGAAGCTGTCGCAGGTGGCATAGCGCGCGGTGGGGATGCCCGCCTCGTCGCACAGCGCCTTGGTGAAGGCTTTCGAACCTTCGAGTTGCGCGGCGGCCGCGCCCGGTCCGAACACCGGCGTGCCGTGCGCGCGCAAGGCATCGGCAACGCCGTCGACCAGCGGCTGCTCCGGCCCCACGACGACAAGGCCGATGCGGTTCGACTCGCAAAAGGCCGCGACTGCCGCATGATCGGCCAGGTCGAGGTCGACCAGCGTGGCATGCTCGGCTATGCCGGGATTGCCCGGCGCGGCGAAGATCTGCGCGCAGGTGGGTGACTGCGCCAGCTTCCACGCCAGCGCATGTTCACGGCCGCCGCCGCCCAGCAGAAGGATATTCATGGCCGAAAATTCCGTTGGTTACGATGCATCGGGGCGACTGTTAGCCGAGGGCGCGGCAGGGGACAACGCGCCGCCGCTCAGCGTCTCCGAAATCTCCGGGGCGCTCAAGCGGGTGGTGGAGGACCGCTTTGGCCATGTGCGCGTGCGCGGCGAGATTTCCGGCTGGAAGCGCGCGGCCTCCGGCCATGCCTATCTGTGCCTCAAGGACGAGGGCGCCGTGATCGACGGCGTCATCTGGAAGGGGAGTGCGACCCGCATCGCCTTCCGTGCCGAGGATGGGCTCGACGTGATCGCGACGGGACGGCTAACCACCTATCCGGGGCGCTCGAAATATCAGATCGTGATCGAGACGCTGGAACTGGCTGGTGAGGGCGCGCTGATGGCGCTCCTTGAAAAGACCAGACAGCGGCTGGCCGCCGAGGGGCTGTTCGACCCGGCGCGCCGAAAGCCTATCCCGCTCCTCCCCCGCGTCATCGGTGTCGTCACATCGCCCACGGGCGCGGTCATCCGCGACATTCTCCACCGCCTCGCCGACCGCTTTCCCAGTCATGTGCTGGTCTGGCCGGTGCTCGTGCAGGGCGAGGGCGCGGCGGCCCAGATCGCGGCGGCGGTGCGCGGTTTCGACGCCATCCTGCCCGGCGGGCCGGTGCCGCGTCCCGACCTTGTCATCGTGGCGCGCGGCGGCGGGTCGATCGAGGATCTGTGGGCGTTCAACGAGGAGGTGGTAGTGCGCGCCGTTGCGGACTGCGCGATCCCGCTGATCTCCGCCGTCGGCCACGAGACGGATACCAGCCTGTGCGACTTTGCCGCCGATCTGCGTGCGCCGACCCCGACTGCTGCTGCCGAGATGGCAGTGCCGGTGCGCGTGGAACTGGCCGCACAGGTGCAGGAGCTGGACGCGCGTGCCGGGCGCTGCGTCGCGCGCAGCTGGGAGCGAAGCCGCGAGCGGCTTGAGGCGATGCGGCGCCTTTTGCCCCGGCCTGACATGCTCGTGGCCGGACCGCGCCAGCGCCTCGACGAGCTTGGCGAGCGGCTGCGGCGCGGCTTGTCGCATCGGCTGGTGGAAGCCCGGCGCGAGCTGGCGCAGGCGGGGGGCGCGCTGCGGCCCGCGCTGCTCCGGCGGCAGGGCGACCGTGCGACAGAGCGGCTCGGCGCGGTCAGGCTTGCACCCATTCTGGTCGAAAGGCGCCTGACGGAAAAGCGCGCCGCGCTTGCTGGCCTGTCGCGCCTGCTGGCGTCGGTCGATCCCACCCTGCCGCTGCAACGGGGCTTTGCGCTGGTGAAGGCCGGGGATCATATCGTGCGTTCGGCGGCCGAGGCGACGGCGGCGGGCCAGGTCCGGCTCCAGTTCGCAGATGGCGGCGTCGACGCCGAGATCGGCCGCGGCGCGGAGCCGCCGAAACCCAAACCTCCGCGCAAAGCGGCGGGCTCTCAGGCCGATCTGTTCGGATGAGGATGCGGGGCGGTGTGGCGGCGGGGGCGTTGTTGGCGCTGGCCGGCTGCGTGGCGCCGTCGCGCGCGCCGCTGCCGGGCGTCAGTGCGCCGCCCGCCCGACCTGCTGCGTCGCCCCTCACGGCCTTTCGTCTCGACGGCGTGCCGCGTCAGGGCGCCCTGCTGCGCGGCTTCGCACCGCCGGGCACATCGCGGCTCACGCTAGAGGGGGCGGCCGTGCGCGTCGCGGACGATGGCGCGTTTGTCATCGCCTTCGACCGCGACGCGGGGCCGGGTGCGGTCCTGCTCGCCGAGGGGGACGGCGTGTCGCCAGCGCGGCTCGACCTCAGCGTGGCGCCTGGACACTGGGACATCCAGCATGTCGATGCCTCGCCCACCGGCGGCGTGCCGAGCGCCGCGTTCAAGACGCGCCGTCCCGCCGAGCTTGAAGCCATCGCCGCCGCGCGCGCCGCCGGCGCGACCGTCGTAAGCCATGGCTGGCGCCAGCGTTTCATCTGGCCGGTGGAAGCGCGCAGGTCGGGCGTGTTCGGGTCCCAGCGCGTCTATCGCGGCATGCCGGGCAGCTACCATAGCGGCGTCGATCTCGCCGCGCCCGCCGGAACCGTCTTTGTGGCGCCCGCCGACGGCGTTGTGACGCTGGCGGTGGACCGGCCCTATACGCTGGAAGGCAAGCTTCTGATCGTCGACCACGGCATGGGCCTCAACAGCGCGTTTCTGCACGCCGCAAAGCTGCTTGTGAAAACCGGCGATGTCGTCACCCAGGGTCAGCCACTCGGACAGGTCGGCGCAACAGGGCGCGCATCCGGTCCCCATCTCCACTGGGGGATGAAGTGGCGCGATGCGCGGATCGACCCCGAGCCGTTGGTCGGTGCCGATCCGCTGAAGGTCCGCCCCTGAAGGCGGACAAGCCTCACAAAATGAAGCTGTCTGCCGTGAGCGACGTGGTGTAGAGTTGCAGCGTCACCATCATCTCGACGGTGTTGGTGTTGCCGTCCGTATCGACGTAGAGAACGCTGCTGCTGGGCAGGCCGGGGGTTTCCACCAGCTCCTGCCACACGCCATGAGCGGTCGGCGCGTTGCCGCCGAACACCAGCACGTCCTTGGCGGCGGTCGTGCTGTCGGCGTCGATCTGGGTCATGTCGAACTTGTCGACGCTCTTGAACAGGATGATGGTGTCGCCGGTGTCGCGCACATCGGTGTAGCGATAGATGTCGGCGCTATTGTCGCCGGATCCGACCTCGCCGTAGATCACGTCCGCGCCGAAGCCGCCGGTGATCACGTCCGAGTTGCCACCGCTGAAAATGGTGTCGTCGCCCGAACCACCGTAGATGATGATGTCGGCGCTCGGGCCGGCATCGATCCGGTCGTTGCCAGAGCCGCCATAGATCACGTCGGTGCCCGCGTCGCCGAAGATCCCGTCGTTGCCGGCATTGCCATAGAGCACGTCCGCACCGCCCTCGCCGGAGATCGCATCGTCGCCATCGCCGCCGTAGATCCAGTCGCGCGAGTTACCGCCGCTGATGATGTCGTTGCCGCCGAAGCCGTTGATGGTGTCCTCGGCACCCGTTCCGACGAGCGTATCGTTGCCGTCGGTGCCGTTGATGCGGCTGCCGCCGCCAACGCCGACCGCGTCATCGAAGTCGTCGCCGCTGGTCCCGGTGTATACGGCGGGAAGCTGGATGCCATCGGGCGTGCCGGTGACGGTGACGGTGACGATCTGGCTGGCGGTGCCGCCATGGCCGTCATCGAGCGCGATGTTGTAGCTGAGGGTCAGCGTCTCGCCATCGGCCAGATAGTCGAAGGCCTGCCCGGCGCTGTCGAACGACCAGGCGAGGTTCTGCGCGTCGCCGCTGTCGGCCGCGAGCGCGTCGGGGCTGATGTGCAGCATGGCGAGGAGCGTGGCGCTGTCGATGCCGCCGCTGTTGCCAGCGATGCTGACGCCGGTGATGCTGGCGGCGACGGTGTCGCTGGTGTCGGCGTCGGTGACGCTGAGGGTGCCGGCGGCGGTGAGACCCGCATCGGTCTCGGCCAGCGCGGCGGCGGCGCTGTCGGTGCCGGTGAGCGCGACGACCGGACCGTCATTGCTGCCGGTGACGGTGACGGTGACGATCTGGCTGGCGGTGCCGCCATGGCCGTCATCGAGCGCGATGTTGTAGCTGAGGGTCAGCGTCTCGCCATCGGCCAGATAGTCGAAGGCCTGCCCGGCGCTGTCGAACGACCAGGCGAGGTTCTGCGCGTCGCCGCTGTCGGCCGCGAGCGCGTCGGGGCTGATGTGCAGCATGGCGAGGAGCGTGGCGCTGTCGATGCCGCCGCTGTTGCCAGCGATGCTGACGCCGGTGATGCTGGCGGCGACGGTGTCGCTGGTGTCGGCGTCGGTGACGCTGAGGGTGCCGGCGGCGGTGAGACCCGCATCGGTCTCGGCCAGCGCGGCGGCGGCGCTGTCGGTGCCGGTGAGCGCGACGACCGGACCGTCATTGCTGCCGGTGACGGTGACGGTGACGATCTGGCTGACGAGGCTGCCATGCCCGTCGGTCGCGTTGACCGTATAGTCGAGCGTAATGCTCTCGCCGGTCGCGAGGTAAGCGAAATTGACGGCCGAGGCGTCGAACGACCAGCCCAGATTGTTCGCGTCGCCGATGTCGGCCGCGATCGCGCCCGGCGTGACCTGCAGCAGGCTGAGGGCCGTGGTCAGATCGAGATCGCCAGCGTTACCGGAGATGGCAACGCCGCTGACGAGGGCGGTCACGCTGTCCAGCGTGTCGACATCGGTGACGCTGAGCGTGCCGGCGGCGGTGAGGCCAGCTTCGGCGGAGAGGGCCGCCCCTGTGCTGTCGCCCGTGGTTACGAAGAGGCTGGTGGTGTCGTTGTTGCCCACGAACGTCACGTTGACCGAAGCAGCGTCAAGCAGCCCGAGCACCCCCTTCACCGCATAGGTGAAGGTGTCGATCAGGGTCTGGCCATCGGCCAATGCGTCGATCGCGTCGGTCAGGTTGCTGAAGTTGTAGATGATTTTGCCGTTGGCAATCTCGATCGACGCCCCAAGCGCAGTCGACTCGAACTTGTACTGCTTGTCGCCCCTGAGAAGGTCGGCGAGCGTGCTGCCGTCGTCGATTGAAAAGAGCTTGGTCGCGATGCCGCTGTCATTGGCCATCACGTCGAGCGTGATCTGGCTGCCCGATATCGCGAGCGCCTGATTTTCGGTCAAAGAGAAGCTGTCATTTTGGGCGTTGGGCAGAATGGCCCCGAGAACGGCCTGAAGCAGATCACAAATCGACATCGCTACCCCCAATTGGTTTGCGGCAGACCGACCCGCCGCGACTCCGAGTCGAACGGGCTGTTAATCGCAAATTCACCAATAGAGGAGTCCTTATCGTGAAGTAATGATTGTGAAACATAACTGTAACCGTTTTGCCACTTTACAAATGTACGATAAAATAACCGCGATTTTGTTGGGGATGACGACCATCGGACGCTCATCCCGTAAACGTGGCGCTGCAAGAGTTGAAGCGACAGCAAGTCAAGGCACATAACGGACCGAGCCCGACAGTTCTTCCCCCGTGAATTTGGGCGCGTGACATGGCGGCATTCCCGTCCGCCGCATCATCTTGCTTGATCTTTGCACCAATTCGGGACAAGTGGGGCAGGAGGCAGGATAAGTTTTCCTGCTGACCATTGATGCCTCTCGCTGAAGGAATCGCCAAAGCCCCGTTATGCTTGCGCGAACCGTTGTCGCCTTCCTGATGCCGGTCGCGCCGCTCACGGCGCATGCAGATCCGCTCCCGTCCAGGACCGAGGCACGCGCGATCATCGTCACCGGCTCCCGGATCGACCGCACATTGGCCGAGGCTGACATGCCGGCGGTGCGTCTCGACCGGGACGTGATCGCGCGTTTCGGCGATACGCATATTCAGGACACGCTCGCGCATCTTCCGTCGGTCGGCCACAATATCAGCCGCACGACCTCCAATCTTTATGCCAACGCGAATGCCGTCGCGACGGTCAACCTGCGCAACCTGGGTGGATCGCGAACGCTGGTGCTCATCAACGGGCGCCGGACGATAGGCATAGCGGGCACGACCCAGGTCGACCTCAACGCGATACCGGCGGACCTCATCGACCGGGTCGAGGTGGTCACTGGCGGCACGTCGGCGGTATATGGGTCCGACGCGATCGCAGGCGTCGTCAACATCCTCCTCCGGCCGAGCTTCACCGGCATCGAGCTGCGCGCGCAGCAGGGCCTTTCGAGCCGGGCGGATGCCGCGCGGACGTCGGTGTCGATGCTGGGCGGCGGCGCTTTCGCGGGCGACCGGGGCCATGTCGTGCTGACCGTCGCCTATGACCGCGACGCGGGTCTGCCCTCCCGCAACCGCGCGTTTGCCGCGCACGACAACCCGGCGCTCAGCACCTATTCGGAGCCGGGCCTGTTCAGCGCCGCGCCCGACGGCGCCTTTTCGCCCGCGAACGGCCGCACCTTCACGTTCGACGCGCAGAACCGGCTGAAGCTCTATGAAAGCGCCAGCGCGGACGGCTATGACCGCAGCCAGCAGCGGCTCATCAGCCTTCCGGTCGAGCGGATCCTGGGCGGGGCAATCCTCGACTACGAGCTGGCGGGTTCGGTCCGGCTCCATGCCGAGGGCCTGTATGCGCACAGCCGGTCGCGCGCGGGGCTGGAGCCCGCCGCGATTGCAAGCAGCGGGCCGGGAACGGTGCGCAACTTCGACGGGTCTGTATATCGCGGCATTCCCGTGACAAGCGCGATCGTACCGGCAGCCATCGGCGCGGCCGCGGCGTCCGCGGGCATTCCGACGATCCAGTTCCGCCGTCGCGCGAGCGACATTTTCGACCGCTCCAACGTCAACGATAGGGACATCTGGCGTGCAGTCCTGGGCGTTTCGGGGGCAGCGGAAGGCGATTTGCGCTACGACCTCTCCTTTGTTCACGCGGAAAGCCGCGACCATACGCGCGCCGGTGGCATCTACATGCCCAATTTCGGCGCCTCGCTCGATGCGCGGGTGGAGGGCGGTTCGCTCGTCTGTGCGGACGCGGGCGCCCGGGCGGCGGGGTGCGTGCCCATCGACATTTTCGGCCGGAACACCGTCACGCCCGCAGGTGCTGCGTGGCTGGGCCGTTACAGTGGACCGACGCAGACGCTCATGCTGGCGGATGGGCCGGCAACGATGACCAGCGGCCAGAGCGTCGCCTACGATTATCGCGCGGCCTCCAGCCAGGATGTGCTCACCCTGAGCGCCAGCGCGAAACCCCTCATGCTGGCGGCGTCGACGCCGGTTACCGCTGTGGTCGGCGCGGAATATCGCCGGGAATCGAGCCGCGAGCTGTATGATCCCTTCACGCGCGCCGGGTTGTCGAGCGGGGCGCAGATCCGCGATACCGTCGGCCGCTATCAGGTGGCGGAGGCGTTTGCCGAGATCGACGCGCCGCTGGTCAGCGATCGGCCGGGCATGGCCGAGCTGCGGCTCAACGCGGCCGTTCGCCATGCCGACTATACCACCGCGGGCGGCGTCTGGAGCTACCGGCTCGGCGCGGTCTATGCGCCGTTGCCCGATCTGCACGTCCGCGCGGCCTTCGCCCGTGCGAGCCGCGCGCCCAACATCCGCGAACTGTTTGCGGCGCAGACCCAAAGCTTTCCGGGCGTCACCGACCCATGCGATCAGGGCGGTGGTCGGGGCGACGCGGAGATCGGCAGGCATGGCGCAGACCCGCTTGCCGCCACATGCGCGGCCAACCCCGCCATCGCCGCGACCAAGGCCGCCCTTGGCGAGTTTGTCTATTCGACCGCGCAGCGCCAGTCGATCGACGGGCTGGTGGGTGGCAATCCGGACCTCCAGCCGGAAGTGGCCGACACGCTCACGGCCGGGGTGGCGCTGACGCCGCGCGCGCTGCCCGGTTTCAGTTTCAGCGCCGACCTCTATGCGATCAAGGTCCGCGACGCGATCGGCATCGTCGGCCAGCAGATTTCGGTCAGCCAGTGCCTTGGCTCGGGCGATCCGGTCTTCTGCGGCAATGTGACGCGCGACGCGAACGGCTTCATCACCCGCGTCAATGCGCTCAGCCTCAACACCGCGTCCGCGCTGGTGCGGGGGCTGGACCTGGCGGTGCGGCACGGGGTCGCGATCGAACGGCTGGGGGAGGGCGGGGCCGCCGGTCTTGAAATCCTCTGGACGCACCGCTTCGCGCAGAGGCAGACGCCGTATCCCGGCGCGCCAGTGCAGGATGAGCTGCGGCAGGCGGCGTGCTTCGTCTGCGGGCGGTTGGGGTCGGCGTTTGTCGATCGGGGCACAGGCGCGCTGACGGTGGGCAACGCCCGCTTCTCGGTCGCCTACGGCTTCGATTATCTCGGGCCGCTGTTCGACAATCTTGATGGGAGCACGACGCCGACGCGGCTTCGCCCCTATCTTTATCACAACCTCAGGGCGCGGGTGCGAGGGGGAACTGCGCGGACATTTGAATTCTATGCCGGCGTCAGCAACCTCACCGACGAACAGCCACCGCAGCTGACGGATGGCAATCCCGCGCAATGGCCCGGTACCGGCACGGTTGCGGACAGCTATGACGTCTATGGACGCATGCTGTTTCTGGGCGCGTCGATCCGGTTCTGAGCGCACCCGTCACGCGAAAGTCGTGACAATTTTGCTACACATCGCGAAAAGGCGGGGCTGTCACGTATCTACGTGTCTTTCGTAAAGTGCTGATCGCGGGAAATCTGTGACCTTCAACAATCGGTTGAAACGAGAGGGCATCAGATTTGCTTGTCGGGGCGTTAGTCATTGACTAACGGCAACAAATTTCTGCGCCCTGTTGTTTAGGTAAACGAAGGGGTATCGCATGAATATCAATCGCCGGGCAAACGGATATTCTTACCGTCGCTTTCTGAAGTCGTCCGCTCGTGCCGCCATTGTTCTTTCTCTTGTGACGACTTCCGGGGTTTCATTTGCTGCGGATGACGTGGCATCTGACGCCGAAGCCGATGTCATCGTTGTGACGGGATCTCGCATCGTTCGTCCCGACCTCGATGCGTCCAGCCCGGTGGCCGTCGTGAACGCTGCCGATTTCGCTGCGAACAATGTGAGTTCGCCGGAGGAACTACTCTCGCAGATGCCGCAGTTTGTGCCCGCGATCGGCTCGACGGTAAACAATGGCAATCCCGGCGTCGCTACCGTCGACCTTCGTGGTCTGGGGGATTTCCGCACGCTCGTCCTCGTCGACGGCAAGCGCATGGTATCCTATGATTACAACGGCGTGGTCGACGTAAACGCTATCCCCGTGGCATTGATCAAGCGGGTGGACGTGCTGACCGGCGGTGCGTCCGCGGTCTACGGCTCGGACGCGGTGGCCGGCGTGGTCAATTTCATCCTCGATGACGAATTCACCGGCCTGCGCTTCGACGCGTCCCAGGAACTGACCTCGCGCGGCGATGGCAACATCGTCGACGTCTCCGGCACGGCCGGGCTGAAGCTCGCCGACCGCGGCAATCTCGTCGTCAATGTCGGCTATACCAAGCGAAAGATCGTCTATCAGTCAGCGCGAGGCTTTTCCAACTTCGCCCTGTCTTCCGATGACCTTGTCTCGCCCGGCGGCAGTTCCACGGCTGTTCCGACGGTTCTAGACAACACCTTTGTCGATGATGACAACAGCTACTATCAGATTGGCGGGAACAACGATCTGGTGCCGTTCTACGAGCCATATAACTACGCGCCGCCGAACTATCTCGTGGCGCCCATGGAACGGTGGCAGGCAACCGCGCTCGCCAAATATGCCCTGACAGACGATGTCGAGTTCTATTCCCGCGTTTCCTACCTGAAATCGAAAGTTGATTCCCAGTCGGCGCCTACCGGCACATTCGGCTATTCTTTCGACATCTATCCGGACAATCCGTTTCTGACAGCGCAGCAGAGTTCGCTGATCTTCGGTGGTATCGGCACAATCAACGACGACGGCAGCACCACCGTCAACATCCGCCGTCGCATTGTCGAGAGCGGCGGTCGCACCACCACCTATGACAACGAGGCATGGCAGGTCGTTGGCGGCCTGCGCGGCGAGATTGCGGGCCTGAACTACGATGTGTTCGCCCAGTATGCGAAAACCACCCGCGACATCAAATTACTGAACGACATCACCTATGCGCGCGTGGCGCAGGCGCTGGACGCCGTTTCGGTCGGCGGAACCATCCAGTGCCGTGATACCAGCAACGGCTGCGTCCCCATCAACCTGTTCTCGACGACGCCGATCAGTGCGGATGCGCTCTCGTTCATCACGGCGACGGGACAGCAGCAGGACGAAACCTCCCAGTTCGTCACCGGGGCGTCACTGTCCGGCAATGTGGGCAATGTGACCAGTCCGTTCGCGAGCAATCCGCTCGCCTTCGCCCTCGGTGTCGAATATCGGAAGGAAAAGGGGTCTTCGACGGTCGACGCGGCCTATGCTTCGGGCGATCTTATCGGTTACGGGCAGGGCCAGGTCTTTCCGGAGTTCAAGTTCGATGTCTGGGAAGTGTTCGGTGAGCTGCAGGCGCCACTGGTAACGGACAAGCCGTTCATCCGGTCGCTGAGCCTGGAGGCTGGCTTCCGTCACTCCGACTATTCGCATGCCGGCACGTCGGACAGCTGGAAGCTTGGTGGTGACTGGTCGCCGGTCACTGGCGTGCGGTTCCGGACGATGTTCCAGCGAGCAGTGCGAGCGCCAAATCTGTTCGAGGCGTCTGCGCCGCAGAACGCTGCCATCGACAATCTCGATACCGATCCTTGTGCTGGCGACAATCCCGTCGGCAACGCCACGCTGACGGATCTCTGCATCGCAACTGGCGCGCCTGCGTCGCAGATCGGGCGCATCGCCGAACCGGTCGCAGGTCAGATCAATGCATTTACCGGCGGCAATCCAGAACTGAAACCGGAGAAGGCGGACACCTTCACGGTCGGCCTGGTGCTCACGCCGCGTCAGGTGCCTGGGCTGACGGTCACGGTCGATTACTACAATATCCGCATCAAGAACGCGATTGATACGCTGGGCGGCACACCGCAAAATGTGGTCGACGGCTGCTATCTGTTCCTTCAGGACGCCAACAGCAACTACTGTCAGGCGATCAAGCGCAATAGTCTCAGCGGATCGCTCGCCGGGGGCGTGGATTTCGGCGTGGAGCAGTTCCAGGCGAATTCCTCGGTCCTCAAGACCCGCGGGATCGACGTCGGGATGAGCTACGCGCGCCGGTTCGGTGAAGATAGCCTCAACGTCGCTTTCAATGGCACGTTTGTCGACAGTTTCGAAAAGCAGGGCGTTTCCTTCATTGCCGCCACCCAATGCGCGGGCTTTTTCGGCTTTGCCTGCGGCATGGCGCCGCTTCCGAAATGGAAGCACGTCCTGACCGCGGACTATGAGACGCACGGCATCGGGCTGATGGCGCGCTGGCGCTTTGTGGGCGCGGTGCATCAGGATGCGGGCACGGATATTCTGGCCGACCGCCTGAAGCCTGTCAGCTATTTCGATGCGACCCTGACGTTCGATGTTGTCGAATCCTTCACGTTCCGCCTGGGTGTCGAGAATATCTTCGACAAGGATCCGCCGCTGGTCGGGGCAAGCGCCGGCAGCACCACGTACAATGCGGCCAATACCTTCCCAACCGTATATGATACGCTTGGCACAACGTTCTTCGCTGGCGTCACGGCCAAGTTCTGACGCCCGTAAGGAAGTCCATAAGATAGAGGGCGCCGGATCATCGGTCCGGCGCCCCATTTTGTGTTCAGGCGATGCCGAGCACCAGCGCGCCGTCGCCCTTCTCGACCCGGACGGTCGATCCGTCGGGCACCTCGCCGCGCAGGATAAGGTCGGCGAGCGGGTCCTGCAGATATTTCTGCACCGCTCTCTTCAGCGGTCGTGCGCCATAGACGGGATCATAGCCCACCCGCCCGAGCCACGTTCGCGCGGCGTCGGTGAGATCGAGCGTGACCTTGCGGTCCTTGAGCAGCTTTTGGACGCGCGAGACCTGAATGTCCACGATCGGCCCCATATGGTCCTGCCCGAGACGGTGGAACAGGATGATCTCGTCAAGCCGGTTCAGGAACTCCGGCCGGAAATGGGCGCGGACGATCTCCATCACCTGCGGCTCGACATCCTCCACCTTCTGGCCGTCCGCCATGCCGGAGAGGAACTGGCTGCCGAGGTTGGAGGTCAGCACGATGATCGTGTTGGTGAAGTCGACGGTGCGGCCCTGCCCATCGGTCAGGCGCCCGTCGTCGAGCACCTGCAGCAGCACGTTGAACACGTCGCCATGCGCCTTTTCGACCTCGTCGAACAGGATCACCTGATAGGGCCTGCGCCGGACCGCCTCGGTGAGCACGCCGCCCTCCTCATAGCCGACATAGCCGGGAGGCGCGCCGATCAGCCGCGCAACCGAGTGCTTTTCCATGAACTCCGACATGTCGATGCGCACCATCGCGCCCGCATCATCGAACAGGAATTCGGCGAGCGCCTTGGTGAGCTCGGTCTTGCCGACGCCGGTCGGTCCGAGGAACAGGAAGGAGCCGAGCGGCCGGTTGGGGTCCTGGAGGCCCGCGCGGCTGCGGCGCACGGCAGTGGACACGGCCTTGACGGCATCCGCCTGGCCGATGACGCGGCGACCCAGTTCTGCCTCCATGGCGAGGAGCTTCTCGCGCTCGCCCTCCATCATCCTGTCGACCGGGATGCCGGTCCAGCGGGAGACGACCGCGGCGATGTCCTCGGGTGTCACCTCCTCGCGCAGCATTGCGCCGGCTGACGCGCTTTGCGCCTCTTCGAGCTGTTTCTCGAGCGCGGGGATGGTGCCATATTGCAGCTCGCCCGCGCGCGCATAGTCGCCGCCGCGCTGTGCCTGGTCGAACTGGGTGCGGGCCGCTTCGAGCTGTTCCTTGAGCTTTGCCTCGCCTGCGATCTTGTCCTTCTCCGCCTGCCAGCGGGCGGTGAGTGCGGCAGACTGCTCCTCGAGATTCGCAAGCTCCGCCTCCAGTGTCGCCAGCCGGTCTTTTGACGCCTGATCGCTCTCCTTTTTGAGGGCCTCGCGCTCGATCTGCATCTGCATGATGCGCCGGTCGAGATTTTCGATCTCCTCGGGCTTGGATTCAACCTCCATGCGGATGCGACTGGCGGCTTCGTCCATCAGGTCGATCGCCTTGTCCGGCAGGAAGCGGTCCGTGATGTAACGGTTCGAGAGGGTCGCGGCGGACACGATCGCGCCGTCGGCGATGCGCACGCCATGATGCGCCTCGTATTTGTCCTTGATGCCGCGCAGGATGGAGATGGTGTCCTCCACCGTCGGCTCGCCCACGAAGACCGGCTGGAACCGCCGCTGGAGCGCCGGGTCCTTCTCCACATATTTGCGATACTCGTCGAGCGTGGTTGCGCCGATGCAATGCAGCTCGCCGCGCGCCAGCGCCGGTTTCAGGAGGTTGGAGGCATCCATCGCGCCCTCTGACTTGCCCGCGCCGATGAGCGTGTGCATCTCGTCGACGAAGAGGATGATGTTGCCTTCGCCGGCCTTCACTTCGTCGAGCACGCCCTTCAGCCGCTCCTCGAACTCGCCGCGATATTTGGCACCGGCGATGAGCGAGCCCATGTCGAGCGCCATCAGCGTGCGGTCCTTCAGCGTATCGGGCACGTCGCCATTGGCGATCCTGAGCGCGAGGCCTTCGGCGATGGCGGTCTTGCCGACGCCGGGCTCGCCGATGAGGACCGGGTTGTTCTTGGTGCGGCGCGCTAGGATCTGGATGGTGCGGCGGATTTCCTCGTCGCGGCCGATGACCGGGTCGAGCTTGCCGTCGCGCGCGGCTTCGGTGAGGTCGCGGGCGAACTTCCTGAGCGCGTCATAGCGGTCCTCGGCGGATGCGGTGTCAGCGGTCTTGCCCTTGCGCAGCGCATTGATCGCGCCATTGAGCGCCTCCACCTTCACCCCGGCGGCGGCGAGCGCCTTGCCTGCCGCCGTCGTGGTCGCAAGGGTGAGCGCGAGCAGCATGCGCTCGACCGTGACGAAGCTGTCGCCCGCCTTCTGCGCGACCTGTTCGGCCTGGTCGAGGACGCGCACCGCATCGTTGTCCAGGCCCGGCGTCTGCTGCGCGCCCGAACCGGAGACGGCAGGCACCTTGGCGAGCGCCGCATCGGTTTCGCGCAGCGCGACGTCCGGCGATCCGCCAGCGGCGCGGATCAGGCCGGAGGCCATGCCCTCATTGTCCTCCAGCAGCGCCTTCAACAGATGCTCCGGGCCGATCCGCTGGTGGTTCATGCGGATGGCGACGGTCTGCGCCGACTGAAGGAAGCCCTTGGCGCGATCGGTAAATTTTTCGAGATTCATATGCCCTCTCTCAAACTGTCTGTGCCGATGTAATGTTGCCAAAATGCCACACAAGGGTTTGGGCGGTCGATGCGCGATCGCAATGACAAAAATTGCCTGTGATGAAGTTCGCATCTCCAATTTGTCGCGAAGCTATCATAGTAAACGGCGACGATTGAGGGATTCGTGGGCATGGGCACGGCAAGGGGGTGGGCGTTGGGATTGGCGCTGGCGTTCACGCCTGCGCTGCCGCTCGTTGCCCAGGCGCAGCACAACGGCGTGGGGAGCCAGTTCGAGCTGTCATTCTGGCAATCCGTGGCGGACAGTCAGGATCCCGCACAATATCAGGCCTATCTGAGCCAATATCCGAACGGAACCTTCAGCGCGCTCGCGCGGGCCAAAATTGCGGCCATCGCGCGGAGCCAGGCGGCGGCGCAAGGCGTGGCGCCGCCTGCTGCTGCTGCGCCAGTCGCACCGGCGGCGCCTGTCGCGATTCCCGCCGCCCCGCCAGCGGCTGTGGCCGTGCCAGCCCCGATGCCCGTGCCACCGCCACCGGCCGCGAATCCGCCAGCAGCCGATCAGGCCCCGGCTGCTCCGCCCTCGCTGGCCGATCAGCTGAGCGCCCTCGCCCAGTCGCAGGGCGCCCGCAAGGACGAAGCCGCGCCGCCATCTGCGTTGCCGCCGGAACCGCCTCTGCGTGACGTGCCCGCGGTGAACCTGCCAGCGCACTTCTGCTCGGCGGCTGAACGCAACGCCTTTCACCAGTCGGTCTACGTGCCGGCGAAAGCGGCCGCGGATGCCAACAACGACATCACCATCGCCCATCTCGGCGCGCTTCAGGCGGTTTACGACGGCTATGCGAACGCGGGCAAACATGTCGCGATGAACGAGGTCGCCGCGGTATCCAAGGCCTATAGCGTGACCGCCGTGACCGCGCATGAGGTCAGCGTCCGCTACAAGGATATTTACACGGCGCTCATGGCCGTGCCCATCATCAAATGCTCAGGGGGATAAGCATGCGATTGTCGATCTGGTTGGTTGCGCCTGTCGTGGCGGCGCTCACGGGTGCGGGGCAGGCCGCTGCGGAACCCGCGCCGCGCTGCTGGGCGCCGGGCACGGTGGAGGCCGCGCGCGTTGCGGAACTGCACACGATGCTGATGGCGGTCACGCTTCGCTGCAGGGCGGCGGGGATAGAGATAGGGGCAAGCTACGACGCCTTTCTCAAGACCCACAAAAAGCCGCTTGAGGACGCGCACCAGATTGTACGCGGCCATTACGGCGAAGCGCGCAAGGCGCTTGGTCGCGGCGCCTACGATCAGTATCTTACCCGCCTCGCCAACTTTTATGGATCGGGCAAGACCGACGCCGCCACCTGCGGCAGCTTCGAGCTTGTCGGTCGGGCGCTTGCCGCAGCGGAGGCTTCCCGTGAGTCCCTGCATGGTTTGGCGCGTCATGCGGTTCGCGAGCCGCGCCTTGATGCGGCGCACTGTGTGATGACGGCCGACGCCCGCTGATGAACAAAGGGGCGGCTCCCAATGGGAACCGCCCCTTTTCATGTGCGATGCAGAAACTCAGAGCAGGATGTTACCGGCGTTGGCGAGGTCGGTAATCCCCTCGATCATGAGCGCAAAGTCGGCCTTGCCGTCGCCGTTGACATCGCCCTGCAGCAGCGCGCCGCCTTCCGCCACCTCATAGCGCAGTTCACCCGCGACATGGTGGAATGCTTCGGTGTCGATCCAGCTGAAGCGTTGGTCGCCAAGCCTGTCCGTATTCGCGTCGATCTGACGCAGGTTGATGACATCGCCCTCGGCGGTATTGAAATCGAGGATATGGTCCATCGCGCCGGTCGTGGATTCCGACGCATTGCGGTATTCGAACATGTCCTTTCCGGCCCCGCCGGAGAGCCGGTCCGCGCCAGCGTCACCCTTCAGCATATCCTTGCCTTCCCCGCCGTACAGGCTGTCGTCGCCCTCCTGGCCGTAGAGCCTGTCGTCACCGGCATCGCCGTAACCAATGTCATCGCCGCCGCAGCCATTCAGGACGTCGACGCCGTCGCCGCCATACAGGGTGTCGTTGTGCGAGCCGCCGAACAGCCTGTCAGCCCCTGCGCCGCCGTCCAGCACGTCATCGCCGATGTTGCCATTCAGCGCATTTGCGCCCGAATTGCCGACGATGTGGTTGTCGAACTGGTTGCCATGGCCGTCGATATCGCCGCTGCCGGTCAGTTTGAGATTTTCGATATGGTTGCCCAGACGGTATTCGATCGAGGCTTTCACCGTGTCGGTGCCCTGATTCCAGGTTTCCAGTATGCCGTCGGCGATGTTGTCGACGATGTAGGTGTCGTCACCCGCGCCGCCAATCATGCTGTCGCCGTTCAGCCCGCCATCGAGCGTATCCGCCCCGGCATTGCCATAGATCAGGTCGGACATGTCGCCGCCCTCGAGGAGGGCGCCGCTGGTGCTTTCATTCCAGACACCAAGACCGCTGCCCAGCTGCGTCGTGTTGATGCCCTTGTTGACGGTGACCTCGATCGCCTGTTCGGCGACGCCGCCCTTGCCGTCGCTGATCTCGACGATGAAGCGATCGGTCCCGGCTGCCCCCCTGTCGGCGGTATAGCGGAACGTGCCGTTTTTCTGGTCGAGTTCGACGGTGCCGCGACTTGGTCCGTCGCCGGTCTTGACGACGTAGCCCAGCTGGTCGTTGTCGGCATCGGTCGCGCCGAGCGCGGCCCAGCTGCTGCTGGCGCCCGCGTTGACGGCTATCGCCTGGCTCGCGTCCGCATCCGGCGCATGATTGACCGGCTCAGCGACCGCGCTTTCGCTGCCGCTGCTGATGGCCTCCGCCGTGCCCGATTTGTCGACAACCGTTGGCGGGATCGGGTCGTGGCCCGGCAGATAGAGATAGCCGCCCCCGGCCAGGCCGACATAAACCTGCCCATAGACCTCCGGGTCGCCGGAAATGGTGCTGACGCTGACGAGATTGCCGTCCGGGAAGGTGCCGAGATTGGCCCAGCTGTGCCCTTCGTCGTCGGACTGCCAGATGCCGTAGACGCCGCCCACAAATCCCGCGATGAACAGGGCTGGCGGACCGTCGGGGGTTGCCGAAGCGCCATAGCCGAAGCAGTAGACTTCGGTGACGTTCGGCACGGCCGCCCAGGTTTCGCCGCCATCGGTCGAGTGAAAGAAGCCCTGCCCCGATGAGCCGACACCGTCCTGATGGCCGCCGGTGAAGTAGAGCCCGCCAGCATCGCCCGGCACGGACTGGATCTTGGCGTTGAAGGTCGAGAAGGAGGAAATCTCGCCGCTGAAGACCTTCTCCCAGGAGACGCCGCCGTCAGTCGTTCTGAAAACGCCGCCCTCTTTCCCCTGTGCGTGATAGAGATAGAAGGTATTGGGCTCGACCCGGTCGGCGGTGACGGTCGTGCGGTTGAGATAATAGGCCCAGTGCAGCGCGTCCCAGCTGTCCATGCCCGGCAGGTCGATCTCGTGCCAGCTCTTGCCGCCGTCGAGCGTATAATAGGGGGCCTGTTTGTTGGCGGGCGACCAGATGATGTTGTCCGGCGTGCTGGCGGCGATGCTGCCGCCGATGTTCACGGTCGAGGGGTAGGACTCGAAGGTCTGCCAGGTCTTGCCCCCGTCTGTGGAGTAGCCCGAACTCTGCGACCCCCACCAGCTTGCGAGGCCGACCACGAAGTCGGGATCGGACGAGGCATAATCGAGCGACCAGCCAGCCGAGAATTTCTGGCCGTTCGGCACGCTATAGTCGGTGGCGTAGGTGTCGGCGTCGTCGACGTAGAAGAACGCGCGGTCCCAGCTCGCCAGAACCGGATGGCCGGACGTGCTGACGACGATGTCGTTGGCGACCAGCTCCTCGATGCCGGCGCTTTTCACCTCCCAGTGGATGCCATCCGGCAGCTGCGAGAAGGGCGTCGATGTGTCGCCCTGCCAGACACCGTCACCCGCCGCGAGCCAGATCTTGCCCTGCTCGACGGGATCGAAGACAAGGCCGCCCGAGGAGAGCCAGCCGTGGATCGTGGTGATCCAGCCCGGCTGATCGGCCGATGCGCCAGTGGTGCCGCCGTTCGAGTCAACCCAGGTCTTGCCACCGTCGAGGCTCTCGCTTGGCGTGCCGGAGCTGATGTTGATGACGACATGATCGTTGTTGAACGGGTCAATCGCCACATTGGTGAAATTATTGAGGGCCGTGGTGCGGAGAAGCGTCCAGTGTCCGTCCTCAAGCTGCCACAGCGACGACTGGTTGTCGCCGATGGCATAATATGTCCCGTCGGCGGCGATGGCGGAATAATAGACGTTGGTCGGCCCGCCATCGACATGGGTCCAGCTGGCACCGCCGTCGGTGGTCATATAGACGCCGTTGCCGTAGCTTGACGCATAGGCGATCTGGCTGTGGCCGCTCGCATCCGCCGAGCCGGGATCGAACTGAATGCCCGACACGCCGGGATAGCAGTTGAGGGAAGCCACCCAGTCGCCGGTCGGGATTGACGCGACGGCGGCCCAGGTTGCGCCGCCATCATGGGTGATGAACAGGCCGTCGCGCGACGAACCGACGATCACCGTGTCGGGATCATGGGGATCGACCGCCATTTTCTGACCGGCGGTCCGGAAATTGTCATTGGAATCGGCGGCGATGGGTTTGAGGCTTGTCGCCGTCCAGTGCTGTCCCTTGTCGTCGCTGCGATAGACCTGGCCGAGATAGGTCATGTAGACCCGGCTGGAATCGCTGGCGGCGATCTGGATTTCGTAAACGCCGCTGCCGCCGGTGTCGTTCATGCCGGCAAGGTTGGCCATGCTGTTCGCGGTGACGAGCGGGCGCCAGCTCTGCGTCGCGTCGTCATAGACATAGGCGCCGTTGACGTCGGTGCGGACCACCTTGGTACCGTCATCAGCGACGTCAATGCCGGTGACGAACCCGCCGGCGCCGATCTTCAGCGTCTGCCAGGCGTCCGGATTATGGCCAGTGGCGGTCGTTTGGGTGGTGGACTGCGACACGACTTATCTCCCCCGGTTTTCTAGGGGGAATCTCGGCTACAAAATTAGCGCAACTGATAAGGAACGTGCACAATCGCGCGTTAAGCGCGTTCAAATGACAGTCCCGGTTCGAATGCCTGGCGACGGTCGCAGCAAAGCCCTACGCGCAACGTTTTAAATTCGCCCTTACCAGCGCGAAAATTTCGGCGGTTTTTCAGGGATCGAAACGGGTGCGTTCAGAATTGTTCCGCTGGCGTGCGGACTGTTCGCTTCAGGTGCGTTTGCGATTCCGGGCAGTCGGGATGCGTTAACGGGGCGGTCATCGACTTTACCTATCACCCCCGCTGGCATAGGCACGATCCCTTGAGGATAATCCAGCGATGGCGGCTATATTGGACGGGCAGGAGGCGAAGCGTGTCGACCGCGAGTCGCTGGCGACCGTCGCCGTGGTCGCCATCGGCCGCAACGAGGGCGAGCGGCTGATCCGCTGCCTCGAATCCCTGCCGCCCGGCCTGCGCGCCATCTATGTGGACAGCGCCTCGACGGACGACAGCATCGCCAACGCCCGGGCCCGTGGCGCGGTGGTCGTGCCGCTCGACATGAGCCAGCCCTTCACCGCCGCGCGGGCCCGCAATGCCGGGCTGGTGGCCCTGGCTGAGCAGATGCCGGACGCGGCCTATGTCCAGTTCGTTGACGGGGACTGCGAGATCGAGGCTGGCTGGCTGGAAACGGCGGCCGCCTGGCTCGATACGCATGGGGCAGCGGCGGTCGTCTGCGGCCGGCGACGGGAGCGCCACCCGGAGGCGTCCGTCTACAATCGTCTGTGCGATGCTGAATGGGACACGCCGGTGGGTCTGGCGATGGCTTGCGGTGGCGATGCGATGATGCGCCTCGCCATGTTGCGGGGCGTTGGCGGCTATGACGAGGCGGTGGTGGCGGGCGAGGAACCCGAGCTGTGCGCGCGCCTGAGGGCGGCGGGCGGAGAAATCTGGCGGATTGACGCGCCGATGACGATACATGACGCCGCGATCACGCGCCTTGGCCAATATTGGCGCCGTGCGGTGCGGGGCGGTTTCGGCTTCGCGCAGACATGGCGACTGCGGGGCCTTTATGGTCGGGAACTTGCGCGGGCGCTCTTCTGGGGCGGCGCTCTGCCGGTCGCCACGCTGGCCATGGCGCTGTTGTCGTCGCCCGGGTGGCTGGCGCTCATGGCCCTGCCGGCGTTGCAGGTGATCCGGCAGGCCGTGCGGGAGGGCGGATCGCGCTTCGCGTGGCAGCGGGCAGGCCTGCTGATGCTCGCCAAATATGCCGAGGCGCTCGGCGCGCTGCGCTATGTGCTGCAGGCGGCGCGCGTGCGGCCCCGGCCACCCGGTTCCTATAAGTGAGGACAGCGGCAGCGATGCGCATCGCCTATCTCACCAGCCAGTATCCGGCCGCTTCCCATACCTTCATCCGGCGCGAGGTGAAGGCGCTGCGGCGCGCGGGGCTCGACATCGCGACATTCAGCGTGCGCGGTCCTGCCGCCGACGAGCTGAGATCCGAGGATGATCGTGCCGCCCATGCCGAGACCGGCTATATCCTGCCCGCGCGCCCTTCGGCGGTGATTGCTGCCCATGTCTGGGCGCTGAGCCGCGCGCCGCGCCGCTATGTGGCCGCCCTGCGCCTTGCCCTCCGGCACCGGGTGCCGGGTGGCCGTGCGCTGCTCTGGGCCTTGTTCCATTTTGTCGAGGCGATGCTGCTGGCCCGGATGCTGCGCGGGGCCGGGGTGGAGCGGCTGCACAATCATTTCGCCAATTCCGGCGCGAACATCGGCCTTATCGCGGCGACCTATCTCGGCCTGCGGTGGAGCCTGACCCTCCATGGCATTTCGGAGACGGACTATCCTGCCGGTGTGCTGCTCCCCGAAAAGCTGGCGGCGGCCGACTTCGCCGCCTGCGTCTCCTGGTTCGGGCGGGCGCAGGCGATGCGGATCACGGCGCCCGCGCTGTGGGACCGCCTCATCCTGGTCCGCTGCGGGATTGATCCGGCGGCGCTGCCGACGCGGCGCCGGGCAGCGGGCGGCCCGCCGCGTATCATCTGCGTCGGGCGGCTTTCGCCCGAAAAGGGTCAGCCCGGCCTGCTTGAGGCCTTCGCGCGCCTGAAAGGCGAAGGGCTGGCGGAGGAGCTGGTGCTGGTTGGCGACGGGCCGGAACAGTCCGCGCTGGTGGCGCGCACCGCCGCGCTGGGCCTCGGGGCGTGCGTCGACTTCCGTGGCCGCTTGCCGGAGACTGAAACGCTGGCCGCGATCGCCGATGCCGACCTGCTCGTTCTGCCTTCCTTCATGGAAGGGTTGCCGGTTGTGCTGATGGAGGCGATGGCGCTCGGCGTGCCGGTGATCGCGGCGCAGGTCGCGGGCATACCCGAGCTTGTCCAAGATGGGCGCACGGGCCTCCTGTTCCCGCCGTCCGACTGGGACGCGCTCGCCGACGCGATCCGCCGAATGCTGGGCGAGTCCGAGGCGGCCGCGCGGATGGCGGCGGCTGGCAGGGCAAGGGTGATGGAGCAATTCGCCATTGACGCGGCGGTGGTGCCGCTCGTCGCGCGGTTCCGCGGCGATGTTGACGGTTGCTTAGCTGCGGCCGACTATGTGCCCGGCATGGAGAAGACGACATGATCCAGACGAGCAATGACGGCACGCGCCAGGGCAGGTTTCTCATGGTCATCCCGACCAACATCGAGGTGCGGGACGGCAGGATCATCGTGTGCGGCGACTTCGCCGAATATCTGCGCTTCTATCTTGAGGCATTCGACGAGGTGGTGGTTGCGTGCCCGCCGGGCCGCCCCGGCTCCTTCCCGCTGCTGGAACCGCTGGAGGCCATCGACAGCGAAGGGCGCCTGCGCATCATCGTCCTGCCCGAACCCTATCGCGAGGACCGTTACCTGCTCGCCCGGTCGAGCGTTGCCGCGATGCTGCGCGAGGAAATCGCCGCCGCCGACATCGTGACCCTGTCGCCGCACTCCGCCTTCGACTGGTCGACGCTCGCTGCCGACCTGTGCATCGCGATGGGCAAGCCCTATGCCATCGAGAGCGACTGGAACCTCCAGCAGGTCAACCGTTCCGACTGGAGCAAGCTGAAACCCGGCATCAACAAGCTGCGCCGCTACCTCTGGATGCGCTGGCACCACCCCAAGCAGTTGCGCGCGATGCGCCATTCGGCCGTTGCGCTGCTGAACGGCTGGGACGTGTTTGAGGCCTACCGGACCGTCGCGCCCAATGCGCATATGGTCGAGAAATACTGCGTCGCGCCCGATGAGCGGATCGCGGACGCCGCGCTTGGCGCGAAGCTGGCTGCCGTCGCGGCGGGGGCGCCGCTGAAGATCGCCTATGCAGGCCGCGCCATTGCGATGAAGGGGCCGACGGAATGGCTGGAGGCGCTTCGTCGCCTGCGCGACCGGGGGGTCGCCTTCCACGCGACCTGGTTCGGCGATGGCGAGATGCTGCCGACGATGCAGGCGTTTGTGCGCGAGCATGGCCTTGGTGAGGCTGTCACCCTGGCCGGCCGGGTCGAGCGCCGGGTGATCTTCGAGACATTGTTTGAGTCGCACCTGTTCCTGTTCTGCCACCTGACCCGCGAATCGCCGCGCAATCTCGTCGAGGCGCTGACCGCAGGCGCGCCGATCGTCGGTTTCGGCAGCGCCTATTCCGAATATCTTGCCGGGTGTGCGGGCGGCGGGCGCTTTGTCGAGACGGGCGATGTCGATGCGCTGGTGGAGGTGGTGGCGGCGCTCGACGCGGACCGCGGCGCACTCGCGGCGCTGATCAGCGATGCGGCGGCGTCAGGCCGGACATTCGACCGGGAACAGTGCGTCCGCCAGCTGGTCGCGCACTGGAAGGGCGCGCTGATGACGGCAACGGCTTAGAGCGGCTTCCGATCATGCCGCCTGTCCTCAATAATATTGGTCGTATTTCGATTTTCCGTAGCCATAGCCGTAGCCATAGCCGTAGGCGTCGACCAGGCCGCCATCATAGCGATTGAGCACTGTGCCGATGCACGGTGTCGGCGAGAACATCGCCAGCGTGTTCAGGATCTGCTTCTTGTTGTTGTGGCCGCTGTCCACCACCAGCACATAGCCGTCGATCTTGCGGATGGCGAGCATGGCATCGTCATTGGCGAAGGCGGGCGGCAGATCGAAGATCACGATCGCGTCGCCTGTCTGCGTCCGCAGCTTTTCCAGCATGTCGTCAAAGATCGGGCCGGTGATCAACTGCGCGGTGTCGCCGGTGCACAATCTGGTCGGCAGGATGGTGAGCTTTGTCCCTTCGACCCGTTGCGCCGCCGCCATGACGTCAGGCACATCGCCCATCAGATAGTCGGACATGCCGATTTCGGGCGTAAAACCCAGCAAGTTCGCGACCGAGGCGCGGCGCAGGTCAAGGTCGACCAGAATGATCTCCTGATCGGACACGCGCGACAGCGAGGCGGCAAGGTTCAGCGACACAAAGGACTTGCCCGCGCCTGGCGTCGCCGAACTGATGCCGATGAGCTTGAGTCCGTTGGTCTCGATCCGCTTCATCAGCTGCGTGCGCAGCAGCGTGAACGGGCGGGCGCGACGGTCATGCTTGAAGAACCCGACGATCGAATTCTTCGACAGCACCTTCGCATCGGGCGTCACGACCGCTAACTGGCCGTCCGGCGTTTGGGCGGACTGGGGGATCTGCGTTTCGGTCATCATCACTCCGCGGCGGCCGTGTCCTGTTCGGTATCCTGTCGTTTCCAGAACAGCAGGCGCCACGGCTTGCGCTTGGACGCCTTGGGCTTGATCACGGGTACGATGCCGAGCGGCGCCTGACCCGTGATGCTGGCGAGCTGCGCTGGATCACGCACCGGGCCGAGCAGCATTTCGACCGCGAAGGCGAAAACGATGCCGAGGCCTAGTCCGCCGACCAGACCGATGCCGGCCAGCAGGGGGCGATCGGGGCTGACCGGCTTGTCCGGCAGCACCGGCGGATCGGCGACAAGCAGCCGCTCACCCATCTGCTGATTTTCGGCCCGCTCCCCCGCGCGCGCGGCCATGAGTCGGTCCGAAACCGTCTGATACTGCTCGTTGAGGCCGCTCAGGCGTTGCTGAAGCTCTGTCAGTTGCTGCTGCACGGCCGGTGCGCGGGACTGCGCGGCGAGCGCCGTCGACATCTGGCCGACCTCCTGCGCCTTGGCCGCGCGCAGCTGCGCGATCTGGGCATTGTTGAACGCGATCTGATCGTCGATCGTATCGGTCGGCAGATTGGCTATCTGGGTCTTGGCGAGCGCCTTGGCCTCGGCAAGCCGCGACTTTGCGATCACCACGTCGGGGTGGGTTTCCGAATAGATGGCGCGCGCCGCCGCGAGCTGGCTTTCCGCGGCCGCGACAGCCGGATTGCGCGTATCGGCCGACCCCGTCGCGCGCTTCGTCGCCATGAGGCCTGCATTTTCGCGCTGCAGCTGGGCGATCTGCATGTCATAGCCGCCCGCGTTGCTGCCCATGATGAGGGCGCCGCCGCCACCGAGCACCCTGCCGTTTCGGAGGCTGATCTCGCCGATCTGGTCCTGGAGCGCGCTGATCTGCTGCTGTAGCCCGTTGGACTGATCGGTGAGGAACTGGACGGTGTTGCTGACCTGCTGGCTGTTGCCGCTGGTGTCGAGCTGGAGAATCCGTTCCATCAGCGCCTGCGTGACCTGCTGCGCCGGACCGGGTTCGTGATAATCGAAGCTCAGGCGGAAGGCGACAGTGCGCTGGTCGGCCTGCCCGGCGGGCACGTCCGCCTGCGTCGGAACGAGCGCGATGGCGTCGCGCATGTCGCTGACGACTTCGGAGAGGGGGCGGCTGGCCCGTTCGCGGTCGTAGAGATTATATTTCTCGATGAGGGCAAGAAGGTCGAGGCGGCTCGTCACCTGTTGCCGGATGCGGGCGATTCGCCGGTCGACGATCTCTCCGGTCTCGCCGCCGGTCACCGCCTCGGGCAGTTGCGGCGACTGCACCAGCATGACCGCGGCGGACTGATAGACCGGCGGCAGCAGCAGGGCGGCCGCGATTGAGCCGATAAAGACGAGGAAAAAGGGGATGATGATGAGCCAGCGGCGCTGCCACAGGATCGCCGGAATATGGCCGATGAAGCCTGCCCCTGCGCTGCCACCGGCCTCGCTTTCTGGCTGCGGGTAACTGGCCATATTGCTCATCGAAGGCTGCCGAATATCCACTGGATGCCGATACCGCCGTGGACGTCCGCCGGACGTTCGATGGCGCTGTTGACCGCCTTGTCCACGCCAGCGGTTACGAAACCGCGAAGACGCGGGCTGAATTCGCGCGAAAATCGGGCATCGCCACCAAAATAGTGGGGCAGGTCGGGCGAGCCGATGAGGGCGGTCTGATCGGTGCGGGTATAATCGGCAGTGATCGACAGATTGTTCTTGGCGCCCATTCGCACGGAATAATCCAGCGATACCGCCGTGAGCGTGCTGAGCCCGCCGACGAGGGTCGGCTGCACCGCGCGCGAGGCCGCGACGCACAGCTTGCTGCGGAGGCGTTCCCGACAGAGGCTGAGAGCGCCCGAAAAGGAGGTGGAATTCTCCGAAAGCCCGCCGGCGATATCCGTATGCACGAAGGTTGCGCCTGCGCTGACCGAGAGGACATAGGACTGGCTGAGTTGGGTCGATAGGCCCACACTCGGCGCAATGGTGTAGCCATCGCCGGTGACTGCGTTGGGGTAGGTGGTCGTGCTGGCCGTCACCGTTGCGTTCAGCGAGGTGCGTGGCGACAGCGTCCGCGCATAGGTGATGGACCCGTTGGCATAGCGATAGTTTGAACTTGGTCGATCGTCGGTCCAGGACAGGCCATAGCTTGCGTCGATCGTGACGCTGTCCAGGGCGCTCGGCTGATAGGTAAGGCCGCCGCCGCCGCGTAGCGTATCGGTGCGCAGGCGCGTGCCGATCAGCGAAGGATCGGCCAGCGGCCCCTGGGGCGGGGCATTGGGATCGGTGGGATCGAAGCGTTGGGCGAGCCGGTCGCGCAGCGCCGTCCGCGAGCTGAGAAAGTCGGCGCTCACCCTGAGCGACAGACGCTCCGAGGCCTGCTTCTGATAGTTGACCGCGACCGATCCGGCGAGATCGGAGCCATAATCCTCGATATAGCTGTTGTTGCGTGCCAGCGCCTCGATCTTCAGGCGCGATGTCGCGGTCTGGGTCACCAGCATCGGCTGCACGGCAACCGAACCTGCGATGCCGCCGGGCGCATCCTCCCCCTGGAGGAAGGGATTGGTCCCCGCGGTCACGCCGACATCGGCGGTGAGGCCAAAGGTCGTGTCCGCCATCGCCGACAGCGGCAGGGCCAGAAGCCCGAGTGCGCAGCCGCCGCTCAGGCCGCGCAGCAGCGTCCTGTTCCGACTCATGGCACGATCACCGTATCGCCCGACTGGATTTCGGGCACATTGGTCTGGTCGACCGTGCCCGAAGCCCCCGAACGGAAGACGCCGCTCAGCCGCAGCTTTGTGGTCGCGAGCGAGCGGCCCGACTTGCGGATAAGCAGCACATTGTCGAGATTGGCGAATTCGCTCGGCCCGCCCGCCATGCTGAGCGCCTCCAGAACGTTGATGTAGCGGCCGGGGCTGTAGCTGCCCGGCGACTTCACCCGGCCCATGACGGAGAACTGCATGCCAGAGGCTGCCTTCACCGATACAGTGACTTGCGGAACGGGACCGCGATACTCGCTGGCAAGGCCTGCGGAGATCATCTTTTCGATGTCCGGCAGAGCCCGGCCCTGCACCCTTAGCTGACCGACAAGCGGGAAGGCGATCGTCCCGTCCGGGAGGACCCGCGCGCTGCGTTGCAGCCGTTCGTCGCCCCACACATTGATGTCGAGATCGTCGCCCGGATTGACAAGATAGGGCGCAGACGCCCTGGCGGCGCTCTCCGGCGGCGTTGCGGATTGCTGAGCGGTCGCCGGCACGGCCGCCGCGAAAATCCCCGCGATGGCGAGAAGCAGCAGGCGCAAAACTGTTCTAGTACGGACCATAGCCTCGGGTTCCTCGCGTATCGGAGCTTCCGGCCCGCTATATGAGGTGATATGCAGTGTTGCTAGAGGTGTTTACTTGCTTTTGCCGGTCTCCTGCCGAACAGCCTCGGTGTCGCGGCGACGAGGATGAATAGGATCATGGGAGGCAGACTGAGGTTCGTATCGCCGAACGCCGGCACGATCATGCTGGCTGTGCTCATGGCTGTCGCAACGGCCGGATGCACGCGAAGCGAAGAAAAAGCGATGCAGGAGGGAGCGATAGCCGAGCAGCAGCTCAATGACGGCCAAATCGCTGCGGCGCGCGTGTCGATCCGGCGCGCGGTGACGGAACGCGACGACATACCGGAACTGCAGCTGCTACGGGGGCGCATCGCCATGACGGCGGGCGACACCAACGATGCGTTCTCGGCCTATGGAATCGCACTTGCGCTGGACAACAGCAATGTCGAGGCTCTGCACGGCGTCGCCCAGCTTGGCCTGCAGACCAACAATTTCCAGGATGCCGAAAGTGCTGCCACGCGGCTCCTGACGCTCAATCCGCGCGACAGGATCGGTCTGTTCGTCCGCGGCCTGATCGAGCTGCTGCGATCCCAGAACCAGCAGGCGATCCAGACCGCACAGGCGCTGCTGACGGTCGATCCGCTCGGAGAATCGGGCACGATGCTGCTCGCGCGCGCACTTGTGGTGAACGGCGATACGGATGGCGCGCTGGCCGCAATTCGCCAGACGGCGGCCATAAAGGGCCTGTCACCGAACCTGAGCCTCCTTTTGCTGGAGATCGCGCGGGTGAAAGGCGATGCGGCTGCGATGCGCGAGCAGTTCGCGCGCCTGCGGCGCGCGCGTCCCAAGGATATCGAGCTGAGACTCGACGAGGCTGACCTCCTTTACAAGACAGCCGAGGTGGCCAGGGCAAGAATTGTCCTGCGGGACCTGCTTCGGGCGCCCACGCTTGAGCTGGGCAACGCGCGCGACGTCGTTGCGCTGCTCGCCGAACATGATCCCAACCCCTTTGCCGAGATGGCGCTTGCCGAGATCGCGCGTACGGCGAACCTGACCGCGCGTCGGGCGCTGGCGCATTTCTATCTCGACAGCAGCCGGCCGCAGCAGGCGGCGATAGCCATCGGCCCGGACCGCTCAGCGTCCGCCGAAGCCATTCGCGCCCGCGTCGCGGCCGCGCTCGGCCGCGATTCGCTGGCCGAGGCGATGGCGAGCCGCATCCTGGCGGACGATAAGTCCCAATGTGATGCACTTTTGGCACGCGGCGAGGCGTTGATTCACCGTCGCCAGTATGATTCCGCCATTCTTGCGATCCAGGCGGCGCAGGCGCAATGTCCGCAGTTTCTCGGTGGATGGCTGCTGCTTGCGCGGGCCTATGACGCGAAACGGGACCCCATTGGCGTCGCCCGCGCGTTCGAGCAGGGGATCGACGCCGACCCCCTTCAATCTTTGGTGCCAAGGCGCTATACAGCATGGCTGCTGGCCCGAGGAGATGGATCGCGCGCACTCGGTGTGGCCCGGCGACTGGCAGGCGACGCGCCTGCCCTGTTGAGCGGTTGGAAACTTTATCGTGATAGCTGTTCACTAATGCGCGACGAACACTGCATCAAGGAAGCTGAGGCTGGGCTCGACCTCGCGAAAACGCTGTTCGGCATGGATGTCCCTGCCGGAGAAATACCGTCCCGTGGTTTTCTGTTCGCGCGTCTCAAGAGGAGCTGAGCGGGCAGATGGTTCATCCGTTTCCAAAAATCGAGGCCGAAATCGTCGAGCCGATTCGCGTGCCGAAGGTCGAGTTTCTGGGTCTGGATTTCGATCTCGTCACCCAGGGTTCAGCACTTGAGAGCGTTTCTCGCCTCGCCCGTTCTGGACATTTTTCCTACGTCGTTACACCTAATGTCGATCACATGGTCCGCTTGCACGACGAAGAGGGCGAACGGCGTCGCGCGCTGTGGGATGCGTATGAATGCGCGACCCTTTGCCTGTGCGACAGCCGGGTGCTGGCGCGGCTGGCGGCATTTAGCGGAATGCGGCTGCCGGTTGTCACAGGGAGCGACCTGACCGCGCGATTGCTGCATTCCGGTCTGGTGCCTGATCTGCGCGTGGCGCTTATCGGCGGACATCCGCAGCAGCGCGAGTGGCTTGCCGAGAATCACCCCAATACCGAGTGGATCCAGCATTTGCCGCCGATGGGCGTGCGCGATTCAGCCGAGGCGCAGCAGGCCATTGTCGAATTCGTCGAATCGACCCGCGCGGACCTGGTTCTGTTCGCCATCGGGGCGCCACAGAGCGAGTTGCTCGCCGCCCGGCTGGCAACCCGGGGCCGCGCCCGCGGTGTGGCGCTGTGCATCGGATCCTCGGTGGCGTTCATCACGGGAGAAAAGCGCCGTGCGCCGCGCGCCGTGCAGCGCATGGGTCTTGAATGGGCGTTTCGTCTCGTGACCGAGCCGCGTCGGCTGTGGCGGCGCTATCTCGTCGAAGGGCCTCGGATTTTCCCGATCTGGCTGGAATGGCGCCGCCAGCAGACGCGCCGCAAGCCGGTGCCCATCAACGCGCTTCGTCCCGGCCCGCACAGTTAGGGGGCACCCCCGGCCACCGGCGCTTGCCTTGCGCGCTATTGCGCTGCACAAAAGGGTTTTCCGCACCAGCATGATGATCGCCGATGTCGACCCCGTCTGACGCAGCCTCACACGCAGGGCCAATGCGTTCGCGCGCTTCGGGCGAGGCGCTGATTGCGCTGGCGTTCCTCATGTTCGCTGCGGCGATTTTCGCGGCGCCCACGATGATGTTCGTGGCGCAGGACAGCTGGGCCAGCGAGCAGGGCGGACATGGCCCTATCGTGATGGCGACCGGTCTGTGGCTGCTCGCCCGCAAGTGGCCGGAGGCGCTCGCCGTGGCCAAGCGCCCGCCACTCGGCCCGCCTGTGCTGCTGCTCGTGCTCGCGCTGGTCGGCACCGCGCTGGCGCGTATTACCCAGATCGTCGAGATCGAGGGCTATCTCATGTATGCGGCGTTGCTGGCGGGGCTTTACAGCCTGGTCGGCCTGCGCGCGGTCGGCAAGCTCTGGTTTCCCCTCGTCTACCTCGCTTTCATGTTCCCGCCGCCGGAAACAGTGGTGTGGGCGATCACCTTTCCGATGAAGATGTGGGTCTCTGAAGCGGCGGTGTGGCTTCTGGCGCTCCTTGGCTATCCGATCGCGGGGCAGGGCGTGGCGATCTTCGTCGGCCAGTATGAGCTGCTCGTCGCCGCGGCCTGCTCGGGCCTCAATTCGGTGGTCTCTCTGTCGGCCATCACCCTGTTTTACATCTATCTCCGGCATGAGGCGGACTGGCGCTATGCGCTGCTGCTTGCGCTGCTGGTTGTGCCGGTGGCGTTGTTTGGCAATTTCGTGCGTGTCCTGATCCTGATCCTGCTGACCTATCATGCGGGGGAAGCGGCGGCGCAGGGCTTTCTCCACAATTTCGCGGGGATGATCGTGTTCGTGGTGGCGCTGCTGGCGATCTTCGGGATCGACGAACTCCTGAAACCGTTGCTCCGGCATCGAGGGGGCGTGTGATGCACGGCCCAGTCTCGGAGGCGCGCCAGGCAGAGCCCGAAAGCCTCCTCGACCGAACCGCCGCGCTCGCCTCGCGCCGCCAGTTCCTGATAGGCGCGGGCCTCATCGGCGCCGCTGCCATCGCCCAGGCGCGGCTGCCCGAGCCGGTCAACCCCCGGCTAGGCAAGAAGCAGTTCGACAAGTGGGTGCCCGATGCCGTGGGTCCGTGGCGGTTCGTGACCTCCAGCGGCGTGGTGCTGCCGACGCCCGACGCCCTGATGGACAGGCTCTATGACGATGTGGTGACGCGGGTGTATCAGGCACCGGGGCGTTCGGTGGTGATGATCGCGATCGCCTACAACAACATCCAGGACGGCGTTGTCCAACTGCATCGGCCAGAGGTCTGCTATCCGGCGGGCGGCTTTACCCTCACCCCGACCCGGCCGGTGGAGATCGTCGCCCGCGGCAACCGGATCGGCGCCAATTTCTTCACCGCCGCCAGTGACGAGCGGACCGAGCAGATCCTCTACTTCACGCGCATCGGCGACGCCTTCCCGAACAGCTGGGCGCAGCAACGTCTGGCGGTGATAAAGGACAATCTGCTTGGCAGGATACCCGATGGCATGCTGTTCCGCGCGTCGGTCCTGAGCACGGACGCCCGCTCCGCCGTCGCCACGCTGAGCGATTTCATCCGCCGGTTCGACGAGGCTTCCGCGCCGCCGCTGCGCAAGTTATTGCTAGGCCGTGTTTCGACCTGATTTTTCGTTACGGAGACAGTCATGAAGGTTAATCGGATTTTGGGTGGCACCGCCCTGCTGGGGGTTCTGCTTGGGGCAAGTGCATGCCAGCGCGAGGCCACCGGTCAGGTCGTGGCAGTCGTCAATGGCGATGAGATCACCCTGCAGGAACTGAACGGCAAGATTGGCGAGGCAAACCTTCCCGCAGGCGCTGACCGCAAGAAGGTCCAGCAGGCCGCGCTTGACCGGCTCGTCGAGCTGCGCCTGATTTCGCAGGCCGCCAAAGAGGAGAAGATCGACGAATCCCCTGATTTCCTCCGGCGCCGTCAGGAACTGGAGCAGGCGCTGCTCGGGCAGATGCTGACCCAGAAGATCGACAAGACCATCCCCGTCCCCACCGAGGCGCAGATCAGCAAATATATGGCCGATCACCCGATGGTGTTCGCGCAGCGCACCCTCTACGATGTCGACCGGCTGCAGTTCCCGGTCCCTGCGGATATCACCATTCTCAAGGTGCTTGAGCCGCTGCACACACTTGATGCCGTCGCGGAAAAGCTGGCGAGCATCAACATCAAGACCGTTCGCGATACGGCGCAGATCGACTCGGCGCGCGTGCCCAAGGGCCTGATCGAGCAGATCAACAACATGCCCGCCGGCGAGCCGTTCGTGCTCCCCGCGAACGGGGCCGTTTCGGTCAACGTTGTGACAGGCACCAGGCAGGTGCCGATCGCCGGGGAACAGGCCCACAGCATCGCCGTCCAGGCGGTGCACGATGAGGCGCTGCGCGGGGAGCTGAAGAAGCGCGTCGACAAGCTGCGTCAGGGTGCGAAGATCGAATATCAGAAGGGCATGGAGCCGCCCAGGAAGTGAGCCGCGCGGCAGCCGGGGCATTGACGCGCATGCTTGATCAATTTTCAACATAGCGGTGCTACAGGGGCGACCATGCGCATCGCCTTTGCCCTGTCGGGTTTCCATCGGGTCGATCGTGGCGCCGAAGTGGCGCTGCTGTCGGTCGCAGACGCGCTCGCGCGCAGCGGCGAGGCCGTCACGGTGTTCGGCTCCGGCGAACAGCGGGATGCTGCCTACCGCTTTTGCCATGTGCCCGCCCTTGCGCGTGAGCGGTTCGAGCGTTTTCCGGTCTTCCCGCCGTTTCGCGGCGAGGTGATGTGGGAAGATGCCAGCTTCGCGCTGGCGTTGATGGCGCGCTATCGCCCCGCCGATTTCGATGCGGTGGTGACCTGCGCCTTTCCGTTTACGCAGTGGGTGCTCAGTCGTCCCGCGCTTGGCCGACGCCCGCTGTCGATCTTCGTGACCCAGAATGGCGACTGGCCCGCCTACGCCAGCAATGCCGAATATCGCCTGTTCCGCTGTGACGGCCTTGTCTGCACCAATCCCGACTATTTCGATCGCAACCATGAGAAATTGGCGTGCGCGCTTATCCCGAATGGCATCGACCTGCCTCGCTACGCGGCGGGACAGCCGTCGCGCGAAGCCTTCGGCCTTCCAGCGGGGGTGCCCATCGTCCTGATGGTAAGTGCATTCATCGAGAGCAAACGGGTCGCGGACGGCGTGCGCGCGGTCGCGTCCCTGCCGGGGGTGCATCTGGCGGTCGCAGGCGATGGCCCGTTGCGCGCCGAGGGGGAGGCGCTGGCGGCGGACCTGATGCCGGGGCGCTTCACGCGCCTGTCGCTCAAGGCGCATCAGATGCCGGATCTCTATCGGTCCGCCGATGTGTTCCTGCACATGTCGAAACTGGAATCCTTCGGGAACGTCTTTCTGGAGGCCATGGCGAGCGGCCTGCCGATCGTTGCGCACGATACGCCGCGCCTGCGCTGGATCGTGGGCGACGGGCAGCCTTTGTGCGATACGACCGACGCGGCGGCGCTGGGGGAGGCGATCCGGGGTGCGCTGGCAAGGGGCCATAGCGGGCCGGACCCGCGCGCGGCCGACTATGGCTGGCCGATCATTGCGGGGCGCTACCAGGCCTTTTTGAATCAGCTGGCGGACGCCCGCCGCTGAATCACCGTCCCGGCAGGCGGACTTTCAGCACGACAAAAATGTAGATCACCGCGCCGGCCACGATGAGGCCAGCCAGCAGCGGCTGATCGTGGTTACCGAGATAATTGGCGAAGGCGCAGCCAAGCGCCGGAGGCGCATATTGCCAGAGCTTGTCGCTCGGCTCAGGCGCCGTCGATCGCTGCAGCATCAGCGTCACCAGACCCGCAAAAACGAGGATCGTTACCCAGTCCCAGACGGTTTCCACCGTGCCTCCCTTGCGGCTCTCCGCTGAAAAGTGGCATTTTTCCTGACATAGTTGCACGCCCTAGGCAAGCTGCCAGCCATGTGCCGTGCGGCGATCATCGAAACCCCATGCTGATCGGCTTAAGGGCGCAGGTCGCCCCTCGGCTCGGCGATTGTTCCGGGACCGGCAAGCCGTATGTCTTAACGAATGCACGTTCCAGACCGTTAACCGCACCCATCTTCCACCGGTTCATTTTTGTTGCGCATTCTGTTGGCTAAGGTTTCTTGGCAGGCGGGGATCGTGTCGGGCGTCCCCCCAAAGATAAAAATGCGGGTCAATGGCTTGGCCTGCGGACGGGGGCTCCTCCGCATGTCCGCAACTGGGCCAGGTTTTTCGGGGTGGCAATGAAGACAGCACTGGACAAGCGGGTCGGCAAGGCGGTTTCCTTCCGACCTCATCGCGCGCAGCGCAATCCGACGGGGCAGGAGCTCAGCTCTCTGCGGCTGCCGGACCGCCAGTGCGGCGGCAAAATCAGAATAGTCACGGTAAATCTCGCCGAAACCGACGAGTGCATGCAATCGGCGTCATCGCTGATCAATCGCATGTATGCCTGGCGGGGCTATGGGTCCGAGTTCCGCCTGTCGGGCCGGCCGTGCGAGATGACTTTCACCGCCTTTGCCGACGGGGAAGCCATCGGCACGATCACGCTCGCGGCAGACAGTGAGAGCGGACTCTCGGTGGACAAGACATTTCCCGATGAAATGGCGCGCTTCCGCGAATTTCCCGGGTCGAGCCTGTGCGAACTCACGAAGTTCGCGGTGGACAGCGAGATGTCGGCCAAGGCGCTCCTGGCGTCGCTGTTCCATACCGTTTTCATCTACGGGTCCGACCGTTTCGGCAGCACCGACCTGTTTATCGAGGTCAATCCGCGGCATGTGCGCTTTTACGAGGCGATGCTGGGGTTCAAGCGGGTGGGCGACCTGCGCACAAACCTGAGCGTCAATGCGCCATCGCAGCTCATGTGGCTCAGCGTCGCGACGATCGGCAAGATGATCGAGGCTCATGCCGGGACCGGGGGCGAGACCAGCCGCTCGCTCTATCCCTATTTCTACGGGCCGGAGGAGGTCGAGGAGATCCGCACCAATCTATCGATTTTCGGACCGGACAGGCCCACTGCCGACCATTTTGCGGTTCCACAGCTCAGCATGCCGTTTATGCGCGACGCGCTCTGAAGACAAAGCGGTTGGCCAGGCGTCACGCCTCGACTAAAGCGCAGCCATGACTATGAAGGTGGCCATCTGCGTCCTCGCCAAAGACGAAGCGGAGACGATTGGCCGCCTCGTCGCGGCGTTGTCGCAGCAGGCCATCTGCCGCGATCCCGCGCTTGCGCTGACGGTCTGTCTCGGCGCCAATGGCTGCACTGACCGAACCGTCGCGGTGTTCGAAGAGGCCGCGCGCGCGACTCTGCCGCCGGTCGGCATCGCCTTCCGGGCCTTTGACTACAGGGAGCCGGGCAAGAGCCGTTCCTGGAACCGTCTGGTCCATGATCCCGCTCTGAAAGATCAGGACATCCTGATTTTTGTCGATTCCGACATCGACTTCATCCATGACCGGGTGCTGGCCGACGCCGTCAGTGCGCTGCGCGCGGACCCGACGATCAAGGTCTATGGCGGCTATCCGGTCAAGCACATCGCCGGGCAGCAGGCCAAGGGCGTGATCGACCGGCTGTCACTCGCCGCGTCGCGCCATACCCGCTATGTCGGCACGATCAACGGCTCGCTCTACGCCGCGCGGGCAGACGTGCTCAGGGCGATCTGGTTGCCGGACACGACGCCGGGAGAGGACGGCTTCCTCAACGCCATGGTCGACACCAACGGCTTTACGGTTCCCTCCTCCCCCGGCGCCATCGTGCAGGCGGACAGCCCGACCCACTATTTCAAGGCGCACAGCATCGGCGAATTCGTCAGCCATGAACGGCGGATGATGGTCGGTACGACGATCAACTGCTGGATCTTCGAACATCTCTGGTCGCTGAAGCTGACCGAGCCGGCCGGGCCGCTGATCGCGAGGCTCAACGCTGAAAATCCGGGCTGGGTCGACGACCTCATCGCCGAGCGCGTGCGGGGGCGGGGCTGGGTCATCCCCCAGGGGCAGATGACCCGGCGGCTGCGCGCCAGTGGCGGCGGCGCGCCGCTCGCTTATCTGGCCAAGCTTCCGGTGCTGCTTGCCGCGACGATCGCCAGCGTGCCGCCCGCGATCCTCGCCAACGGGGCGCTCAAGCGACGGGGTGCTGCAAGCCTTTGGTGACGGTGGCGGCCGGGGCCGGCTCCGGTCGAGCCAGACGCCGCGACGGCAGCAGCGGCTCGAAGGCGAGTGCGCGGGCGAGGCCTGTGCGGCGTGCGATCTCGTAGAGGATCAGCGGGCCTCCAAGGCCTGCCGCAAGGCTCGCGGGCAGCACCAGCCAGCCCATCGGCATGATGCCGAGATGCTCGACAAGTTCGCGCGCGCCAGCGGTGAAAAAGATGTGCGCGAGGTAAATGGGCAGCGACAGGCGGCCGATCGTCGCGACTGGCACGGCTAGCGGTGGCACACTCGCCAGTGCCTCGGCCAGCCGGAACACCAGGTAACATCCAGCGAAGGAGAAAAGCGCGAAACCAGTCACCGTAGGCGGCTCGACCGGCAAGGCCATCGACGTCGCAATCCCGCAGGCCAGGAGCGCAGCGGCGGCGATGTCCAGCCGCCAGTCATGCCTGCCCCCGATGCCGACAGCGCGGATCCAGGCTCCCGACAGGAAAAAGATCAGATAATAATCGAAGCCGTAATAGCTGAACGCGAACAGGCGGCTGAACGCCAGGCACGCAATCGTCGCCGCGAACAGCCAGCGGGTGTCGCGCACCACATAAAGCAGCGCATAGCCAAGCATCAGGACGACCAGAAACCAGTAATGCTGGATCGGGGCGTAGAGAATGGCGAGCCAGGCCTCCGCCGCCGACGCATAGCCGGTCGGCCGATGGGTGAGAAGGAGCGTCCCGAGCGTGATCGCCGACCACAGGAGATAGCTGTAGGCGAGCGATCCCTCCCGGCGCCACAGATTGCCCCAGTCGCCAGCGCGGGGATAGGCGAGAAAGCCGGAAATCATGAGGAACAGCTGGACATGCCAGAGGTAGAGCGCATCGTCGATGCCGCGAAACAGGAGGTCGGACGCGAGTATCCCGTCGCCTGCCGCGCCCCGCATGGCATGCGAGGTCACCACCGCGATCATCGCGATCCCCTTTGCGCAGTCGAGCGCCCGGCTGCGATTGGCGGGGGCGCTCATGCGGCGACTTTCGGGACCGGCGCGGCTCCGAAATGCCGGTCAGCCCTGCGCCGCCCCCACTCGATCCACCAACGCTCCCATGTGCGTGTCGAGACATGGGCGAGCAGCCATGTCGCCGCGATCAGCAGCGGCCGCCGCGCGTAACGCTCAAGCGTCGAGACATTCTCGCCGCCCAGCCATGTGGCCGTCAGAACGCCGTGGATGACATAGATCGCATAGCTGATCCCCGCGATATAGCGCGCTGGCGCCGACAGCCAGACGGCCTGCATCAGGCGGGGTGCGGCATAAAGCGATGCGCCGATGACGGCAGCCGAGAAATAGGGGCGCAGATAGGCGAGCGGGCCGCTGGCGGGGTGCGCGCTCGCGAACAGCAGCGCGAGCAGGGCCATGGTCGCCCCGGCGGGAACCACCGCCCTGAACCGTGCCACCGGATAGCGGGCCACGATCAGCGCAAGCGTCGCGCCGCTCAATATCTCGTCGACCCGATGCCAGGTGACGATGCTGATCGGCTGGCCGGCAGCCACGCGCGCCGCCGTCACGCCGATGGCCAGCAGCGGCAGCGCATAGAGGCCCCTGCGTCCCGCAAGCGCGACCAGCAGGGCGACGCCGACATAGAACTGCACCTCGACGCACAGGCTCCACAGATGCTGGCCACCATGCATCAGCCAGGTCGGTGGCAGATTGGCGACATAGAGGAGATTGGCGAGGATCGTCGTCCCATCCGGCCGCTGCCACAGCGCGAGTACGAGCACCGCCGCCCAGCCGAGCGGAACGATGCGACACAGTCGCCGGATAAGGAATGGTGCCGGGCGCTGGTCCCTGAGGAGCAACTGCGTGATGAGAAAGCCGGACAGGGCGAAAAACATCGCCATGCCGGATGCGCCCATCATGTCGTTGAGGCCGAAGCGGTGCGGGCCGATCGGCAGCCAGTGGCCGGCGACGACGGCGATGATGCTGAACGCCCGCCAGCCGTCGAGTATGCCGATATGCGGCTTGCCCCCCGCCGGCGCCTGTTGGTCGTCAACCCTGTGCATGTCCTGCCCGCCTGCCGAAGGGGAGAACTAGCCTTATCGTTCGGGCCTTAACAAGGGGCTGATGACCGTAGGGCGGTGCCGACATGGTGTATGGCGCTTGTCACCGTCCCGCCCCGCGCATAGGAGGAGCGGAGCACCACCGGCGGGCATCGCACCTGTGGAAAAGGCGGACTGATGGATCGTAGATCGGCACTCATCGGGGCCGGCGCCGCTGGCATCGCCGGTCTCGTAGCCAAATTGTCCGGCGCGGGTGAGGGAGGCGGAACGCTTGCCCTCAGCCAGGGGGGCGGCGGTGCAACCGGCGTCGCCGCGCCGCCGCCTGTCGTCACCGGGGCATCCGCGCCGCTCGGCATTGTCTCGATCCGGCCTGTTCCCCTGGGTGCGGGCGGTTTCGTGACCGGGATCGACATGAGCCGTGATGGCAGCCGGCTGGCCTGTCGCACCGACGTCGGCAACGCCTATGTCCGCGACCGGGCGGACGCCATGTGGCGGCCGCTCTTCTCGCCTCAGACCATGCTGCCCGCCGACTATGACCCGCTGCCGGACTTCAACGGCAAGGCGGATGGCATTGGCGTGGCGGGTGTGCGTATCGCGCCGTCGGACAAGAACGTCCTCTATGCGAGCTTCTGCGGCTATGTCTGGCGGTCGGGGGACGGGGGCAGGACCGTCCGCCGCACCGCGCTGCGTCAGATGAAGATGCTCTCCAACGCCGGGCATCAGCGCATGTATAACTGGACGATCGACGTGCACCCGCGCGATCCCAACCGGCTGCTGGTGGGGAGCTGGGGCGAGGGCGTCTGGTATTCCGCGGATGGCGGCGCGCGTTGGACGCAGCTTTCGCTTCCGCCCAGTCTGCCGGGAGCCGACAACTATCCGGGCCTCAACCTCGTCCTGTTCGACCCTGAGAACCCGGACCGCATCCATGTTTTTGTCGAGGGTGTCGGGCTGTTTTCCTCGGTCGCCGGGCCAGCCGGTCCCTTCACCTTCGCTGATGGCGGTCCGCCGCGCTGTTCCAGCATGGTCGCGGGGCCGGGCGGCTCGGTCTATCTCGCAGAGCCCGATCCGATACCGCCCGGACGCTTCTGGCACCGACACCCGGAGAAGGGCTGGATCACCGCCAAGCTGCCGTTCCAGCTCATCTGCCTCGCCGCCCACCCGAGCAAGGCTGGACGCCTGCTCGGCTACAGTGACTATGGCGCGCCGATGCTGTCAGAGGACGATGGCGTCAACTGGCGCGTGATCGACAACCGATATGTCGCCAGGGGTTCGGAGGTGGCGTGGATCAGCACGCTCACCACCGTGTTCCCGGCGCAGATCCAGTTCGATCCGCAAAACGAAAACGCTGCGTGGATGGCGCATGGCACCGGCGTCGGTCTGATCCAGCCCCTGTCAGGCCCGATCGAGATGCTCGACCGATCGGCCGGGATCGAGGAGCTGTGCGGCATTTCGTCGCTGTCGGTGCCCGGCGGCGATTGCTTCTTAGCGTGCTGGGACAAGCCGATCTGGCGGCTCGACGACGAGAAGGCCTATAGTAACCGGCCAACCTATCCGCTGGCGCCAGTCACCAAATTTTCCGCCGATGTCGTCACCAACGCCAGCTATATGGACTATGCTGGCGACAATCCCAAGGTGCTCGTCGCGCTGGTGAACGGTGGCGGGCGCTTTGGTGCTGGCTATGGCCCCGGCCTGTCGCGCGACGGCGGTGCGAGCTGGGTTACGTTCGAGGGCACGCCGCCGCGCGGTTGGGGCTATGGCGGCTGCATCGCCGCCAGCACTGCCGAAAATTTCGTGATCCTGCCATCGAACAACGGCATCGGCGCCTATACGCTGGACGGCGGCAAGAGCTGGGCGAGCATCAAGCTCGATGGCGCGAACGAAACGGGCCAGTTTGCCAACGCCTATTATGTGTATCGCAAGAACATCGCCGCCGACAAGACGCGGCGCGGCGTTTTCGCGCTCGTCTATACCGTGATGCAGACGAGCGGCGACCCATTTGGCAACCCGTTGGGCGGCATCTGGCTGACCCGCGATGGCGGCAGGACATGGACGCAGGTCCTGAAGGGCGTTGTCAACGACAGCCGCGACCATGGTCATGGTTCCGTGCCGCAGAACCAGGACGCGCGGCAGTTCTGGCAGTGTCAGCTTGAATATGTGCCGGGGCGGCAGGGCGAGCTCGTCTATAGCCCCCATGCCGACTATGGGGATGACCGGCTCTGGTGGTCGAGGGATGACGGCGCGAGCTGGACGGAGCTGCACCGGAGTATCCGGGCGGTGCGCTCCTTCGGCTTTGGCAAGGCGGCGCCGGGGCGTGATCGCCCGGCTGTCTATTTTCAGGGGAGCGTCAAAGGGGTGAGGGGCCTTTATGTCAGTCTCGACTGGTTCGCGAGCGAGCCGGCGCTCATTTCCCGCCACCCCAGCCCGCTCTTGTCGGACATCTCATGGGTTGGCGGGGACCAGAACAGGTTCGGACGGGCCTATCTTGGCACGTCGACGGGTGGCTGGCTGATGGTCGATGTTACGCTGGCCGGGGCCGCTGCCGCGTGAAGTGGGTTCTCTTCGCGCTGCTGCTCGGCGCGATCCCCGCGCTCAACCAGTTTTTCCGCAGCCAGCCGGACAAGGCGCCTTATGGCTGGTTTGCGCTCGGCTTTCTGCCCTTTGTGCTGGGGCCTTGGCACCTGATGATGGCGCCCGTCTCCTGGGGCATGTGGTCCGGCTACGTCAAAGGGATGGAATATACCGCGCTCGATTCGCTCGCGATCGCCATATTGATGGGGCCTGGGCGCGGACGCGCCGCCATGCCCTTCGCGCTGCCGATCGTCGCCTATATGGTCGCGGTCGCTCTGGCGATCACGCAGTCGAGCCTGCCGTTTCCCGCGTTTTTCTATCTCTGGCAGCTCGCGCGTGTCTTTCTGGTGACGGCTGCGGTAGCACGGGTTGCGAGCGTCGAAGGCGGGAGCGACGCCATCATCAAGGGGCTGATTGCGGGCCTCGCCTATCAGGCGGTGTTCGCGTTCAACGGCCGCCTCAACGGCGAACTGCGGAGCGGCGGGACGCTGGGCGACAAGAATCTGCTCGGCTTCATCTCCCATATGTGCGTGCTGCCCGCTTTCGGCCTGTTGCTGGCGCATCGCTTCCCGCGCTGGGGGGCGGTGGGCCTTGCCGCGGGCGCCGCTGTCGCGATCCTGACCGGGTCGCGGGCTACGATGGGCCTGATGCCGGCGGGCCTTGGGCTCGTCTATCTGCTGTCGCTTGCGCGGCGCTGGTCCGCGCGCAAGGCCGCGGCAGGCGTCGGCATGCTGCTCGTGCTCGCCATCGCGGCACCGTTCGCGCAGAAGACGCTGTCCGAGCGGCTGGCGATCGAGCAGGCCACCTATGGCACCAACGACGATTATGACGAGCGCGCCGCGTTCGAGCGCGCCGCGTGGATGATGATCGCCGACCACCCACTCGGGGTCGGCGCCAACATGTATGTGCAGACAGCCAATCTCGGCGGCTATTCGGACCGGGCCGGCGTGATCTGGTCGTTCGGCAGCCGCGCCGCCAATGTCCACAACACCTATTTGCTCATCACGGCCGAGACAGGCTGGCTCGGGCTCATCACCTTCCTGCTGCTGATGGTGACGGCTGTCATCACGGCTCTGCGCGCCGCCTTCCAGTATCGCGCCGATCCAAGAGGCGAGCTGCTGATCGCGCTCGGCGCCGCGCTGGTGACGATTTCGCTCCACTGTTTCGTCGAGTGGATTTTCGTCATGTATTCGACCCAATATGCGTTCGGCATCACGCTGGGGCTGATAGGGGGGATTATTTACCAGTTGAAGCATAAGCGGGCGCAGGCGACCCAGACGGTTGACGGACCTCCCGGCCAGCGTTTCATGCTGTCGCCGCGGCCGCAGCCAGCCGAAATGGCGGGGCAGGCACAGGGATAACGGGATGACGGTCAGCGGGGACGAACCCGATGCCGCCGGGCGGGCGGACGCCCCGCGAATCCTTTTCGTGGCGCAGCATCTGCCGGTGCCGGTCCGGGGCGGCAGCTCGCAACGCAGCCATATCCTCATCGAGATGCTGAGCCGGATTGGCGAGGTGGAGATCGTCGCCATCGGCGGCGATGCGCTTGGGCCCCATCTGGAGCGGCACGGCTACACCGTGGCGGGCGTGGTGCCCGCGAGCGCCTCGGGCCTCTTCGCGCGTCTCTCACGCATTCTGTTTCCGGCGGGCAGCCGCTATCGACCGGACCCCGCCGCGGAGGCGACGCTGCGAAAAATCTGGGACGAGGGCCGGTTCGATCTGGCGGTGGGCCGCTATCTCGGTCCTTCGGCGCGGGTCGGCGTCCACCGGCTGCCCTGCGCGATCGTCGACATTGACGACCTCGAGTCCCAGAAGCTGGCGAGCTGGGCGCGGCAGCATCGCCTCGGTGCGCTGCTTGGCCCTCTCGTGGCTCCGCTCGTGCAGCGCATGGCGGAGGCCGAGCGGCGGATCATCGGTGCGCTGCGTCGCGCCTGGGTCAGCGCGCCGGAGGATCGCGCCGCTCTCGAGTCCTCCGCACGGCTCGATGTCGTCCCCAACATCCCCTTTGGCGAACCTGTGCAGGGCGGCCCGTCGTCTCCCGCTGGTCCGATCCTGTTCGTTGCGTCCTTCGACTATCGCGTCAACGCGAACGCGCTGCGCGACTTTCTGGACGGCTGCTGGCCGCGCATCCGCACCGTGCACCCGGATGCGGTCCTGCGCATCGTGGGTGGCGGGCTCGGCGACGCCCTGCTGGACGCGGCCGGTCGGGTCGGGGGGGTGGAGGTTGCCGGTTTCGTCGATGATCTTGCGGCCGAATATGCCCGGGCGGCCTTCTCCATCGTGCCGATCTGGGAGGGCGGCGGCACCAAGATCAAGATTCTCGAATCGCTCGCCTACAGCCGGACGTGCGTGGTCGCCGCGCCGTCGATGCGCGGCTATCGGGACAGCCTTGGGTCCGCCGACGCATTGCTGGTGGCGGACGATGGCGCGGCGTTCGAGACGGCGGTATCGCGGCTGCTGACGGACGACGCGCTGCGTCACCGGCTGGAGCGCCAGGGCTTTGTCGCTGTCCAGCGTCATTACGGCCGGGATCGGCTGGCCGACGATGTCCGTCGCAGCGTCGAGGCCGCGCTGTGTCGGTAGTTTCCGCCTTCTGGTGGACGTTCCTGTCCCTTGGTTCCAAATATGGCATGAAGCTCCTGGGCAATCTGGCGCTTGCCCGGCTGCTCGCACCGCATGACTTCGGCCTTTCAGCCATCGTCTTTTCCGTGGTGAGCGGGATCGAGGCGATTACCGATGTCGGCAGCAAGGCGGCCTTGATCCGGTCCAACCGCTCCGATCCCGAGTGGCTCGACACCGCCTGGACGCTGGGCGTGATCCGTGGCGTGGCGGTCGGCGTGGTCATTGTCGTCGCGGCCTGGCCGATGGCACTGTTCTTCCGTAACGAAGACCTCTTTCCCATGATCGCAGCCACCGCGTCGATGAGCATTCTGGCGGGTCTGACCAGTTCGCGCGTGTTCATCGCGATGCGCGATCTCGATGCCAAGACGATGGGCATCGTCGAGGCCGTCTGCGCCTTGATCAGCTACGTCGTGATGATCGGCTGGGCATGGCTTGCGCCGTCGGCCTGGGCGCTGCTGGCGGGGGCTGTGCTGTCGACCGGCGCGTTCACCGCGGCAAGTTTTGTCTTTTTCGGGAGGGCACCTGTCCGCTTCTGCTGGAATGCGGCGGCCGCCCGCGAGCTCATGGGTTTCGGCAAATGGGTGCTGCTGAGTTCACTCGTCGGCCTTGTCATCCTCCAGGGCGACCGATTCGTGCTGGGCCGCCTGATGGGCATCACGGAGGTGGGTATCTATTCGATTGCGGTCACCTGGGCGCAGGCGCTCCAGCAGCTGTTCGGCATGTTCCTCTCGCGGCTTTATATGCCGGTGGTCGCAAAGCTGCGCCACCTGCAGGGCGAGATCCACGCGGCGGCCAGCCGCCTCCAGCGGTCGATCCTTATCGTGATGCTGGTCCCCTTTGCATGGACCGCCGGGGCAGCCGATCCCATCATCCAGTTCCTCTATCCCTCGGGCTATGATGCGGCGGGGACGGTGATGGGCATATTGGTGGTCGGCGCATGGTTCTCGGTGCTGGAGTTCCTCTACAACGATCAGCTCATGGTGAACGGCGAGCCGCAATGGCGGGTGCAGGCGCAGGTCGTCTCACTCGTCGCGATGGCGATCATGCTAGTGGCGATGGCCGGGCACTATACGCTGAACGGCGTGGCGCTGATCTTCACCGCTGGCACGCTGATCCGCGCGGCCGTGCTGATGTGGGCGCATGACCGGCATGTGCCGAGCGGCCTGCTGTGGTCGGGCGGCCTCACCCTGATCTTCCTGCTGATGGCGGGGGCGGTCGCCCATGCGGGGCAACAGATGCTGGCAAACGGGGTATCGGCGCTCGTTTCGCTGAGTGCAACCTTTGCGGTCATGGCGCCGCTTGGCGCGCTGCTCTGCTGGCGCGGGCTGCAATCCATCTTTCGCCAGAGCCCCAGCCCCACCAGCATGGCGGAGATCGCGGCGGAGGTGGCGGAGGCGCCCGTCGCCTGACGGCGGGCTATTCGCCTGCCCGCCGCGTGCGGGTCCAGCCCGCTGCACGGCCACCGAGCAGGCGCAGATAGATGGGCAGCTTCCACAGCACATAGAGCGGGGCGCGAATCAAGGCGGCGGCGGTCAGATGGCTGCGGCCTTCGCGCGTCCAGGCGAGCGCGATGCCGCCGATTGCCAGCAGCGTCATGCCGCCAAGCGCCATCGCTGGCGACCATGCGCCGCCAAGTGCGGCCAGCACGGCCGACAGAAGCAGGGCGGCAAAGGCCAGCACCAGCAGCAGCGCCACCGGCGGTACGAGCAGGTGGAGCCCGAGCGCGATTCCCGCCCGGTCGGCGCGGGCCAGCCCCCCGAGCAGCGCGGGCATGGCCTGACGCATCGCTGTTCCGACAAAGCCGCGCTCCCAGCGGTCCCGCTGCGCGATGCTTGCCGACATGGCCGCAGCCGGGCTGGTCACCCGCGCGGTTTCGATCAGCATCGGCCGGCGACCGGCGCCGATAAGCTCGACCGCAAGCCGCAGATCCTCGACCACGTCCCCGGTGGCGAGCGCGGCCCCGCTGAAATCGCGCCAGCGGAAAGCCATGCCCGTGCCGCACAATAACGAGCAGCCGCCCAGTCGCGACAGGCCACGCAGCCGGATCAGGTTCTTGATGAGAAAGGCAAAGCCCGAAATCTGCGCAAGCGGCGGCAGCGCACGATCGGCGGCGATGAGGTCGACCGCCTGGATCGGGCGGTCCTGGCTGATGGCCGCGTTGGCCATCGCATTAATCCCGCCCGACGACAGCACGCAATCGGCGTCGATGACGATGACGACGGCGGGCGGGTGGCCGCTCAGATGGTCGCGGCCGAACGCAAGCGCATAACCCTTGCCGCGCAGTGCAGGATTGCGGCGCTCCACCACCTCGGCCCCGGCGGTGCGGGCGATGGCCGCCGTGTCGTCGCTGCAATTGTCCGCGACGACAAGGATGCGGTCGTGAGGCCCGAGTTGCGTCGTGAGGCCCGCGACCGTCTCGCCGATGCTCAGCGCCTCGTCATGGGCCGGGATGAGCAGGACGGCGGCGGCGTCCGCGCCGCGCGGCACCGCAGACGCCTCGCTCTGCCACTTGATCGGCGTCAGTCCCAGAAGCAGCTCAAGCGAAAACCAGCCGAGTGCCAGCAGCGGCCCCAGGGCGATCAGCCAGCCAGCAATGATCAACAATGTTTCGGTCACGTGATTGTCCGACAGGCCCGACAGGAAATATACTGAAGGGCTGGTTAGCTTGAATTTGTTAAGCTCTCCGATATACGAGCGTCCCAAGGCGAACCGAAGGCAGGCGATATGGCGCGGAAATATTTTTCACAAGCGCGGATACTGGTGACGGGCGGGGCGGGCTTTCTTGGATCCCACTTGATTGATCGACTGATTGCCGCTGGCAACGAGGTGCTGTGCGTCGACAATCTGTTCACCGGCTCCAAACGCAACCTTGAACATCTGCACAATCATCCCCGCTTTGAGTTCATGCGGCACGACGTTTGCTTCCCGCTCTTCGTCGAGGTGGACGCGATCTACAATCTTGCCTGCCCGGCCTCGCCGATCCACTATCAGCATGATCCGGTTCAGACCACCAAGGTTTCGGTCCATGGCGCGATCAATATGCTGGGTCTTGCCAAGCGCATCCGCGCGCCGATCTTCCAGGCCTCGACCAGCGAGGTCTATGGCGACCCCCACCAGCATCCTCAGACGGAGAGCTACTGGGGCAATGTCAATCCGATCGGATTGCGCTCCTGCTATGACGAGGGCAAGCGATGCGCGGAGACGCTGTTCTTCGACTATCATCGCCAGCACGGGCTGGAGATCAAGGTCGCGCGGATCTTCAACACCTATGGTCCGCGCATGCATCCGGCGGATGGCCGGGTCGTTTCCAACTTCGTAATGCAGGCGCTGCGCGGCGAGGATATCACCATCTTCGGCGATGGCTCGCAGACGCGCAGCTTCTGCTATGTCGACGACATGGTGGAAGGGTTCCTGCGCCTGATGGACACGGGGCCGGATTTCACCGGGCCGGTCAACATCGGCAATCCGAATGAATTCACGATCCGCCAGCTGGCCGAGCAGGTGATCGAGCTGACCGGATCGCGTTCGAAGCTGGTCCAGCATCCGCTGCCGTCCGATGACCCCACCCAGCGCCGGCCGGACATTTCCCTGGCGCAGGCAAAGCTCGGCTGGAACCCGACGGTCCAGCTGCGCGAAGGGCTCCAGCAGACCATCGACTATTTCCGGCATCTCGCCAACTGACGCGGCGGATCCGCCCGCCCGAAGGGGGCTGGCCGCGGCAGGTGCGTTCGCCGATCAGGTCAGCTTGTCAGTCAGGGCGCGATCTCCCTCATCGGAGCGGAGCGGATAGGGCTGCGCCGCTACATCGCTGCGCATCTGTGTGCCCGTAAGGCTGGCAGCCCTACCAACCGCCGATATATGGCAGGCAAACAAAAAGGGCCGGCACCGCAGTGCCGACCCCGATTGTTCAAGCTTGACGCTTCGTTCAGGCGAACGAAACGGCGGTCTTGACGCTCTGGCGGCGACGCAGCGCGAAGCCGACAAGGCCGAAGCCGACGAGCATCATGGCCCAGGTGGTGGGTTCCGGCACCGGGGTGAAGGAGAGGTTGCCGCCGTAAGACGCCGGAGCGGTCACGACCTTGCCGGTGACGGTGACGGTGTTGAGGTTGCCCGAGATGATCGGAACGCCCGACACGGTCGCCTTGCTGTCGCCGCCAGCCACATTGGTCACGGTGCCGAAGTAGTCCGACACGCCGTTGTTGAACACGACCGAGGTGAAGTCGATGTCACCCTGGAACACCGCTTCGATGTTGATCACGGCGCCCGAACCGTTGCCGGTCTGGGGAATGGTGAAGGTGTAGGTGTCGATGAAGTCATCGAGAACGCTGATCGTGTGACCGATGATCGCGGTGATCGGGCCGGAGAAGATGTTGCCGCTGACGTTGAACACGCCGTTCTGGCCGGTGTTGGCGATGTCGGCCGCGTCACCCGGCGTTGCGCTGGGGGTGAAGTTGGCCATAACGGTGGCGTTGGCCGAAGGAGCCATCGCGAAGGCAGCCATCGCGGCCGCAGTGGTCATAAAGAACTTGGTCATCGGAATACCCCTGTGAGGATGGCTGTTGATCGACTCGTTATATCGCTTTTGAACCCGCCAGAACCGTTAATCTGTTGCAAAGCACAATGCAACGCAAAAGCGGCGGAAATCCGTGGCTGCTGTGCTGAATCGAGACATTGCGGGGGCGCGGACGGAATCGTTTCGGCACCGCACAATTGTTCGGATGGTCACCCGTCACGAAAAAGCGGCGGAATCCCAAGCATCACGATGGTGAATGGCCGGTTCGGGGATTGTCGTCAGGATCGGTGTCCCGATCGTGCGGCGGCGCCCGATATCAACGGCAAAGTCAAGGAAGAGGGTTAATTGGCAGCGCGCCGCTGCCGTCGCTCTGAACATGGTCTAGAGGCTGTGTTCGCGGATGCCGGCGACGATCAGCCAGCCGATCGCATAGGCGAGCGCCAGACCCAGAAAGACCGTGAGCACGATCTTGCCCCGCTCGGGATACAGGGAGCGGACCGGCATGTTGGCGTCCACGACCCGGACCAGGTAAAGCTGTTGCCGGGCGGCCTGCGCCTTCGCCGACTCCAGCCGGTCGCTGGCGGCGGCAAACTGTCTGGCGGCCTGATCGCGGCGCAGGAGCAGCGCCTCATAGTCGCCGAGGCTGGCGGCTGTGGACGCGCCCGCGCCCGCAATCCCGGCGGACTGGGCCGCGACCTGCGCCTCCAGCGCCCGGATCTGCGCCGCCAGGGCGCGATATTGAGGGCTCGTTGGGCTGATGAGGCCGCGCATGGCGTTCAGGCGGGAACGGGCCGCGACGAGATCGCCCGTCAGGCTCGTCACAAGGCCGATCTGTGCCTTGCCGGTCCCTTCCGGGTCGATATCCCCGCGTGTTCGACGAAACTGTGTCAGCTGCTGCTGGAGGCTGACCAGCGTCTTTTCCATCGCATCTCGCTCGGCTTGTGCCGAGGCAACCGCATCATTGAAGCTGCGCGTGTTCAGCCGGTTGATCTGCGCCTCGCCCAGCAGGAGCAGCTTTGCGGCGATGTGCCGCGCATCTGCGGGCGTGAAGGCGTGCACGCGCAAGTGGCTGATGCCGCTTTCTTCGTCCTGCTCGATAGACACCTGATTGCGATAATAGCGCAGCAGCCATTCGGGACTCGGGTCAGCAAACCAGAGGCGGCTGATCCAGTCTGCGCTGGGCGAACGGAACCGGGCCACCAGCTCGTCCTCCGCGCGCAGGCGCGTAACGGTCTCGTGGGACAGCAGATAATCCTCGATCAGATATGCATCGGGCGAGGTCGTGCTCCGCCCGAAGGTAAAGCCGAGCAGCTGACCTGCCGCGCCGGAAGACGCGGGGCTTTCGGCGTGACGCACGACGTAGTCGGCCTGAGACTCGTACTGGTTTGCTGCGAACAGAAAATAATAGCACGCGACCAGCATCGTCGGCGCCACGACCAGGAACAGAAACGCCCGATATTCCCGGATCAGGTTGACTATGGCGTTCCGGCGCGCATCGCGACTGGATACCTCGGCCCGATCCGGCCCGATTATTCCGTGCATGGGATCAGGCCCGACCCGGCAAGGGCGCTATATGCCTATCCGACATGAATGTCCTTTCTCACCCTGCGTATCGCCAGCAATCCCCAATAGGTCAGCCCGGCGCACACGGCAATGATGTAGCCCGGATAGATATAGTCCGGACGCGCGGATTCGAACATGCCATAGCGCGCAAGCTCGAAAATGCTCATCATCGGATTCCAGGCCATATAGGGTCGTGACCAGCTCGGCAGGAAGTCCATGGTGATGAAAGCACCGCTGAGCGGGACCATCAGATAAGAAAACGGGTGGACGAGGCGGCTGATGGCATGACCTTCATAGGTGTGCGCTGCGACGACAAGCATCAGCGCGAAGGAGATCCAGCTGATGCCAATTATGCCCAGCAGTAACTCCAGAGGGCGGGCGGGCCGCTCTGAAAGGCCCAGTGCGATGCCGACGCCTGTCAGCACCACAAAAGCGCAGAGGCAGCCGACAATCTCGATGTAGTGGCGAGCCACCAGCAGGTCGAGGGGCGCGACCTGCCGGTGGTAGAACAGGTTGGCGCTGCCGTTGAGCGCCTTGTCGGCTCGGTTGAAGCTGTTGCGGAAAATGATGAACAAGCAGTATCCGAGGAGCGTGAACGGATAGGGGCCGATACCGGGACTATGGACCGCTGCGTCGCTGAAGTAATGGATCAGCGTCACCCCTCCTGCGAACAGCATCGGCTCGAAGATCATCCACAGGAATCCGACGTTTTCGCGTCCGAACCGGGCTTGCATCTCCCGTAATGTCAGAGCGCGCAGGACGCGTGCCTGCGACCGAACCGCATCGAGCGACAAAGGCGGCGTCCGGTCCATATCCCCTGACCTAGACCTTGCGGACGATCATGGCAAAGCGCGCGACGTCTTCGCGGTCCCACTCCAACAGAGCGGCTTCGGAGAAGCGCAGTTGCGCAACGTCATAGCCGGACGCAATCAGTCGCAGCGCCCACTGGCAGAGCGCGTTACGATCGATGCGGCCCGAGCTCGGCATGGCGCCCGGGTGATAGGATGTCAGAATCACTGCAAGGCCGCCCCGCAGCAGCCCGGAGCATCGCTCCAGCAAATACGCATAATGCGCCGGATGGTCTGCCGCGTCGTGCAGAGGTCCGTCAATAATCAGAAAATCGAATCGCTCCGCGTCGCTGGCCTCGCCGTGACGAACGACGCAGCCGCGCTCGGACAGCAGCGCGTGGAGGCGCGGATTTTCGCGCTGTAACAGCCCTGTCGCGCCGGGCTGGAGGCAGCCCTGATGCCGCAGCACATGAACGCACAGCGATTGCGTCCAGGCGTCGATCGGCGACAGGCCGGGCCATTCGACAAGGGCCGCCTGCGCCTCATCGGTGCGGCAATCACGCGAAAGCGGCAGAGAGAGCGGCTGGTCGGCAGAGGAGGCAAGCTTCTGGCGCGCGGTAAACGCCGCCTCGATTGCGAATGCTGAATCCTGCTCTGGCAGCGCAGCGTCGGCCTGGCCCCGGCCCGACGCATCGTCTTCTTCGAGCATCACGGAAATGGCGGTCGCGCGCAGATCGGCCGCCTCGGAGAAAAAGCCGTATAGCGCGTAGTGCACGCCCGCCACTGCACGAAACCGCACTGGCAGGTCAATCTGTCGGCCCGCCTGCCAATCGTCCAGCCGGTCGAGCTGCAGGCGATTGCCGGCGACGAGCGTCACGCCCGCCAACCCGTCGGGGCGATAGCTGTGAACCCGCAGGGTGAGCTCGCCCCGGCTTGCGCATGCGTCCGACAGACGCAGCGTAAAGCATGTCAGGCCGGGCTGGACCGGGACATAGGCCGTATGAAGACAGTAGAGCGGGTCGACCGGGGGGCGTGCCCCGCCAAATCCTGCGATGGCGCTGGCCTGATCGGGGAAATAGGCAAAGGGTTCGACCGCGCGCATCTTCGTCCGCATCACCGTTGCAGCAGCAGCATGACATCTTCAAGCGGGTTCAGCGCCAGAATGTCGGCGACCGTCGCCCTGATCCTCCCCTGCCTGAGGTCGATATAGGCGAGCGAGAAACCGTGGGCGACGATCTCGCCGAGAAATCGCGCCGGGTCGGCATAGCGAGCGGCGGCAAACTCCAGGATGATGGTGCGCAGCCGTCCGCCGTCCAGCAACCCTTTCGCGCCCGCCCAGACCAGCTCTTCGGCACCTTCGACGTCAATCTTGGCGAAATCGATGTCCGCCCAGCGTGGATCGCCGTCGAGCCGCGCCGTTCGAACATGTGCGGCACCGACCGGCAATCCTTCGCCTTCTGGCATCAGAAAGGCGTTTTTTGGCTCGTGTGGCGGCACGACAAGCGCCATGTTCGCGTCAGCCGCATCGCTCAGTGCCACCTGTTCAACGGCGGAACGAGAGGCGAATCCGTTCACCTCCAGCGACATGCGCAGTCGCCGCGCAATCGCCGGGTTGGGCTCGAACGCATGGACAAACCCGCGAGGTCCGACGAGATCGGCCATCAGCAGACTGAAATAGCCAAGATTGGCCCCGATATCGGCGACGATCATGTCCGGTTTCACCAGGTGCGCGATCATCTCGGTGACCCACATCTCCCAATAGCCGTCCAGCATGATGTGCGATGAAAAGCCGAGATCGTCCGGGTCCACGAACATTTTGTATCGCCCCAGCGCCCGACAAAGAATGTCACCCTGCCCCAGAGGGGCCACGGCGCACAGACTGCGGATGATCGCTTCATTCTTGGTTCGCTGGCCACTGCCCAGGTCCGACGGATCGAACAGCGCATGGGAGAAGAGGCGCCGACTGCTTGAGAAGATCACGGCGAACTTTCTCCAAATCTGCCGACCTGCCGCTCAGGCGGGATGTTGAACGGCTCGACATGGACTGATAGACGATGCACAAGCTGGCGCAAGGTTTGGGCGAGCAGGGCCGCCTGCGCCAAACTGTCCTCTGTTTGCTTCCGGGAGCGTCCCCGTGATCCGTTTCGATGCCGTGGCCAAGGTTTATGAAAGCCGCAAACTCCGGCGCGAGGTATTCCACGAGCTGACCTTCACCATCGGGCGCGGGGAAAGCCTTGCAATATGTGGGGCTAACGGAGCTGGCAAATCCACGCTGTTGCGCCTGATCGCGGGGGTTGAGTATCCAACGCGCGGCACTGTGACCCGCACGATGCGAACCTCCTGGCCGATCGGCTATGCAAGCTGCTTTGAGCCGACAATGACGGGCGCCGATAATGTCCGTTTCCTGGCGCGGCTATATGGGCAGGATGAACGCGCGATGGTGGCTTATGTCGAGGACTTCGCGCAGCTGGGCATCTACATGGACCAGCCAGTGATGAACTATTCGTCCGGAATGGTCTCTCGGCTAGCCTTTGGCGTGTCGCTGGCGATCGATTTCGACTGCTACCTCGTTGACGAGGTGACGGCCGCCGGAGATCAGCGTTTTCGTCGCCGATCCGAGGATGAACTGATGGCCCGTCGCGATCGCGCGACGCTGGTGATGACATCCCATGACCCTTATACGCTGCAGCAATATTGCACGCGCGGCGCCGTGCTTTATGCCGGGTCGCTGGTGTTCTTTGACAGTGTCGAGGAGGCGTGCGAGGTGCACCATGCGCTCCAGATGCGGGGATAGGCTGAAAAAGGAAGGTCGGCTTTCCGGGCGGGTCGAAAGTTGGTTGGTTTCGGCATCGTCCGTTCAGCCTGTCTTAGAGCGGGGAATGGGAGCATGGGAGTGGGGGACAGGCCGCTGAAGTCGTTGCTGCCGCGAATTGGTGCAAAATTGGAGAGTTCGTTGATGGGTGGCATTTCTGCGGCCAAGAGCGCGCTACCGCCTGCGAAATCAGCCGCAATGGATAGTGAATCAACGCGACTCATGCAGATTAATTCGCAAATAGCATTGGCGAATAAGGATCCGAAATTCCGCGCATTGGTCGTCGAAGGTGACTCGGCCCGTGATCGGCGTGACTGGTCGCATGCGGAGTACTGCTATTGGCGTGCGCTTCAGCTTTATCCGCTGCATCCCGGATATCGTATTCAATACGCACATATGCTCAAAGAGCGAGCCGATTACGTTGGAGCCGAACTGAACTATCGTAGCGCGTTAGCGTCTGGTGCAGCCTGGGATGAAATAGAGCAGCACGTTGAGTTTGTTTCGCTGCGTAACGGTGGCGGTATCGCTTCAGGCCGTTCCATGGATTTGAACGTTCTTCCCCTAGATGCACCACCCACATTGCACGATCTGGAGTGTTTTGAATACCTTGTCTTTCATCGCAATCATCTTGGCCCGCCTGAAAGATTGCAATATTTACGCATTTGCGAGGACAATCGCAATCTTATCATATCGTTGCTCGAAATCGATGAAGCGATCGTTGCGAATCGCAAATTTTCCGCTTTGATGAAGGTTTGCTGATGAACTCGCCATCGGTTTCAGTAATCGTCAACACCTATAATCGTGCTGCCTGGCTCGGCGACGCGCTCAACGCACTTCAGGGCCTCCGCTATCCGAATTTTGAAGTCGTCGTTGTGAACGGTCCGTCGACGGATAATACCGCCGAAGTTATCGCTGGCTGGGCAAGTCGGATCAAAATGCTGTCCTGCGATGAGGCCAACCTCTCGATGTCGCGCAACATTGGCATTGCCGCAGCCGCGGGCGAAGTCATTTGTTTCATGGACGACGACGCAGCACCTCACCCTTGCTGGCTCGACCGTCTGATACCGCTCTACGCTGATCCTGAGGTCGGAGGGGTCGGTGGTTATACGGTCAACAACACAGGCGTATCCTGGCAAGTTCGAAAAACGATTTGCGATCGTTACGGGAATGCATTCAATGTTGACCCTTATTTCGATGAACGGCCTCTAAACCGCCCGGGTTCACCCTATTATCCTAGCTTGCTGGGTACAAATTCATCCTTTCGCGCAACAGCCCTGAGGGCCATCGGGGGATTCGATAACAGCTTTGCCTATCTGCTCGACGAAACGGATGTTTGCCTGCGCCTTGTCGATGCTGGGTGGAAGATCGTTTACGAGCCAAGCGCAATCATCTTTCACCAGTTTGCTGAAAGTCACATCCGATCGCCCGAGCGAATAGCGCGAACAATCTATCCGTCGGCCCGGTCCAAGGCCTATTTTGTCACCCGCCATGGTATCGCGCACGATCCCGCGAGAGCCGGTGCCGAACTCGACCGCTATCGAGAGGAGATCAGCACAAGCAATAAATGGCTTGAAGATCATGGCAAGATCGAGAGTGGCCATCGCTTTGCGCTCGATCAGGATCTGATGCGAGGGGTGGAGGAGGGCATGGCGCTTGCCCTCGGTCGGGCCGCTGCGTCGGGTGGGAACTTGCCCGAAGAGCCTGCGCTACCATTTGTCAGATTCCCGGTCGTGGATAAGTTCTCTCTAGGAATCGTGCTTGTCAGCAAGGGCTTTCCTCCTGTCAATGAAACGGGCATCGCCCGATGGACGTGGTTGGTGGCCCATGGTTTAGCGCGGCGCGGCCATCGTGTGCACGTATTGACCGAAGCAAGTGGCGGGATCGAAAATACATGTTTCCGCGATGGTATCTGGGTCCATGAGCTGGTGGCGAAGGACGCGGAGGGCGAGCCGTTTGCAGAAATGTATGACATCCCGTTGGCGCTGGCGGCCTGGACAGCCCGCGTCTGGCAGGAGACGCAATATCTGAAGACTTTCGGTCTGGACATTGCGTCCTTTCCCATTTGGGACTTGGAAGGTATCGCAACGTTTGACGATGCTGATCTGACGACATTGGTCAGTCTTCATACGACCTATGCCATGGCTCGCCCCTTCAAAAAGGAATGGACCGAGCGGCCTCTATATGGCTATCACTTTGTGGACCGGGTAATCGCCGCTGAGCGACAGTTGCTGTCGCGTGCGCCAGTGCTTATCGCTAATAGCAAGGCCATCGTTGGCGAGATCGAGGCCGTGTATGACCTCGATTTAGCGGATCGTGCGCCTGTGGTCCCGCACGGCACCCCGGATCCCCTCATCACCCGGCAGGAAGCGTGGATGGAGCGCAATCGCGCCATGCTCGCTGGCGCGCCGCTTCAACTGTTGTTTGCTGGCCGTTTTGAAGCGCGCAAAGGATTTGATATCGCGCTCCAGGTTGCGAAACTGCTGGCCGGGCGGTCCGACATTGTGTTCCGCTTTGTCGGCGATCAGCTTACGCCGGATCGTGAGGCGTGGCTCCGGCAGCAGAGTTTCGCGACAGTGTTTGATAGTCCGAACGTGCATTTCGATGGGCTGTTGGAGCGCGATCAACTGGACGATGCTTATGTCTGCGCAGACATCGTGCTCATGCCAAGTCGATTTGAATCCTTTGGTCTTGTTGCGATTGAGGCAATGGCGGCAGGCCGGCCGGTTGTGGGCTTGAAAAGCGGCGGGCTTGCAGAGATTTTGACGGTGGAGAATGGATGTTCAGCCTTCGATGACGGCCCGCGCACCGCTCAACTGATTGCAGAAGGCATTTTGTCCCTCGATCGTGAACGGTCCATCCTGGCTGAACGTGGTCGGCTGGCCCGGCGCGCGTGGGACGCATTCTACTCGGTGGATGCGATGATCTCCGGGCTGGAAGCGGTCTACACGCGCGCGCTTAAAAAAGGCGAGGCACCCATCGGGGAGTTGTTGTCGTGACCATTGACGCCAAATATCTGTCCCACATTCTGAGCCTGTTTCCGCGCATACCAATGGTTGAGGATGTTGCGGCGTTGGCCGATACATTGGGTGAAGCCGAAGAAATACTGCCCTGGCTCCACCTCCGAAAGGCAGCATTTGCGGATGAGCCGAAGCTCGACGCGGCGATCCGCGCGCTAGCCAAGCACAACGTCTCGTCTGCCACCCGCCGGGCTGCCGGAACTGCGCATGCTATTCTCGATCAACATGCCAAGCGCGCCTATGAGGAGGCGCTGCACGCGCTGGTGGTTGATCATTCGGTCAACCAGACGCTCGCCCGATCTGCGGACGCTGCGCTTGTTGGCGCGGTGCGGCGGCGTCCGCCACACGGACCTTTCGATGCGCAGCATCGGGTGGAAAGTGATGGCAATTAAATCGGGTGGTCAAAGCACGCGATTGAGACTGGTCCGTGAGGTAATAGACAGTTACGGAATCACTCAATTTGTGTTTCTTGCCAGCACGTTCCGGTCAGGCAGTTCGTACGCGGGCCATCTGCTGTGGGCTAATGGTCTTGATGGTCTCCATCTTGAAAAGTTCGCTGTGTTTGAGCGGGAGTCACCGGAAACCGATCAGCATTTTATGGAACTGGTGGAGCAGGTTTTTTCAACGGCGCATGGTTCAACGTTCACCTCCAAATTCATGTGGTCCCATCTTGAGTGGTTTTGCCGTTTGGTTGCGCCCGACCAAAGTCCCGAGCAAACGTGCGAAATTCTGTTTAAAAACAGCAAATGGCTGTACATTGAGCGTCAAGACAAAATTGATCAGGCAATAAGTTTTTGGAGAGCGAAGCAGACCGATTTGTGGCACGTTTTTGAGCATGATGAACAAAAAAACGATGCAGTAGAATATGATTTTTGCGGTATTTCCAATAGTTTTGAATACATTGGCAGTCATTATGCAAAGTGGGCGGAATTTTTTAACAAAACGCCCATGGATCACATTCATTTCATTTATGAAGTATTTTCAAAGTATCCTGAAATCCTCATCGTGACCACCGAAAATTTCCTCGGTATCGATTTCAGCGATCCGCTGATTCTATCCGTTTCTTCTAAAATTCAGAGGGACGAATATTCTCTTACAATGAAGGAAATGTTTTTAAACGAACTCAATCTGATGGAATGATCAATTCATAAATGCTCTATTTTTCAACAAAAAAATAGGCATCCCACTCCTCGGATTTGTTCCCGTTCCAAATGCGCATCCCCTCATCAATTTCAAAATGACTGCCAAAATGCTGGCAGCTATAGCCGAGATCGAACATGAACTCGTATATTTCTTTATAGGAATATCCGCGATTAGCCATCCAATATGGAGATATTTCCAAAAATACATTTGGCATACAACGCTTCAAGGTCGCTTCTGCGCCGCGCAGAACATATAATTCGAACGATTGAACATCTATTTTGATAAAATCGACATCCAAGGCTCCATCGTAGTGCGTTTCGATGAATTTATCGAGTGTTGTCAGGGGAACAACCTCACCTGTATTATCCTGATCTATACATACGCCCAACGCGCCGAAATTTGCTTCGGAGCGATAAGATATCGGTGACATCGTTATGCTGCCTTCGCTGTCACCCAGGCATAACCGTTCGACGGTACCATTATTGCAGTTGTTGAGGATCAGGTTTGTCGCGGCGAATGCATGAATGAACGATTGTGGTTCAAAGCCAATAACCCTACCCGCCGATCCGACCATTCTGCAGAAGGTCACGCTATGGTGGCCAATATTCGCCCCAATATCTAAAACTGTCGAGGAAGGTCGTATCACCTTGCTGAAGAATTCAACGTCGTGCGGCGCCCATATTCCCGAAGTTCGTATCCGACGACTGATGATACGGTCCTGATGCGGAACCAAAAATGAGCCGACATGACCAAAAACGAGATCGCATGTAGAACTTGCTGGCAGAGAAGTAGGCAGCCACGGCTGACGGGAATGAAATTCCACACCCCTTAGCCACATCTGTGCGCCTAATGCCGCTTTGTCGGCGGGGCTAATGCCTGTGACGAGAAGGCATTCATTCATGGTTGTCGGATCTTCAACGTCTATTTCAACCCACTTTTCGGCCGGGTGGCTGGAATAGAGCTCGATCTGTTTTGGGGTGCCGACACCGACAAGGGTAGCAGTGCCACTCCATGCGTGACAGTGAAATAAAAGACGAATGGACCCCTGAAATTTCAGGCGGATCGTTGCCCCTTCCGACAAGGCCGCCGCGGCGAGATCGCGATCATCTGAGGGATCATAGGGAAGAAACGCAACTGATTGTGCGATATCGAAAAAGTTCTTGGCCATTTCGGACAGTGTCCGGGCATCGAAATACATCGGTTCTAACGCATTGATAAATTTCACTGGCTGGTCATCCTGAGAGTCAAACGTCATTTTCCAAATGTCCTTCCTCCGCCTCGAGCCTTTTCAGGTGCCGCACCATCTGGCTGACAAACAGAAATGCCAGAAATCCGATCAGCGCAAGCATGAGGAGATCGCACCAGCCGAGCGCGATGGGTGTGGTCCAGATCGGCTCCGTCCCCCCGAACAGCAGCACGCCGATGTTCATGAGGATGATGCCGATGCGCAGTTCCGTCGGCCCGAAACGGCCGACCGCCACGTGGAATTCCCGGTCGACGATGGTCCGCACGAGCACCTGGATTGCCAGCATCTGATACAGAGCGAGCACGATCAGCGCGATGTCCGGCCGGGCAAAGGGCGCGACCGCCACGCCCGCGCCGATCAGCAGATTGCCGACCGTGTCGATCACCTGATCGAGATAGAAGCCGTAGCGGGGCCGCTCGATCGCGCGCACCCGCGCGAGCGTGCCGTCAAGCGAGTCGCCAAGCCAGTGGATGACCAGCCCCGCATTGGCGAGCCACAGCCATTCAAGCGCCCGGTTGCTGAGTGCAAAGCCCCAGAAGGCGAGAAACGCGCCGAGGATGCCGATCATCGTCATCCGGTCGGGCGAAATCCATCGCGGTGTATGTCGGGCAAGCATCACCAGGACGCTGCGTTCATGCCGCGCAAGCAGACTGTCGTTGAAACGCTGATGGCCGCTTGTGTCGTTCATTCGGCCTCCAGTCGGCGGCGCCTCGTGCCGCGCGCCGGCAGGCCGAAGCGCGACCGGCGGGGAACAGGGGCGGGCTCGGCCCGTTCGGCGGCGCAGCGTTCCACGAAATCATCAAGCTCCGAAAAATAGCCGTCGAGTGTCTGGCCCCCGCCTGGGGCCATACGGACGTCCTTGCCCGCTCGGAGGACTTCCCGCAACGCCTCTTGCCACGGGGCGGTGGCATCGGGCGGGAGAAGCCGCGCGCCCGCCCCGGCGATCTCGCGATGGGCCGGAATGTCCGAGGCGATCACCGGCACGCCAAGCGCGCGTGCCTCCGCCACCGGCAGGCCGAACCCTTCGGCGTGGGACGGCATCAGCACGCCCGCCGCGCCGGCCATCAGTTGCGCGAGGGCTGGCGTCGAGAGACCGTGCGCCACATGCACATGCGCCGCGAGGCCCGGATCGCGCGCCAGTGGCGCCAGTATCTCCTCGGCGCGCCAGCCGAGGCTTCCTGCAATCACGAGATGCGGGCAGGCGTCAGGCACGCCGCTTCTCAGCATCAGCGACCACAGTTCGAGCAGGAGGGCGTGGTTCTTGCGCGGCTCTATGCTGCCGCAGATCACGAAATAGGGCAGGCCAGCGAGCGCGGAATGACCTGCCGGTGCATGGAGAAAGGCCGGGTGCAGCGGCAGGTGGCGCGCCCAGACGGCAACGGTCTGCCGCCCTTCGCGGCGCAGTGCTTCGCAAACCGTTTCACGCGCGTGCGCTGTGGTGGTGACGATGCCGTGCGCACGCAGGGCGGCGGTGCGGATCATGCGCCCGTGATGCCGGGCTGACGACGGCGCGACATGCTCGCCATGCGTCAGCGGAATGACGTCGTGCAGCATGACGATGGCCGTCACGTCGGTGCGTGCGCCAAGCCATCGGTAGAGCGGGGGCACAGCGAGGGCGATCTGGCCGATGTTGAGATAGGCGGCATCGACCGGCAGCGCGTGGCGGATGGGCGCGCCGAAAGCGAAGCCCGTCTCGCCGAGGGCCGTCCGCATCCGGCCGATGCGCTGCCGGCGCGACAGGGGAGGGCGGGGCTTCATCGGGATCGGTGCGTGGGTATCCAGCAGCAATGCGTCGCGAAGACCGCGCCAGACCGGGTCCTCAGCGGGATCGGCTTCCTCCGCCCACAAATGTCGCAGATGGCGCAGCGCCGCCAGGACACGCCGACGCTCATACAGCCGCACGCCCCAGGGTGTCGGCAGAACGCCCCAGACGTCTCCCGCCCACCCGTCGAAATAGCGTTCGGCGAGCCCGAGATCGATCCGGTCGATGCCGCGGGGCGCGAGCGACCACGGCGCCAGGAACAGGCGCGAGACATCATAGCCGATCGCACGCGCCAACCGCCCCTCCATAGAATCGCGCTGCACCGCGGGCCTAGTTAACGCCTTCTCGGCGCACCGCAAACCGGCTTGAGCCGAGCGCGGTCATCCCCGCCATCGCGCGTCCGGACGCATATAGCAGTAGTCGATTGCGGTGAGGCGGGGGGCTGTTATAGTTTCGGGCAAGGCCGGCGGGGATCGGTTCGACGTTGCTCAAGACGAGGCCCGGTGAATCCACGCAACACCATCAACATCGTCGGCGCCGCCTGCCGTTTGCCCGGCGCGCATGACGAGCACAGCTTCTGGGATCTTCTCGTCGATGGCGGCACCAGCGTCGGCCCCCTGCCGGAGGGGCGCTGGGCTGCCGAGGCCTTCTATCATCCCAATCCGCGCGCGCCGGGCTTCGCCTACAGCTTCAGCGGCGGCTATCTCGATGCGCCTTATGATTTCGACATCAATGTATTCGGGCTTTCGCCGCGCGAGGCGGCCCAGATAGACCCCCAGCAGCGGCTGCTGGCCGAGGTCGTGTGGGAGGCGCTGGAGGATGCGCGCATCGCGCCATCCGACCTCGCGGGGCGCGAGGTCGGGGTCTATGTCGGCGTTTCAGCCCTCGATCATGCCAATATGTTCGGCGGCGATCCCGGCGCGATGGAAAGCCATTTTATGTCCGGCAACACGCTGTCGGTTGTCGCCAACCGCATGTCCTATCTGTTCGATCTGCGCGGCCCCAGTCTGGCGGTGGACACGGCCTGTTCGTCCTCGCTGGTCGCGGTGGATCGCGCGGTGGCGGATATCGTTTCGGGCCGGATCGACACAGCGATTGTCGGCGGCGTCAATCTGCTGCTGTCGCCGGCATCGTTCATCGGCTTCTCGCGCGCGTCCATGCTGTCGCCGACCGGCGCGTGCCGACCCTTCTCGGCGCACGGAGACGGCTATGTCCGATCCGAGGGCGCTGTCGCTTTTGTCCTGCGACGCCATGATGTTGCCGCGAGCGGCGCGGCGCGCGCCTTCATCGTCGGGACGGCGGTCAACTCTGACGGACGGACCTCCGGCATCGCCCTGCCACGGCTGAGCGGGCAAGTATCCCTGCTTGAACGCGCGTATCGCGATGCCGGGGTCAATCCGGATTCGCTTGCTTTCATCGAGGCGCACGGGACGGGCACCACCGTCGGCGATCCCATCGAGGCGACCGCGATCGGCCGGGTTCTGGGTGCGCAGCGGTCACGGCCGCTCCCGATCGGGTCCGTCAAGTCCAATATCGGTCATCTTGAGCCTGCATCCGGCGTCGCGGGCATGATGAAGGCGCTGCTCGCGCTGGAGCATCGCCATCTGCCGGCGACCCTGCATCTGGCCGAACGCAATCCGGCAATTGATTTTGCGCGGCTCAATCTTTCACCGGTCGCCGAGGGGCTGGCGTTGCCGCGTCACGACCCTCTCATCTGCGGCGTGTCGTCCTTCGGCTTCGGCGGCACCAACGCGCATGTCATCATGGCCGGCGCGCCGCGACCGCCGCTCGCCCCGGCGCTGAGCGACGATCGTCCCCCACAGATTCTGGTCATCTCCGCGGCATGTCAGGATGCGCTCAGGACCTTGGCAGGGCGCCACGCCGCGATTCTTCGCGGCGGTGTGCCGCCCGAGCGGCTGGCCGACGCCGTGCAGACCGGTCGCCAGCGGATGACCCGTCGCCTCGCGATGCCGATTGGCGGTGCGGAGGCCATGGCGGAGGCGCTGGAGGCCTTTGCGGAGGGACGCAAGTCGCCAGCCCTTGCGATGGGTTCGGTGCCGGCCCGCACCGGCAGGACGTGCTTTGTTTTCAACGGAAATGGCGCGCAATGGGCGGGCATGGGCAGGCAGGCCTACAGCGTCAATGCCGAGTTCGCGCAGGCCTTCGACCGCATCGACCGCTGTTTCGCCTCGCTCGGCGCCGGGTCGCCCGCGACGATGCTGTTTGACGAGGCACTGGACGAGCGTCTCGGTTATGCCGCCTGTGCCCAGCCATTGCTGTTCGCGATCCAGGCGGCCCTCGTCGGCGCCTTCGCCGCGCAGGGACTGAAGCCGGACATGGTCATCGGTCATAGCGTCGGCGAGATTGCGGCCGCCCATTGCGCGGGGATCATCGACCTTGAGCAGGCGGCGCGGCTTCTGATCGCGCGTGCGGAGAGCCAGGAAGCGGTGCGCGGCGCCGGCGCCATGGCGGTGCTGGCTGCCGACCGGGCGGCAGTGGCCGCGCTGCTTGGCGAGGTAGAGGCGGGACCGATCGGCATCGCCGCCGACAATGGGCCTGGGTCCGTCACAATATCGGGCGCACGCGCTGCGGTTGATGAGGCGTTGCAGCGCGCCCGCAGCAGACGCATTGCCGGACGGCGGCTTGATATCGACTATCCCTATCACAGCGTCCTGCTTGAGGAGATCAGGCCGGGCTTCATGGGCCGCGTGGGAACGGTGGGCGCCCATCCCGCCCGTCTGCTGATGATTTCGACCGTGACCGGCCAGCCGATCGAGTCCGATCTGCCGGATGCCCGCTACTGGTGGCGCAATGTCCGTGAGGAGGTCCTGTTTGGCACGGCCGTGCGCTCGGCCATTGATCTGGGATGCTCGCTGTTTCTCGAGATTGGGCCGAAGCCTATCCTTCAGTCCGCGCTGGCCGCTGTCATTGACGCGCAGGGCGCGAGTGCGCACGTCCTGCCGACGCTGCTCGGTCCCGAGGCAGGCGATGCCGCGCCACAGGTCGAGTTTCCTGTCAGGCACGCCTTTGCCGCAGCGGTTGCCAATGGCTTCGAGCCGCCAGCGCCGAAGCGCCGTCGGCACTGGCTCGATCGGTCGGTGCCTCTGCCCGCCTATCCCTGGCAGCGCAGGACCTATCGCCATGTCGCGACAGGCGCCGCTGTCGACATTCACGGGATTGTGCCCCGTCACCCGCTGATCGGGGCACCGCTGAGCGAAGGCTCGATGGAGTGGCAGGCGACGATAGACGTCGAACTCGTCCCCTATCTCGCCGATCATGTCGTCGACGGTGAAGCCATCGTGCCGGCAACGGCGCTTCTCGAAATGGCGCTTGCGGTTGCCCGCACCGTGCATCCCGACGGGGCGATCGCGATTGAGGACTTCGACATTCTGAAGCCGCTCGTCATTCCCGCGGGCAGCCAGCGCGCGGTTTCCGTCCGCTATGGCGCACATGGCCGGACAGTCGAGATCCATGCCCGCAACCGCGCCGGGGCTGACGACTGGACGCTTTGCGCGCGCGGCGTCATCGCCCTGGCATCGGACCATCCGGTTCCCGGCCCGGTTGCAGGCGACGGGCTGGAAACGCGCGACGCCGCGAAGCTCTATCATGCCGCCGAGCGCACCGGCATTCATTACGGCCCCGCCTTCCGGCTGGTGGAGCGGGTCCGGCGGGCCGACCGGACGACGATGTGGATTGATCTGGCGCCACCGCCGGCGCGGACCGGCGCCTATACCGTCCGGCATCTGCTCCATCCGGCCAGCGTCGATGCCGCCCTGCACGCGGTGTTCGACCTGCTCGACGCGACCGACGGGGACCGGCGCGCCTGGCTGCCCATCCGGTTCGAGCGCCTGACGTTGCTGCGCGACTCGCCGACCGTTGTCAGCGCCAGCCTGCGCGCCGACCGCGATGACGGCCAGTTCAAGATTGTCACCCTGTGGCTCTATGATGCCGAGGGCCAGCTCGTCGGGCACGTCGAGAGGGCGCTGCTCCGTCCGGTCATGCTCGCAGGTGACGATCAGGCACCCGTGCTCCGCCAGATCCGGCCGCTGCCGGCAGGGTTGCCGGAGGGGGGCGGCCTGCATGCGGGGCTTGGCGAACGGCTCGCGCAGACGACCCTGCCGCCCGTGCCCGAGGGGCGGCTGCTCCTGCGCGCCCATCTGCGCGCCGCGCTGATGGCGACGTTGTGGTCCATGGACGGAAAGAAACGCGCCCGGCTGGGCAAGGGCGAGATGATCGCCCCCGACAATGTGCCGCGCGTCCGCGCGCTGCTGGCAGAGCTGACGGGGGCCGGCTTGCTGGCCGACGAATGCGACCGAACCGTCCTTGTGGACAGGGACGATCTGCCGCAGCCCGAGGCCATATTGGCGACTTTTGCGGAGGACAATCCCGCTGCTGCGACGGACCTGCTCCTGTCGGCGCATGCGGCGGCGTCCTTCGCGGACGAGTGCACCAGACGTATCCCGTTTGCGCCGCGCGCGCCGCTGCTCGAACGCCATACGCTCGGTGGCATGATGCCCGCGATGGTGGCTGACCATGTGACGGGGCTGGTGCGGGACGCGATCGGGCACGCCGGGGCAGGACCGGCGCATGTCGTTCTGGTCGTCGACGGTGTGCCGGCGCTCTCGGCGAGGCTGGCCGAGCTGGCGCGCGGTGGCGCGATGCGCCTGTCCATCGCCTCGCTGGATCCGGCGCTGCTCAGCCGGACGGCCTATCTTCTTCCGCAAGCGGAGCGGTGCGATTTTGTCGATCTGGCGGATGGCGCCGCAGGGCATGCCGACCTGCTCATCGGCTGTGCCGGGGCGGCGGGTCTGACCGAGGCGGCGGAGCGCCTGCTCCGTCCGGGCGGGTCGATCCTCACCGTCGAGGTTGAGAGCGACATCGTCGATCTGTTCCAGACAGGTGCGCCTTTGTCGCGCCGCACCCGGCAGGACGATGGGGCAAGCCAGCCTTCTTTCGCCGCCGCCGACGAGAGCTGGGCCATCCGGCTGGAGCGTAAGGCCACGGCAACCGATGCGGCATGGTGCGCGCAGCTTACCGACCGGATCGCGGGCGTATCGAGCGCCTCCGACAAGCATCTGCATGTTGCCGGGCGGGGCGCGCAGAGTCTCGACTCGCGCCTTCTCGGCCTGCGCAACTGGGTGCTGGGACAAGCGACGCAGGGGCAAGGATCGACGGCACCCGACCCCGCGTGGCCGGACCCCGCTTGGCCCCATCCAACATGGATTGTCTGCGCCGCGCCGGATGCGGAGAGCAATGCCGCGCTTGCCGCCTTTGGCCGGGTGGCCATCAACGAGCGGCCTGACAAGGACCTGCGCCTCGTCGAAATCGACCCGTCGCTCGCGCCACGGCAGGCGGCAGCCGCCCTCGCCAGCATCATGGCCGCGCATGGCGCCGAACGCTGGTTCCTGATTGGAGCGGATGGCGTCGCCGTGCCGCGCGTCGGCGCTCCGGGTGTGGCCGCCCCGCCGGACAGCACGCGCGCCCTGTTCAGACCCGTCCGGCGCGGCGCGCTGGATCGGACGCTCTGGCGCGGTGAACCGCGTCCTGCGCCCGGCGCCGGAGACGTGGAGATCGAGATCGCCGCCGCTGGGCTCAATTTCCGCGATGTGATGCTCGGCTTCGGCATTCTTGGCGACGATGTTGTCGATGATGCCGGGGACGGCCCGGTTTTCGGTCTGGAATGCGCTGGCCGGATCAGCGCCATCGGCGAAGGAGTCGAGGGACTGTGCCCAGGCGACACGGTGATGGGCTTCACCCGCAACAGCTTCGCCAGCCATATCGTCGTGCCCGCGGCCGCCGTGTCCCCGGTGCCTTCGGCCATGGCCCCCGAAGCCGCGGCCGCGATCCCGGTCGCCTTCCTTACCGCCTGGTATGCGATCGAGGAGCTGATCCGCCTCCGGCCCGGCGAGCGCATCCTGATCCATGGCGGGGCGGGCGGCGTGGGCCTCGCCGCCATCCAGATCGCCCGGGCCATGGGGGCGGAGGTCACTGCGACCGCTTCGGCGCCCGACAAGCGGTCTGTGGCGTCCCTCTTTGGTGCCCATCATCTGTGCGATTCGCGCAGTCTTGATTTCGCGCCCTTTGTGCGTGAGCGGTTCGGCGGCGTCGATGCGGTCATCAACAGCCTGGCGGGCGACGCGATGCGGGCGAGCATCGGCTGCCTTGCCCCGCGCGGCCGGTTCGTCGAGCTGGGCAAGCGCGACTTCGTCGACAACAGCCCGGTCGGTCTGCGGCATTTTCGCCGCAACATCAGCTATTTCGCGCTCGATATCGACCAGATCGTCGCCGAGGAGCCCGACATCGCGCGGCGCGGCATGGCGGCAATCGTGGCGGGCTTTGCGGACGGTCGCTACCTGCCGTTGCCGTGCATGGTCCACGAGGCGGTGGAGATCGGCAGCGCGTTCCGCCTGATGCAGTCCTCCGGCCACGCGGGTAAAATCGTGATCCGTCCCGCTTCGCCGCCGCGCGAAAAGGCCATCGGCGAAGACGCTGTTGGCTCGTTCCGGCCCGGCGAGGGCGTTCATCTGGTCATCGGGGGCACGCGCGGACTGGGGCTGGAGACGGTCCTCTGGCTGGCGGCCAGAGGCGCGCCGGTGGTGGTCGCGGCCTCCCTGAGCGGCGCGGTTGGCCCGGACGCCGAGGCACGGATCGTCGCAGCGCGCGAGGCGGGGTGCGATCTGCGCATCGAGCGGGTCGATGTGAGCGATGGCGCGGATGTCGTCGCCCTCATCGAGCGTGTCGCCCCGCTGGGGCCGCTCAGGGGCGTCTATCATGCCGCCGTCGCGCTCGATGATGCGATGCTGGGCGAGATCGAGCCCGACGCGCTTCGCCGGGTGCTCGCGGCGAAAGCGGACGGCGCAGGCAACCTGGACCGTGCGACGCGCGGCCTGCCGATCGAACAATTCGTTCTCTATTCGTCCGCCTCGGCCCTTGTGGGCAATCCGGGGCAGGGCGCCTATGCCGCCGCCAATGGCTATCTCGAGGGGGTGGCGCGGCGTCGGCGGGCGGAAGGACTGCCGGCGCTGGCGGTGCAGTGGGGCGCCATCGCCGATGTCGGTCTCCTGGCCGACCGTGGCGACACGATGGAGAGCCTCGCGCGCATCGCCGGGGTCGCGGCGATCCCTTCGGCCGAGGCGCTGCAATGGCTTGACCGGCTGCTGGGGGCGGGTGACGCGCTGTCCGATCCCGTCGTGCTGTGCAGTCGGCTCGCACCCGGCGGCATGGCGGCTGCCCTGCCGCTGCTGGGCTCTCCCGCCTTTGCCGCCCTGTTCGATGCGCGGGGCAAGGGTTCGGGCGAGACACAGCAGACGCTGGCCGACCTCATCGCGGGCAAGTCCGACCCCGAGGCGCTGCGGCTGCTGACGGCACTGGTCACGGAGGAAGTCGCCCACATTCTTCGCCTGTCGGTCAGCGAGGTCGATCCCGGCAGCGCCATCGACGCGCTGGGCATGGACTCGCTGATGGCGCTCGAACTGCGCATGAGTCTCGAAAGCAAATATCGCATCGAGCTACCGGTGATGGCGGTCGGGGCGATGTCGAACCTGCGCGATGTCGCGCAGCGGATTCTGGCCGTTGCCCGTCCCGCGGCTGGCGAGAGTGACGCCGCACCGCTATCTGCCGAAGAGGCTCGCCTGCTTGCCCTTCATGGCATGAGCCAAGAGCAGGAGGCGCCGCGCATGGACAGTGGCACGGCGGCCCAGCGGAGCCTTGGCGGCCAGTGACCAACCTCGGACCAAGGCGGCTCGACAAGGGCGAGCGGGCCGCCCTCCTCGCCTCCATCCGCGATCGGCCCTCGACCGATGCCCAGGCGCTTGCCGACCTCTTGCCCACGGTGGCGCTGCGGCAGTCGCCGAGCTTCGACGACCTGCCGGGCGCCGATGCCCTCCGGCTCCAGAAGCAGGTGGCCGAAAGGCTGGGGATCGCGGCGCCCTATTACCGGTCGCACGATGTGCGGGCAGGCGCGTGGACCGAGGTGGGCGGCAAGCGCCTGCTGAATTTCGCATCTTACGACTATCTCGGCCTCAACGGTCATGCGGAGATCACCGCCGCCGTCGCAGAGGCTGCCGCGCGCTGGGGCACCAGCGTTTCCGCGAGCCGGTTGACGGCTGGCGAGCGGCCGTTCCACGCTGCGCTGGAGGGCGAGCTGGCCCGCCTCTACGGGGCGCAGGAGGCGCTCCTGTTCGTGGGCGGCCATGCCACCAACGCCACGGTGATCCCGACGATCATGGGGCCGGACGATCTGATCGTCCACGATGTGCTTGCCCATAACAGCATCATCGTCGGGGCGGAGATGGCGCAGGCGCAGCGCCGGACCTTTCCGCACAATGATCTGGAGGCGCTCGATGCGCTGCTGTCCGCCTCGCGCGGGCGGTTCGGCCACTGCCTGATCGTCACCGAGGGCCTGTTTTCGATGGATGGCGACGGGCCGGACCTTCAGCGGCTGATCGACATCAAGCGCCGTCATGGCGCCTGGCTGATGATCGACGAGGCGCATGCGCTGGGCGTGCTTGGGCCGACGGGCCGGGGCCTTGCCGAACATTGCGGGGTCGATCCCGCCGACGTCGACATCTGGATGGGCACGCTGTCCAAGACTCTGGTGAGTTGCGGCGGCTATGTGGCGGGACCGTCCTCCCTTATCGAGCATCTCAAATACAGCGCGCCGGGCATGGTCTATTCGGTGGGCATCGCGCCGCCTGCCTGCGTGGCCGCCCTGACCGCGCTCGACATCATGCTGCGGGAACCCGCGCGGGTCGGCGCCCTCCAGCGGGCCGGGCGTCGCTTTTGCGATGCGCTGGCGGCGTCGGGCCACGATGTCGGCGAGAGCTGGGGCCATGGCGTGACCCCCCTCATTCTGGGCGACAGCCTCGTTACGGTTCTGCTGGCCGCGCGGCTCGAAGCCTCTGGCATTCTGAGTGTGCCGGTGATCCCGCCCGGCGTACCGGAGCGTTCGGCGCGGCTGCGCTTCTTCCTGTCGTCCGGCCATGACGCGGAGGATCTCGCCGCTACCGTCGCCACGGTGACGGATGCGCTCGACCAGGTGCGCCAGTCGGAGCCGACCCTCAAAGACATAGCGCGGGGGCTGCTGGCCGAACGGCTCGGCGCATCGGGATGATGGGTTCGGGCGTGGCGCGCGGTGCGCTCATAACCGGCGCGTCGAGCGGTATCGGCGCGGCCATTGCGCGGCGGCTTGCGGGCGAAGGATGGGCGCTTGGCCTGCATGGGCGCGATGCCGGGCGGCTTGAAGCGGTGGCGAGCGTATGCCGGGCGACAGGCGCCGCGGTGGTCGAGACGATACAGGGGGATGTGCGCGACGCGGCTGGGGTGGCCCGGTGCGTTGGCGGTGGCGCGCCGCTCGACCTCTTTGTCGCCAATGCCGGGATTCTCGACGGCCGCCGCGACGGCGAGGCGCTGGAAGGCGGCCCGGTAGCCCGGCTGGTGCTGGAGACGAACCTGCTCGCGGCCATTGACACGATCCATGCGGCGCTGCCGCGCGTTCGCGCCGCCAGGGGGCGCATCCTCATCGTCTCGTCGCTTGCCGCCTATGCGCCGCTCGTCGACGCGCCCGCCTATAGCGCGAGCAAGGCGGGCCTGCTGTCCTACGGCCTTGCCATGCGCGAGGCGCTTCGGCCCGAAGGGATCGGGGTGACGGTCGCGTGCCCCGGCTATGTCGAAACCGCCATGTCGCTTGTCCATGACGGCAGGCGCCCCGACGAAATCGGCGCGGACGCGGCGGCGCGGCTGATGCTGCGGGCTGTGTTGGCTGGCCGCGCGACGGTGGGTTTTCCGTTCGCGCTGCACCAGTCGGCGCGGCTGTCGGGGCTGCTGCCGCGCTGGATGGTGCGGCAGGCGACGCGGGGCCTGCGTTTCGCGGTCAGGTCAGCGCGATAGGCTGTCGTAAAGCGCGCCGAGCCGCCCGGCATAGGCGGGGACGGAGAAGCGTGCCGCCTGTTCCGGTCCAAGCCCGGCGAGCCGCGCCCGCAGATCGGCATCGCCATCGAGCGCGCGGATGGCGGCGGCGATGTCTCCCACCCGGTAGGGATCGACAAGCAGTCCCGCGTCCCCCACCACTTCGGGCAGGGAGCCGGTGTTCGATGCGATCACCGGCGTGCCGAGCTGCATCGCCTCCAGCGCGGGCAGGCCGAAGCCTTCGAGAAGCGAGGGAAACAGCACCGCGCGGGCCGCCCGGATGAGGCGGAAGAGGATCGCGCGGGGCAGATAGTCGAGCCGCCTGATCCGTGTGGCGATCGGTCCCGCCTCCTTGTCGGGCAGGCCGGCGTCCTCGCCCATGCCCCAGTCGCGCGCGGCGACGATGACGAGCGGCGCGCGCACATTAGCCGACAGATAGGCGTCGACGATGCGGCGCAGGTTCTTCTTGGGGTCCATCGCCCCGAAAAACAGGAAATAGCCGCCCCGCTCCAGCCCGAACAGACCCTTGACGAAGGCGGCATCGTCCGCCGGGTCGGCATCGGCGAGGTCGTGGGGCGGCGGGCTTGCCTGCCAGGCGTTGACCGTCTGCGCCGCAGCGTCCGGGAACATGGCGGCGATGTCCGCCCGGCTCGCCTCCGATACGGTGAGGATGGTGTCGCCGCTCCGCGCGAGCGCGCCGATCAGCCGGTGATAATAGCGTTTGTCGTCGGTTGTCGCGAACGGGAGCCGCAGCGGCACGAGATCGTGGATCGTGTAGATGTTGCGCGCGCCCCTCAGGCGGATCGGCAGCGGATAGGTCCAGTGCATCACCGCCGGCGGGTCCGGCATCGTCACGGTGGTGAACAGGCCAAGATACTGGAAGCGCGCATAAGCGATATCGAACAGCAGCGGCACGGTCCACAGCGCCGCGAAATCGGGCAGGCGCGCGCCAAAGCTGCGAATGTCCACATGAGGGCTGCGCGGGACAGGGAGGGCGCGCGCGGGGCACCAGTCGAGCGCGGTGGCAAGCGCCACGCGCCGGGTCAGCGCCGATTGGCTCAGTCCGTGGCCCTGACCAAGCCGCTCGAAAAAGAGCACTTCGCGCGTGTCCCGCTTGGTGCCTGCGTCGATACCGAAGAGCCCCTCGGTTTGGTGGCCCATCCCCGCCAGTGTGTCGGCCAGCACCGCGCCATAGGTGGCGACGCCGGTGCCGTGCGGGATCGCGAGATTATAGCCGTCGATCCCGATCCGCATCGCCCGCCCGCAGACCTACTGGGTCAGCACGCGCGCGGTGACGACCGGGCTGAACAGCTGGTTGAGGAGGGAGATGAACTTGCTTGGAATGTTGCCCGCCGCATTGGCGAACACGATCACGTCCTTGTCGTGCATCGCGATGCGCTGGGCGAGGAAATAGCTGGCCGGATCAAGCATGTTGAGCCGGTAGATGACCGGGCGCGGCTCTGCGGGGGTCGCCGGATCGTCCGCGACGGGTGCCTGCTCGTAGCGGAACAGGAAGATGCCGCTCGCATTGGCGCGCGCGTCGGAGGGGCCGCCGGCCCTGGCGATGGCTTCGGCGAGTGACAGTTCGCTCGTCTCGAACGGCACCTGGGCGGCCTTGTCGGCGGCACCGAACACCGTGAAGCTGCGCGGGCGGCGCAGGATCTCGATCCGGTCGCCCGGCACGACGCGGATGTTGCCGGCGTCCTCCGGCTTCAGATCGCCGAGGCGGATCGTCGCGACACTCGTCCCGCGCGCGAGGCGCAGCTCCGCCTCATCGCTGGGCACGCTCGCGCCGCCCGCCAGTGTCACGATATCGAGCAGACGCTGCGGCACCGGGGGCAGCCGGTAGCGGCCCGGCTGCGCCACCGCGCCGGAGACATAGGCGCTGTTGGCGAGGCTTTCCGCGATGGCGATGCTGACCTGCGGGCTTTGCGAATAGGGCTTGAGGCGCGCCTGAAGGATGCCGGAGAGCAGTTCGGGCGTGAGCCCCGCCACTTCGAGGCGACCCACATAAGGCAGCGCGATGCGGCCGTCCTCGTCCACCTGAACGCTGATCTGCTGGCCGGTCGCGGTGGGCGTGCCGGGCGATGCGCCCGCCTGGGGCGCGGGCGGGCCGAACAGCGATATGCCGACCTCATAGATCGCAACCGAGAGTGTGTCGCCGCGCCGAATGATGTCGCTCCGCTCCCTCGGGGTGGCGGCGGCGAGGGCGGTGAGGCGCTGCGCGGCGACCTGCGATTCGGGGCGCGGCGCGGGCAGCGTGTCCGGCGCGATGGCGACAACCGAAAAGCCAAGCTGGTTGGCGGACGACTGGGCAACACTCTCGATGCGGCTGGCGGTAGGGCCGTTGCTCGGCAGGCTCGCGCAGCCCGAGAGCAGGGCGACACCGATCGCGGTCAGGACGCGGTGGCTACCCCTCCCGTCCGGCTTGCAGATACGGCCTCTGTCGCCCTTGTGCCCGCTTGCTGTCATTGCCAGGCTCTGTGCCAACTGGCTGCGCGGGGGGCAAGGTCAAAAGCGTGGCGGGCGCGCGCGGCGCGATGCCAGGACGGCCGCAAGGTCCTCCGGCCGGTTGATATTATGGAGGCCGAGCGCGGCATCGTCGACCTGCACGGCCCCGCTGCGCGCAATCCAGCTCGCGAAGGATCGGTGCCCTGCGGCGAGATGCGCGTCGAGCAGGGGCGCGAGCTGCGCGGGCCACAGGCCGATGCTGCGCTGCCGCGCGAGAACGGATGGCGGACGGGCCAGTCGTTCCACGAGATCGGCGGGCAGGGGGAGCACGTCGACCGGGACGGCGAGGACAAGATCGAATCCGCTCGCCAGCCCATGCGCGAGCGCGGCGTTCAGCCCGGCGAGCGGCCCGAGCCCGCCTTCCGGCCGATCCGCCAGCGATCGCAGGCCGTTCCAGTCCCGGCCACACAGGATGACGTCCGTCGTCTGCTGCTGCAGGGCGCTGTGCACATGTGCGATGACGGGCTGTCCGTCGATCAGCGCCAGCGCCTTGTCGGACCCGAAGCGACGCGCCCGCCCGCCAGCCATGATCGCGCCGAGGACGCGGCGAGGGGCGTCAGCGTCAGAAATCGACGGCAACACCCTTCAGCTCCCAGTCGCCATAGCGGGTGGGGCTGAGTGCGCCGCCGGGATCGTGCGCGCGGTCGCGTTCGGTGCCAACCGGCTCGGGTTCAGGCACCGGCGGGCTCTTGGAGAGGTGCGCGGGCGGCTTTACATGGGGCGGTCGCTTGGCCATGGACCGGGATGTGGGGCGGCATCGCCGCGCCGTCAACAGCTTTGGATTGCATGCCCCGCCCGACTCCCCGATCGCAGATGCCGCCCCGACCCGTCGACCCGCCCGGCGTGCCGACCCGCCGCGCGGCGCTGAAACTGCTCGATGCGGTGCTGCGGCGCGGACAGGCGCTGGAGGCGGCGCTCCATAACGCGACGCAGGGTCTGGAGGGGCCGGACCGCGCCCTCGCCCATGCCATCGCCGCGGAAACGCTCCGGCGCCTGCCCGACCTCGATGCGCTGATCGACGGCATGACGCCGCGCGCGCTGCCCGAGGACGCCAAGGCGCGCATGGTGCTCAGGATCGCGCTGACGCAGATGCTGGTGCTGGGGACGCCCGCCCATGCGGCCATCGCCACCGCGCTGCCGCTGGTCGACGGAGGCCCGCGCAAGCTCGTCCATGGCGTGATCGGCGCGCTCGACCGGGCGGCGGCGGGTCTGCCCGCGCGCATCGGTCTGCCGGGGCCGGTCGCGCTGCGCTGGCGGGCGGCGCATGGCGAGGCCATGGTCGATGCCGCTGCCGCGGCGCTGGCGAGCCGGGCGCCGCTCGATCTCACTTTCAAGGATGCGGCCGGGACCGCCGACTGGGCGGAGCGGCTCGGCGGCGTCAGTCTTGCGCCCGGCCATGTCCGGCTGCCAGCCGACAGCCCCGTTCCTGACCTGCCGGGCTATGGCGATGGTGCCTGGTGGGTGCAGGATCTCGCGGCCTCCCTGCCCGCGCGGATGTTGGGTGCGGGCGGGGGCAGGGGCATCATCGACGCCTGCGCGGCGCCTGGCGGCAAGACGATGCAGCTCGCCGCGCAGGGATGGCGCGTGACGGCGCTCGACCGCTCGCCCGCGCGGCTTGACCGCATGGCGACCAATCTGGCGCGAACGGGGCTGTCGGCCGACCTTGTCGCGGCCGATGCGCTGGGCTGGATGCCGGAGACGCCCGTGGCGGCGGTGCTGCTCGACGCGCCCTGTTCGGCGACCGGCATATTTCGCCGCCATCCCGATGTGCTGCACCGGGTCGGCGAACGGCAGATCGCGGAACTGGCCGAGGCGCAGCGCGCACTGCTCGATCATGTCGCTGGCTGGATCGCGCCGGGCGGCCTGCTTGTCTACGCGACCTGTTCACTCGAAACAGCCGAGGGTGAGAACCAGATTGCGCGGTTCCTGAGCGACCATGGCGATTTCAATGTGATTTCGCCGCTGCCCGAGGCTCTCCCGGCAGGCATCTCGCCGAAACAGGAGGGCTGGATCAGGACTGGCCCCGCCGATCTTGCCGGGGCTGGCGGCGTGGACGGCTTCTTCATCGCAATGCTTGGTCGTAATTAGCGTCCTGTTTCTCGCGATTCATCCACAGCTTTATCCCCCGCGCCGTTGCGGCGATTTCGGGCAAAGGTTAATGCCGGAGCCCTCATGACCGCCGTCCGCATTGCCCCTTCGATTCTTTCCGCCGATTTTGCGCGCCTGGGTGAGGAGGTGCGCGCGATCGACGAGGCGGGGTGCGACTGGGTGCATGTCGATGTGATGGATGGCCATTTCGTCCCCAACATCACCATCGGGCCGATGGTCGTGAAGGCAATTCGTCCGCACACCGCAAAGCCGCTCGATGTCCACCTCATGATCTCGCCGGTTGATGCCTATCTCGACGCCTTTGCCGAAGCGGGGGCGGACATACTCTCGGTGCATCCCGAGGCCGGGCCGCATATCCACCGCTCCATCCAGCGCATCAAGGGGCTGGGCAAGCAGGCCGGCGTCGTGCTCAACCCCGGCACGCCCGCCAAGATGCTCGACTATCTCATCGAGGAGGTCGACCTCGTGCTGGTGATGAGCGTCAATCCCGGCTTCGGCGGGCAGAGCTTCATCGAAAGCCAGCTGAAGAAGATCGAGGCAGTCCGCAAGATGATCGACAAGAGCGGCAGGCCGGTCGCGCTAGAGGTCGATGGCGGCGTCGATCATGCGAACGCGCCGCGCGTCATTGCTGCCGGTGCCGACGTGCTGGTCGCAGGCACCGCAACCTTCCGTGGCGGCCCGTCCGCCTATGCCGACAATATCAGGAGGCTCCGCGCCGCATGAGCAAGCCCGTCCGCCGACCCAAGCCCATCGCCGTCGACGATCCCGCGGAGGACGGCATCGAGCATGGCAAGCGGCTCATCCGCCTGACCGATGACAGGGGCCTTTCGCTCGCCGAGCGGCTGGCCAATGGCTTTTACCGGATGACATGGTCGACACCGCTCCATGCGATGCGGCTCAAGGGCAAATATCCGCTGAAGCTGCTTGCGGTGCCGGAGGACGAGATTTTCGGTGACGCGCGCGCCGGCAAGGCGATCCGGGCGGGCTACTTCCTGTTCCGGGGCGTCAAGCAGCCGATCGAGTCGCTCGACTTCGCCAGGGTGGAGCAGAATCGTGACTTTCAGGACTATGTGCACAGCTTTTGCTGGCTGCGTGACCTGGCGTCGTCCGGGCCTCGCGATCAGCTCGCGCCGGTGGCCGAGAATCTCATGCGCGGCTGGCTCGGTGCCCATGCCGAAACGCCGACCGAGCCTGCCTGGGCGGCCGATAACGCCGCCTGGCGCATCCTGTTCTGGACGAGCTATTCGCCGCTGATCCTGTCGAGCGGCGACCTTGTCTACCGCTCGCTGGTGCTGAACTGCATTGCGCGCACGGCCCGTCATCTGGACCGGAGCGCCGACAAGGCGATGCTCGGGCTGCCGCGCATTGTCGCGTGGACGGGCGTGGTCGCCGCGTCGCTGCTGCTGCCGGGTGGCGAACCCCGCCAGATTTTCGGGGAGGCAGGCCTCAAGCGGGCGCTCGAGGGCGGTGTCTATTCGGACGGCGGGCTCGTTTCGCGTTCGCTCTTGGAGCAGGCAAAGGCGATCCAGGCACTCGCGATGCTCCGTTCGGTCTACACCTGCCGCCGGGAGGACATGCCGGTCTGGCTCGGCCAGTCGCTCGAGCGGATGGTGGCGGCGCTGCTCGGCCTCGTCCTGGGCGACGGCAGCCTCGGCAGCTGGCAGGGTGGCGCGCCGCTCGATCCCGATTATCTGCGCTCCATCGTCCACATGTCGCAGGTGCGCACCCGGCCGCTGCGGCAGGCGCGCGACTGGGGCTATCAGCGCCTCGTCGCGGGGCAGACCACGTTGATCGTGGATTCGGCACCGCCGCCGGTCGCGCGGCTGGCCTATGCCGGGTGCGCTTCGACCGGCGCGATCGAGCTGTCCGACGGGCCGACGCGGCTCATCGTGAACTGCGGTGGCGCGGCGCTTGTCGGCGCGGCGATCAGTGCAGACCTTGCGCGCGGCCTGCGAACGACAGCGGCGCATTCGACGCTCGTGCTGGCCGACACCAACTCGACCGCCATCATGGGTGACGGCGCGCTCGGCAAGGGTGTTGCGGAGGTTGAGCTGGACCGGCAGGAGATCGAGCAGGGCAGCCGGCTTGAGATCGCGCATGACGGCTATGCGCGTCGGCTAGGCTTCCGCCATCGCCGCATCCTGCTGCTGGGCAGCGACGGCCGGGATCTGCGCGGCGAGGATGTGCTGATCCCGGCGGGCGGGCGGCGCAAGCCCAATCGCTATCCCTTCGCGCTGCGCTTTCACCTCGGTCCGGATGTCGAGCCGGTGTTGACCGCCGACGGCTTGGGCGCGGTCCTGCGCCTGGCCGATGGCGCGTTGTGGCAATTTCGCGCCGGCGAGGGCACGCTGGAGGTCGAGGAAAGCCTCTGGGTCGGCCCGGACGGCCGGCCGCATCCGACGCGGCAGCTTGTGCTGACGAGCACCGCGACGACGGGCGGCGCCAGCGTCGGCTGGATTTTCAAACGTTCGGGCTGAGAGGGCAACGATGCCAGATATGATCATTCGCCGGGCGCTCCTGTCGGTGTCCGACAAGACCGGCATTGTCGATTTCGCGCGCCAGCTTAACGCGCGCGGCGTCGAACTCGTCTCGACCGGGGGCACCGCAAAGGCGATCCGGGAGGCGGACCTGCCCGTCCGCGACATCGCCGACCTGACCGGTTTTCCGGAGATGATGGACGGGCGCGTCAAGACGCTTCACCCGGTGGTCCATGGCGGCCTCCTGGCCGTGCGCGACGACGAGGCGCACCTCGCCGCAATGGCCGCGCACGGCATCGGCGCGATCGACCTCGTCGCGGTCAATCTCTATCCGTTCGTGGAAACCTGGCAGCGTGGCGCCGCGCGTCCCGACATGATCGAGAATATCGACATCGGCGGGCCCTCGATGGTCCGGTCCGCGGCCAAGAATCATGACAGCGTCGTCATCCTGACCGATCCGGCCGATTACGACCGCGCGATCGCCGAAATGGCGGCGAGCGGGGGCGCGACGAGTCTCGGCTTCCGCCGTGAACTGGCCGCCAAGGCCTTCGCCGCGACCGCCGCCTATGATTCCGCGATCAGTCTGTGGTTCTCGACGGTCGACCAGCCGACCAAATTCCCGGCCACCCGCACGATGACGTCGCGGCTGGTCACGACGCTGCGTTATGGCGAAAACCCGCATCAGGACGCGGCGCTGTATGTCCCGGCAGGGCCGCATGCGAGCGGTATCGGTCAGGCGATCCAGGTGCAGGGCAAGGAACTCAGCTACAACAATCTGAACGACGCCAACGCGGCGCTGGAACTGTGCGCCGAATTTCGCGACGGGCCGCCGACCGTGGTCATCGTCAAGCACGCCAATCCTTGCGGCGTCGCCAGCGCCGATAGCTTGATCGAGGCTTATACAGCAGCCCTGCAATGCGACAGCGTCTCCGCCTTTGGCGGGATCATCGCCTGCAACCGTCCGCTTGATGGGCCGACCGCCGAGGCGATGAGCGGCATCTTCACGGAGGTGGTGGTGGCACCCGGGGCTGACGAAGCGGCAAGAGCTGTGTTTGCCGCCAAGAAAAACCTGCGCCTGCTGCTGCTGGAGGGCGGACTGCCCGATCCGGCCCGGCCCGGTCTGACCATGACGCTGATCGCGGGCGGCGCGCTCGTGCAGGACCGCGATAACGGGCAGGTGACGCGCGACATGCTGAAGGTCGTGACCAGGCGCGCGCCCAGCGATGCCGAACTTGCCGACTGCCTGTTCGCCTGGACGGTTGCCAAGCACGTGAAATCCAACGCCATCGTCTACGCGAAAGACGGCGCGACGGCGGGCATTGGCGCCGGTCAGATGAACCGCCGCGATTCCAGCCGCATCGCCGCCGCCAAGGCACAGGAAGCGGCCGAAACCCATGGCTGGCCGGCGCCGCGCACGGTGGGCAGCGCGGTCGCCTCGGATGCCTTCTTTCCGTTCGCCGACGGTTTGATGGCGGCTGTGGAGGCGGGCGCTACCGCCGTGATCCAGCCCGGCGGGTCGATCCGCGACGCGGATGTGATCGCGGCTGCGGACGAGGCGGGCCTTGCCATGCTTTTCACCGGCATGCGCCATTTCCGGCATTGATGGTTTCGTGACGTTTCCGGTTTGACCGCGGTACCGCAATCGCGTTACGGTCAGGGGCTTTTCGGGCCAAGGGGATGGATTTCGCGTGATCAGCACGGGTCTGACCGAGATGGCCGAAGCGCAGACGGTTCTCGCGCTACGGGACCGGACAATGGCCGCCTTTCACGCGCTCGGCTTCGCCCACGCCTATTTTCTTGCCCCCGTCACGGTCGACGCGCGCTTCGGGCGGGTCATGGCCAATGTCGGCTTTCCGGAGTCGTGGGCGGCCGACTATGCCACGCATCTGCGCCAGGTCGACCCGATGCCGGAACTCGGGCTCCGCCTGTTCCGCGCGTTCCGCTGGAGCGAGGTGGCGACGCTCACGACATTGACCGATGAGCAGGCGCGCTTCATGGCCGGGCTCATGGCGATGGAGGGCGGCGACGGCGTCGCGGTTCCCACGTTCGGACCTGGCGGGCGCGCAGGCTTCGTCGCGGTGGGCGGGGCCGAGACCGCCGAAGCCCGCAACGCGCCGGATGTCGCGCTCCTCCGCGCGGCGGGCCAGATGTCGTACCTGCGCTATTGCGAACTCATCACGCCGCATCAGGAGGGGGGCAAGCCCCTGTCGCAGCGCGAGCTCGACGTGCTCTACTGGATGGCGCAGGGCAAGAGCAATTCCGTGATTGCCGAATTGCTTGACCTCTCCGCAGGCACGGTGGACGCCTATGTCAGGCGCATCTTCGCCAAGCTTGGCGTCAATGATCGCACTTCGGCCGTCTCCAGCGCCGTGGCGCGCGGAGACATCTATCTCGGCTATTATCGCGAGACGTCCGAGGAAGCCTGACGGGGATTGGGCGCCTCAGCCTGCGGTCAGCGCGGGCCGATGCCGACCGACGCAGTCTATGAGCCAGTCGGTGAATGTGCGGACGCGGGCGAGATTGGCGGTGTCTCGATGCCGCACCAGCCAGAAGCCGCGCACGATCCGGCGGTCTGGCAGCACCCGCACCACCGCCGGGTCGGCATCGCCGATGAAGCAGGGCAGCACGCCCAGGCCAGCGCCGGCCGAGACGAGCCGTTGCTGGGCGTTGATGCTGGACGACCTGAGCGTCGCCTTAAGGCCGGGTGTGATCTCGTCGAGATAGCCCAGCTCCGGCGCATAGAGGAGATCGGGTATGTAGCCGACCATCCGATGCCCATGCGTGAGGTCGGCCGGGCGCTCCGGTGTGCCCGCCTGCGCCAGATAGGCGGGGCTGGCATAGAGGCAGAGCGCATAGTCCGACAATTTCCGGGCGATCAACGGCCCGGCCTTTGGGCGGGAGAGCGTGACGGCGAGGTCCGCCTCCCGCTTGGACGGGCTGAGGATGCCGCTGTTCGCGACGAGGTCGACGGTCAATGCGGGGTTCGCCTTGGCGAAGTCCGGCAGATGGCGGGCGAGAAACCAGCTGCCGAACCCTTCCGACACGCTGATCCGCAAGGTGCCCGAAAGGCCGGCGCCCGCATGATCGCCCTCGACGATCGCGCTGGCCGCGAGGTTCATGGCCTCGACCCGCGCGAGCAGAGCCTCGCCCGCTTCGGTCAGAACCTGGCCCTCGCGCGTCTGCTCGAACAATGTCGCGCCGAGTCGCCGCTCCAGTCGCCGGAGGCGCCGCCCCATCGTTGTCGGGTCGACATGCATGACCTGCGCGGCGCGGGCGAGTTGCCCGGCGCGGGCTATGGCGAGAAACGCCTGATAATCGCTCCAGTCGGTAAGCTGCATATATGCAGGCCATGGTGGCAACATTGCACATTGCCTGCAATATGGAATCGGTGCATTTCAGCCGGAAATCTGGAGAGGACGGTCTGTCATGCGCCTTGTCGATCATTTCATTGCCGGTGGCTCCGGCGGCGCGACGGCATCGCGCACGGCCCGGATTTTCGATCCCAACAATGGCGGCGTTCAGGCCGAGGTGGCCCTGGGCGACGCGGCGGTGCTGGAACGCGCGGTGCAGGCGGCACTTGCCGCGCAGCCGGCCTGGGCGGCGACCAATCCCCAGAAGCGCGCGCGGGTGATGTTCGAGTTCAAGCGGCTGGTCGAGGCCAATATGGAGGAGCTGGCGCATCTGCTCTCCTCCGAACATGGCAAGGTCATCGCCGACGCAAAAGGCGACATTCAGCGCGGCCTTGACGTGGTCGAATTCGCATGCGGCGTGCCGCATGTGCTGAAGGGCGAATATACGCAAGGGGCGGGGCCGGGCATCGACGTCTATTCGATGCGGCAGCCCATCGGCATCGGCGCTGGCATCACGCCGTTCAACTTCCCGGCGATGATCCCGCTGTGGATGTCGGCTGTGGCGATCGCGTGCGGTAATGCTTTCATCATCAAGCCGTCCGAGCGCGACCCCTCCGTGCCGGTGCGCCTGGCCGAGCTGTTCCTGGAGGCGGGTCTGCCGGAGGGCGTCTGCCAGGTCGTGCATGGCGACAAGGAAATGGTCGATGCCATTCTCGATCACCCGGCCATCGGTGCCGTGAGCTTCGTCGGCTCCTCCGATATCGCGCATTATGTCTACAGTCGCGGCGTTGCGGCGGGCAAGCGCGTGCAGGCGATGGGCGGCGCCAAGAATCACGGGATCGTCATGCCGGATGCCGATCTCGACCAGGTGGTGAACGATCTCGCCGGCGCGGCCTTCGGTTCGGCGGGCGAACGCTGCATGGCGCTGCCGGTGGTGGTGCCGGTGGGCGAGGATACCGCCGAGCGCCTTCGGGCCAAGCTCGTGCCCGCCATCGAGGCGCTGCGCGTCGGCGTGTCCACCGACCCGGAGGCGCATTACGGCCCGGTCGTCACGGCCGAGCACAAGGCCAAGGTCGAGGGCTGGATTGCCCGCTGCGTCGAGGAAGGCGGTGAGCTGGTCATCGACGGGCGCGGCTTCACGCTGCAGGGGCATGAGCAGGGCTTTTTCGTCGGCCCGACCCTCATCGACCATGTCACGGCGGACATGGACAGCTATCATAACGAGATTTTCGGCCCCGTGCTGCAAATCGTGCGCGCGCCGGATTTCGAAACGGCGCTCAGCCTGCCGAGCAAGCATCAATATGGCAATGGCGTCGCGCTCTTCACCCGCAACGGCCATGCCGCACGCGAGTTCGCTGCGCGGGTCAATGTCGGCATGGTGGGCATAAACGTGCCGATCCCGGTGCCGGTGGCCTATCACAGCTTCGGTGGCTGGAAGCGGTCGGCGTTCGGCGACACCAACCAGCACGGCATGGAAGGCGTCAAGTTCTGGACGAAGGTCAAGACCGTGACTCAGCGTTGGCCGGACGGATCGCCGGACGGCGGCAACGCATTCGTCATTCCCACCATGGCATGAGCCGATGACCGGCCAGTTCGCGCTCAGCGAGGATCAGCTCGCCATCCAGGAGATGGCGCGACGCTTCACCGCCGATGCGATCACGCCCCATGCGGCCCGGTGGGACGAGGATCATCTCTTCCCCCGCGAGACGGTGAAGGCGGCGTGCGATCTCGGTTTCGGCGGCATCTATGTGCGCGAGGAGTCGGGCGGGATCGGCCTCGGGCGGCTTGAGGCGGCGCTCATCATGGAGGCCATGGCCTATGGCTGCCCTTCGACCAGTGCCTTCATCTCCATTCACAACATGGCGGCGTGGATGATCGACCGCTATGGTTCCGATGCCACAAGAGCGGCCTATCTCCCCGACCTGATCGCTGGCAAGCGGCTGGCGTCCTACTGCCTTACCGAAGCCGCTGCCGGGTCGGACGCGGCCAGCCTCAAGACGCGCGCGGTGCGGGACGGCGATGACTATGTTGTGACCGGCGCCAAGCAGTTCATCTCGGGTGGCGGCGAGAATGAGGTCTATGTCGTCATGGTCCGCACTGGCGAGGATGGCCCCAAGGGCATCAGCACGCTTGTGATCGAGAAGGCCATGGCCGGCGTTTCCTTCGGCGCGCAGGAGCGCAAGCTCGGCTGGCATTCCCAGCCGACCGCGCAGGTCAATTTCGACGGCGTGCGGGTGCCGGTCGCGAACCGGCTGGGCGATGAGGGCGAGGGGTTCCGGATCGCCATGGCCGGCCTCGACGGCGGGCGGCTCAATATCGGCGCCTGCTCGCTGGGCGGGGCGCAGCGGTGCCTCGATGACGCCATCGCCTATGTGAAGGATCGCAGGCAGTTCGGACAGGCGATCGCCGACTTCCAGAATACGCAGTTCACCCTCGCCGACATGGCGACAGAGCTGGAGGCTGCGCGGGCGCTCCTGTATCTCGCCGCGGTCAAGGTGACGGACGACGCGCCCGACAAGACGCGGTTTGCGGCCATGGCCAAGCGGCTCGCCACCGACACGGGATCGACGATCGTCGACCGGGCGCTGCAACTGCATGGCGGTTACGGCTATCTGATGGATTATCCGGTCGAACGCTTCTGGCGGGATCTGCGGGTTCACCGGATTCTAGAGGGCACCAATGAGGTGATGCGCATGATCGTCGGACGGGACCTGCTGCGGCCATGAGCGAGCAGGAGGTCGTCATCCGCCGGGAGGGGCGCGCCGGTTTCCTCTCGCTCAACCGGCCCAGGGCGATCCACGCATTGACCCTCGGCATGGTCGAGGCGATGACGGCGGCGCTGCTCCAGTGGCGCGACGATCCCTCGGTCGAGTTGGTCATCATCGACCATGCGCCTGCGTCGGATGGCGATCCAAAGCTCTCGCGGGGCTTCTGCTCGGGCGGCGACATCAATCTGCTCCGCAAGTCGGCAATGGAAGACGGCGGGCGCATGGGGCGGCGCTTCTTTTTCGAAGAATATCGGCTCAATCACCTTCTCTTCACCTACGCCAAGCCGGTCGTCGCCTTCATGGACGGGATCACCATGGGCGGCGGCGTAGGGATTTCCCAGCCCGCTCGCTATCGGGTGGCGACGCCGGGCACGCGCTTTGCGATGCCGGAGACGGGCATCGGCCTGTTTCCCGATGTCGGCGGAGGCTGGTATCTGTCGCGTCTCAAGGGTCGCCTCGGGCAGTATCTGGCGCTGACCGGCGCCCGGCTCGACGGCACCGAATGTCTTTGGGCGGGGCTTGCGACCGACTATCTGCCGGTCGAGGCGCTGGCGGAGGCCAAGCGGCAGATGGCGCAAGAGCCGGGGCAGATCGCCACTATCCTGCGCGCGCTGGCCGCTGTGCCGCCGTCGCCAGCCATCGCCGGAGAGGCGGACGCTATCGCCCGGCTGTTCGCGAGCGACCGTTATGAGGATGTGCTTGCCGCGCTCGCGGGCGACGACGGCGCGTTCGCCGCGGCGACACGTGCCACCCTCGCCACCAAGAGCCCGCAGACCTGCAAAGTTGCCCTGCGTCAACTCCGCGAGAGCCGCGACTGCGCCGATTTCGCCGCCAACATGGCGATGGAATACCGCATCGCCAGCCGGGTCCTCCTGCGCCCCGATTTCACGGAGGGCGTGCGCGCGGTCATCGTCGACAAGGACAATGCGCCGATCTGGAATCCCGCCACGCCGGAGGGCGTGACCAATGCCATGTTGGACGCTATTTTCGCGCCTCTCCCCGACGATGAGGAATGGACATCATTATGACCTACGAAACGATCCTGACGGAACAGACGGGCGCCGTCACTGTCATCACGCTCAATCGGCCGAGCGCGCTCAACGCGCTCAACTCGCAGGTGCTTGATGATCTGATCGACGCGTTCGCCGCCTATGAGGCGGATGCGACCCAGCGTTGCGCGATTTTGACCGGCGCGGGCGAGAAGGCATTCGCGGCTGGTGCGGACATCAAGGAAATGGCCGAAAAGCCTGCTGCCGACTTCTATGCGTCGGACTTTTTCTCGAAATGGACGAGCCACATCGTCCATGCGGTGCGCAAGCCCTGGATCGCGGCGGTCAATGGCTTTGCCCTTGGCGGCGGCTGCGAGCTGGCGATGATGGCGGACTTCATCCTTGCCTCCGACAACGCCAGGTTCGGTCAGCCAGAGGTCAAGCTGGGCGTGGCACCGGGCATGGGCGGCTCGCAGCGGCTTGCCCGGGCGGTGGGCAAGGCCAAGGCGATGGAGATGTGCCTCACCGGCCGGATGATGGACGCTGCCGAGGCCGAGCGCAGCGGCCTCGTCGCGCGTGTCGTGCCCCTTGCCGACCTGATGACCGAGGCGATGAAGTCGGCCGAGGCGATCGCGGCGATGCCGCCGCTCGCGGTCATCGCCAACAAGGAGATGGTCAACATCGCCTTCGAAACGACGCTGGAGCAGGGGTTGCTGTTCGAGCGGCGCCTGTTCCAGGTGCTGACCGCCACCGAGGACAAGGCGGAAGGCATGGCCGCGTTCGTCGAAAAGCGTGCCGGGATTTGGAAGGGACGATAAAGGCCATGAAGATCGCGTTCATCGGGCTGGGCAACATGGGGGGCGGCATGGCCGCCAATCTCGCGAAGGCGGGGCATATTGTCCACGCTTTCGACCTGTCCGCCGAAGCCCTCGCGCGCGCCGGTGAGCATGGCTGCGCGACATTTTCCTCGGCCGGGGAGGCGGTGACCGGGGTGGACGCGGTTGTTTCGATGCTGCCGAGCGGGGCGATTGTCGACAGCGTCTATGCCGCTGACGTCATCGGCAAGGCGCCAGCGGGCGCCCTGCTGATGGACTGCTCGACCATCGACGTGGCCACCGCGCGCAAGGTCGCGCAGGCGGCGACGGCGGCGGGCTACGCGATGGTCGACGCGCCGGTGTCGGGTGGTATCGCGGCGGCCAATGGTGGCACGCTCACCTTCATGGTCGGCGGGACCGGGGAGGCGTTCGACCGGGCGGAACCGATCCTCGCCGCGATGGGCAAGGCCGTGATCCACGCGGGCGCGAGCGGCGCGGGCCAGGCGGCCAAGATTTGCAACAACATGATCCTGGGCGCGACGATGGCGGCCACCTGTGAGGCGTTCCGCCTCGCCGAGCGGCTCGGCCTCGATCTTCAGATCTTCTATGATATTTCCTCCAGGGCATCCGGCCAGAGCTGGTCGATGACGAGCTACTGCCCGGTGCCCGGCGTCGGTCCCGCCAGCCCGGCGGACAATGGCTATCAGGGCGGCTTTGCGACGGCGCTGATGCTCAAGGACATGCGTCTCGCGCTTGGGGCCGCCAAGGAGGCGGGCAGCGCGGTGCCGATGGCTGAACGCGCCGAGGCGCTATATGGCGCGATGGCTGACGCTGGTCAGGGCAGTCTCGACTTCTCCGCGATCATCAAGACATTCTGATTGCCGGTGCGTTGGGCGCTGTCCACACCGCCTAGTCTATCTGACAGTCCCTGCGCCCGCTGCTCGCCGGTAGTAATGATGCGGTAAGCTGCGCGAATGCGGCCGATGCGGGAGGGTGGGATGATTCGTCACGTCGTGATGATAAAGTTCAAGAAGGACGCCGATCCCGCCAAGATCGACCTTTTCCTGGAGGAAGTCAAAAAACTTCCGCATCTCAACAGGGAAATCCGCGATTACAGCCACGGCCTGTGCGTGAAGACGCGCTATCACAGCGGCGACTTCGACTTCGCGAACTGTTGCGATATCGACAGTTATGAGGCGATGGATCGGTACATGTCGCACTGGGGCCATCTGCGTATGACCCCCTATCTGCCTGATATTCTTGAGAACATGATCTCCTTCGACTGGGAGATCGACTATCGCGGGCCGGAATTCGACGAGGCGGAGGCGGCGCAGGAGGCCGAGAAGGAGAAGGTGCGCGTCCTTCCGGTCCATAGCGATCCGGCCAAGGCCTATGTCCCGGAAATCCGGGGTCAGGGCCGGGCCCGCGCCGTGGAAATGCTCGCGGCTGTGGGACTTGCGCTGAGCGAGGACGAGGACGAAATCATCGGCTCGGTCTGGGCGCCGGATCGCATCATGTTCGTCACGCCAGAGGTCGGCAGCGAAGTGGCCAAGGGCACCCGCGTCAAGATCGGGATCACCGGCGACTGGCTGACGGGGCCGGCCGTGCCCGACGTGGCGACGGCCTGGTGACACGAATCGACTGACATAAGGAGAGACGGGACATGATCATCATCGCGGGCCAACTGAAGACCGATCCTTCCCTCGTGGAGAACCTCGCCGGGGCGCTGCGCGCCAATATTCCGGCAACGCTGCAGGAGGATGGCTGCCTGTCCTATCACTTCGCGCTGGACAGCCGCGAGGATGGCACCGTCCTCGTCTACGAGCGGTGGCGCGATCAGGCGGCGCTCGACGCGCATCTGGCGCAGCCGGGCATCGCGGCGTTTCTCGGGCAATGGGCCGACAAGGTCGAACTGGGCGTGCGCATTTTCGACGCGGATAACGAACGCGGATTCGGCTGAGCCGTCAGACGAAGCTGTCAGGACAGGAAGGGTGAGAGCCATGATGAACCGTCGGATCGTGCTGGCTTCGCGCCCTCATGGCATTCCCGTCGCCGAAAATTTCACGGTGGAAGATGTGCCCGTTCCCGAACTGGCCGAGGGCGAGGCGCTGCTCGAAAATCGCCTGTTCGCGATCGACCCGGCCATCCGGGGGATGCTGGACGATGTGAAGAGCTATCTGCCGCCGGTCGCCATAGGCGGACTGATCCCCGCCATGGTTCTGGGCCGGGTGGTGAAATCCCGCAATCCCGACTTCAGGGAAGGAGACTGGGGCCGGGGGTTCATGGGCTGGGAAGCCTATTCCGTCCTCAATCCGGCCAATTTCGCGTTCGAGAAGGTCCGGGTGTCCGATGATCTGCCGCTGAGCGTCTATATGGGGGCGGTCGGCTGGTCGGGCATCACGGCTTATGTGGGGCTCAAGCGTTATGGCGAGATGCAGGCAGGCGACGACGTGCTCGTCAGCGCGGCCGCCGGCGCTGTCGGCAGCGTTGCCGGGCAGGTTGCCAGACTGTCAGGCTGCCGGGTGATCGGGACGGTGGGATCGCCGGAAAAGGCGCGAATCGTCACCGACATGCTCGGGATGGATGGCGCGATCAACTATCGCGCCACAGACGATCTCGACGGCGAGATCGCGCGTCATTTTCCGGACGGCATCAGCCTCTATTTCGACAATGTCGGCGGCGCCACGCTGGATGCCGTGCTGCCGCGGATGAAGGCTTTCGGCTGCATTTCCGTATGCGGCATGATTGCCAACTATAATCATCAGACCGATCCCTATCGGTTGCGTAACATCTGGCAGGTGCTGGTCAACCGGATCACGATGCGGGGGTTCCTCGCCTATGAGGCCGCCGACATGGTGCACGAGGCGGAGGATGCGCTGGCGGCGTGGGTCCGGTCCGGCGAGCTGATTGCGACCGAGAATATGTCGACCGGGCTTGACTCGGCGCCGGGTGCTTTCATCCGGCTGATGTCCGGCGAGACAACAGGCAAGACCCTCGTGCGGATCAATGACGCGGTGTCAACGCTGGAAGGCTGGAAGCCCGATGTCCGTGCCTGATGTCGATGCGCTTGACATACTGAGTGCTAAGATTCGGCTGGGCGAACTCGTGGCGGAATATGGCAGGTTGATCGACTGGCTTGACTGGGATCGGCTGGATGACGTGTTCTGGCCGGACGCGCAGTTCGATTTCGGGATGTTCAAGGGCGATCTGGCTGCATACCGGACCTTTGTGAGGGACTTGGAGGAGGGCTATGCCCGTCGCCTCCACATGTTCGCCATGCCGAGCATCCGCATTGCCGGGGACAGGGCACAGATTGACGCTGGCTCTGTGATTTTGTGCCGCACCGCCGAGCCTTTTCCCGGTATCGACAACCACTTCTGGGGGCGCTATCTCTTCACGGCCCTCCGGCGGGGTGGGTTCTGGCGTCTCTCGACGCTGACCTATGTTCTTAACCTGATCGATCTTCGGGCGCGGACAACCGATGATCGTGGCGGGCCGATGCATCTAGGCGAGGGCCTATCACCTTATCACCCATTGGCAGGGACTTTCTAATGATCGGCTTGATGTGGATGGACCGGGTAGTCTCGTGAGCGAAGGTGTAGGCATGGAGCGCGCGCTTGAGATCGCGGCGCGCGTCGAGGCGTTTGTCCGCGATGTGGTCATTCCCTATGAGCGCGATCCGCGCCGCGACCATCACGGCGGTCCGCTCGACGACATGGTCATGGAGATGCGGGAGAAGGCGCGCGCTGCCGGTGTGCTGACCCCGCACGTGCTGCCGGATGGATCGCACCTGAGCCAGCGCGAGACAGCCGTTGTGCTCATCCGCTCGGGCCTTTCGCCGCTCGGCCCGCTTGCCTGCAACACCATGGCACCCGATGAAGGCAACATGTATCTGCTTGGCAAGGTTGGCTCGGCGGACCTCAAGGCGCGGTTCCTGTCACCGCTCGTCGAAGGCCGCAAGCGATCCGCCTTTTTCATGACCGAGCCAGCGGAACTGGGCGGGGCGGGCTCCGACCCGTCGATGATGATCACCACCTGTCGTCGCGACGGCAATCACTGGATCGTCAACGGCAGGAAGGCCTTCATCACCGGCGCCGAGGGCGCTGGTGTCGGGATCGTCATGGCCAAATCCGAGGAGGCGGACAGCAAGGACGGCGCCTGCATGTTCCTCGTCGATCTGCCCGATCCGGCGATCCGCATCGACCATGTGCCCAATACCATCGACAGCTCCATGCCCGGCGGCCACGCCACCGTGACCATCGACAATCTGCGAATCCCCGCCGATCAGATGCTGGGCGAGGCGGGCGAAGGGTTCAAATATGCTCAGGTGCGGCTGAGCCCCGCCCGCCTGTCGCACTGCATGCGCTGGCTGGGTTGCTGCATCCGCGCCCAGGAGATCGCATCGGACTATGCCAATCGCCGCATGGCGTTCGGCAAGCAGCTGATTGACCATGAGGGTGTCGGGTTCATGCTCGCGGAAAACATGATCGAGCTGAAGCAGGCTGAACTGATGATCGACTGGTGCGCGGGGGTTCTCGACACGGGATCGCTCGGCACGGTGGAAAGCTCGATGGCCAAGGTCGCGGTGTCTGAGGCCCTGATGCGCATCGCCGACCGCTGCGTTCAGGTGATGGGTGGCACCGGCGTCACGGACAAGACAGTGGTCGAGCAGATCTTCCGCGAAGTGCGCGCGTTCCGCATCTATGACGGTCCTACCGAGGTTCACAAATGGAGCCTCGCCAAGAAGATCAAGCGCGAATGGAAGGCGACGCAAGGGTGAGCGTCGACGCCGCCACCAATGCCGGGACAACGGCGGTGCGCGACGGGCACCGCTTTGACGAGGCCCGGCTGCATGCCTGGATGGCGGCCAATGTCGATGGCTTCGCGGGACCGATGACGGTCGAGCAGTTCAAGGGTGGGCAGTCCAATCCGACCTACAAGCTCATCACGCCTGAACGCAGCTATGTGCTGCGGCGCAAGCCGCCCGGCGAGACGCTGAAGGGCGCTCATGCGGTCGATCGCGAGGCGCAGGTGCTGACTGCCCTTGGCGGGGCGGGCTTTCCGGTCGCGCACGTTTATGGCCTGTGCGTCGACGAAGGCGTCATCGGCAGCATGTTCTACGTCATGGCGATGGTGGAGGGGCGGATTTTCTGGGATGCGGCTCTCCCCGACGTCGCCAGGGACGAGCGCGCCGCCTACTGGTGGGCGATGAACGGGACGATGGCGGCGCTGCACCGGCTCGATCCGGAGGCTATCGGGCTTGGCGATTATGGCCGGCCGGGCAACTACTTCGAACGGCAGATCGCGCGTTGGTCCGGGCAATATCTGGCTGACGACGCGGCCGGGCCGGAACCGGGCATGGACCGGCTCATCGCATGGCTGCCGACCGCCATTCCACCGGGCGATGAAAGCCGGGTTGTGCATGGCGATTTCCGTATCGACAACATGATCTTTCATCCCACCGAACCGCGCATCCTCGCGGTGCTTGACTGGGAGCTGTCGACGTTGGGACATCCGCTGTCGGACTTCGCCTATCATGCGATGATGTATCGCATGCCGCCGGACATCGTCGCTGGCCTGGGCGGTGCTGACCCGGTCGCGCTCGGCATTCCGGACGAGGACAGCTATCGCGCCGCCTATTGCGAGGCGGTGGGACGACCGCCGATGCCGGATGCCGACTACGCCTTTTACCTGACATTCAACTTCTTCCGCCTCGCGGCGATCTTCCACGGTATCAAGGGTCGGGTGATCCGGGGGACCGCCGCGTCCGCCCATGCGCGCGAACGCGCCGAAAAGCTGCCCCAACTGGTCGCGCTCGCGCTTCGCACGATGGAAGGCTGCCGGTAAAGGCGCTGCGCATGAAGGCCGCTTTCTATACGGAAAATGGCGGACCCGAGGTGTTGCGCTACGGCGATATGCCCGATCCGACGGTTGCTGCCGATGGCGTGCTCATCCGTGTCGAGGCCATCAGCATCGAGGGTGGGGACCTGCTCAACCGCCTCCACACACCTGTCCGCCAGTCGCCGTTCGTGCCGGGCTATCAGGCGGCCGGGACCGTCGAGGCGGTCGGGTCTGCCGTGACCCGTTTCAAGGCCGGCGACCGGGTGGTCGGCTTCAACTGGAACGGCAGCCATGCCGCGCTGTTCGCTGTTGCCGAGCATCACGCCTATGCCATCCCTGACGATCTCGAGACGGCCGCTGCGGCCACCGTGCCGGTTGCGTTCGGCACGGCCAGCGACTGCCTGTTCGAGTTCGCTCGCATGATGCCGGGTGAAACCGTGCTGGTGCAGGGTGCGGCGGGCGGGGTCGGCCTGGCGGCGGTGCAGCTTGCCGTGCAGGCGGGCGCGACGGTGATCGGGACGGCTTCAGGCGGGGAGCGGCTGGACCGACTTGCGGCCTATGGGATGCACCATGGCATTGACCATCGCGCCGAGGACATCGCTGCACGCTGCCGGACGATTACCGGCGGCAGGGGCGCGGACATCATTCTCGATATGGCCGGGGGTCTGGCGGTCGGGGCTCTGATCGACGCGGCGCGCCCCCGCGCGCGCTATGCGGTCGTGGGGGCGGCCACCGGCACGTTGCCGCACTTCGATTTCTTTCCCCTCATCCGCAAGAGCCTGACGGTATTCGGCATTTCCTTCGGCCGCGACATGCATACCGCGCGTGCGCGCCTGCTGATCGACAGCCTGATGCGGCGGATGGCGGAGGGGCGGATCGTCATGCCGATCGACCGCGAGTTTCCTCTCTCGGAAGTGCGGGCCGCCCATGAGCATGTCGCGGACGGCCATCCCTTTGGCCGGGTGCTGATGCGCCCCTGACCGGGGCGTTCAGGCGAACAGCGCCTCCGGCTCCTCGATCAGCGCCTTGAAGGTGGCGAGGAAGGCCGCGCCGGCTGCTCCGTCGATCGCGCGGTGATCGACCGACAATGTAAAGGACATGCGGCTTTCGAAGGCCATGTCGCCTTCGGACGTTTCGACCGGCTGACGCATCACGGCGCCGACCGCCAGAATGGCGCCCTGTGGCGGGTTGATGATCGCATCGAAACTCTCGATGCCCATCATCCCCAGATTGGAGACGGAGAAGGTGCCGCCTGCCATGTCCTCCATGCCGAGCCGACCGGCCATTGCCTTGTCGATGAGCGCGCGGCTGGCCATGGCGAGCTGGTCGATGCGCATAAGGTCCGCCTGGCGGACGACCGGCGTGACGAGCCCCTTGGGGCTGGCGACGGCAATCGCGATATCGGCATGCGGAAACTGGTGAACCTCCTGGCCGTGAACCTGAACATTCACATCCGGATGGCGCGCCAGCGCCACTGCCGCCGCCCTGACCACATAGTCGTTGATCGTGGCCTTGCAGCCAAGCACCAGATTGGCCGTTCTGCGCAGCGCCATCAGTGCATCGACACGCGCCGAGATGCGCAGGTAGAAATGCGGTATGTCCTGCTTCGCACTGGTCAGCCGCTGGGCAACGACTTTGCGGATGCGGTCGAAGGGGACGATGGTCGGCCGGTTCTCGCCGGGGATGAAGTCCGGCGTCCCGAAAGCGCCCGGCCCGGCGACCCTGGTGGGGACGAGCGCCAGCACGTCGTTTTTGGAAATGCGTCCGCGCGGGCCTGTCCCGGCGACACCTGCCAGATTGACGCCATGCAGCGCCGCGATCCGCCGGGCGAGCGGCGAGGCGAAGATGGCGGTGTCGTCCGGCTGCATCTGGGCGACGCCGCGCAGCGCGGGCCGGGCGACTGGACGAAGCGCCTGGTCGACATCCTGATAGGTGATGCGTCCGCCTCGACCCGAACCGACGATGTCACTGATGTCGACACCTTCCTGCTCGGCGAGCTTCAGCGCCTCCGGGCTGATCGGGCGGTTGGTGACGATTTTCGTCGGCGCTTTGGCGGGCGCGGCTGGCGCGGGCTCAGCGACCGCGGCGGGCGCGTCGGTTCGCTTGGCAGCGACCTGCGTGTCGGCGGGCTTGAACCCGGCTATGAATGCGTCGATTTCGCCTGCATCCGTGCCGGGGGCGGCGAACACGCCGATCAAGGCGCCTACCGGCTGCGGCTCACCGCCGCCGGGGACGAGGATACGGGCCATCTCCGCATCAAATTCGGCCTCGACCTCATTGGTGATCTTGTCGGTTTCGATGAGGCACAGAAGCTGACCGCGCTTGAAGGTCTCGCCTTGCCGCACCATCCATTCCGCGACGGTGCCCTCGGTCATCTCGATACCCCATTTGGGCATGCAGAACGGGCGTATGTCGGCCATCTTGCCCTCCCTCAGCGCCAGGCGAGGAGCTTGCGCACCGCCGCCTCGATCTTTTCCGCCGACGGGAGATAGGCGCTCTCCAGCTCGCGGGCGAAGGGGATGGGCGTGTGCGGCGGCGTGACCGCCTCCGGCGGTGCCTTGAGGCTGGCGAATGCCTTGTTCGCGACGAGCGCGCAAATGTCGGCGGCAAGGCCGCAGCGCGGCGGCGCTTCATCAACGATCAGGAACCGGCCGGTCACTTCGACCGAGTCGAGGATTGCCTCCTCGTCCAGCGGGCTTGTGGTGCGCAGGTCGATGACATCGCAGCCTATGCCTTCGCCCGCCAGCTTGTCCGCCACCGCCTCGCAGAAGCCCAGCAGCAGGCCGGAGGAGACGATGGTGACGTCCTCACCCGCGCGCGACAGGCGTGCGTGACCGAACGGCACCATATGCTCGCCGTCGGGCACGTCGCCTTTCATGCCATAGAGCGCCTTGTGCTCAAGGAAGATGACCGGATCGTCGTCGCGGATCGCCTGCCTGAGCAGGCCCGCGACATCGGCGGGCGTCGAGGGCATCACGACCTTGAGGCCGGGCATGCCGGTCAGTATCTGGTGCACCGACTGGCTATGCTGCGCGGCGGCGTTGTAGCCGGCGCCATAGGCCATGCGAATGACGGCGGGGCATTTCGATTTGCCGCCGAACATGTAACGGAACTTGGCCGTCTGGTTCCAGATCTGGTCAAGCGAAACGCCGATGAAGTCCGCGAACATGAGTTCCGCGATCGGGCGTTTGCCCGCGAGCGCAAGGCCGCCAGCCGCGCCGATGATCGCGCTTTCCGAAATCGGCGTGTCGATCACACGGTCCTTGCCGAACTTGCTGAACAGGCCGGTCGAGGTCGACCAGATGCCGCCGATGGCTTCCGGGCCGCCAGCTGTCCCCATCCCGCCCACCACGTCCTCGCCCAGCACGACGACATCGGGATCGCGCTCCATCTCGGCGGCGATCGTCGAAAGGACCGCTTCGCGATACATCATGCTTGCCATTGTCCGCGATCCTTTCGTCAGTAGCTGATGTAGACGTCGGCAAGGACGTCCTCGGCCGTTGGCCGTTCGGCGGCGCGTGCCGCGTCGACTGCGCTTTCGATGGCGGCCAGCACCTCGGCGTCGAGCGCGTCGAGATCGGCGTCGGTTAGCAGTGCGGCGCCGGTCACGCTCGCGCGGAATTTCTTGAGGCAATCGCGGGTTTCGCGGATGCGGTCGAGCTCGCCGGGGCCGCGATAGCGTTGCGGATCGCCCTCGAAATGACCGAAGAAGCGTTCGGTGTCATATTCTACCGCCGCCGGGCCGTTGCCGGCACGCACATAGTCGAGCACGTCGCGCATCGTTTCGTGCACGGCAAAGAAGTCGGTGCCGTCGGCCCGCCAGACCTTCATGCCGAAGGCTTCGGCGCGGCTGGCGATATCCTTGTTTGTGCCAACCGCATACTCGACGCCGGTATGTTCGGAATAATGGTTATTCTCGAACACGAAGATGCAGGGCGCACCGGTCACGACCGCGAAGTTCATTGCCTCGAACGTGGTGCCCTGGTTGCAGGCGCCGTCTCCTGAAAAGGCGATGGACACCTTCAGCTTGCCGTCTGCATCCGGGCCGTCGAGCTTGGCCGCCAGCGCCGCACCCACCGCAATGGGTGCGCCCGCGCCGACGATGCCGTTCGCGCCGAGCATGCCGACATCGGTATCGGCGATGTGCATGGAGCCACCCTTGCCTTTGCAGAGGCCCTCCCGGCTGCCCCATATTTCCTTCATCATGGCGTTCACGTCGCAGCCCTTGGCGAGGCAATGGCCGTGGCCGCGATGCGTGGAGATGATCTTGTCGGCGGACGAGAGATGCTCGCACACGCCGACCGCGACGGCTTCCTGCCCGCAGTACAGATGCGTGAAGCCGGCAATCTCGCCGGTCTGGATCTCGACATGGAGGCGCTCCTCGAATTCGCGGATCACCTTCATCTGCCGATATGCTCGCAAGAGCGCCTCGCGGCTCAGCTGCATCGTCTCTCTCCGTTATGTGTCACAGGCCAAGCACAGACTTGGCGATGATGTTTGCCTGCACCTCGTTTGTCCCGCCGAATATGGTCCAGGCCCGGCTGTTAAGATATCGTGGCGCTGCAAGCTGCGCGGCGCGGCTGCCGACCGGGGCGGGGGCATTGTCGCCGTAGAAAGGCCGCACGTCGCTCAGCTGAAGCCCGGCAGGACCATGGAGATCGACCGCAAGCAGGTCGATCTCCTGCCGCAGGTTGGAAGCGAGCAGCTTTGTGAGGGATGTCTGGGGACCGGGCTCGCGCCCCTGCGCCACATCGGCGAGGATCTTGAGCTCGATCATCTCGAGCGCCTGCGCGGAAAGGCGCGCCCTGGCGATCCGTCGCCGCCACTGCGCATCGTTCGCCATCACGCCGCCCCGGCCGTCGCCGAGCGTCGTGGCCGCCTCATCGAGCCGATCGAGATCCGCGCCGAGCTTGGGCGCATGGCATGAACCACCCCGCTCGTTTTCAAGGAGGAACTTCGCGATTTTCCACCCATCGCCTTCCTCGCCCACGCGATCCGATGCCGGCACCACAACATTTTCAAGGAAAACCTGATTGACCTCATGATCGCCCGCCATGGTCAGGATCGGGCGGACGGAGATGCCGGGCTGCGCCATGTCGACGAGGAAAAAGCTGATCCCGGCCTGCTTGCGCCCTGTCGTGTCAGTGCGCGCGAGGCAGAACATACGGTTGGCGTGGTGGGCGTGGGTGGTCCAGATTTTCGAGCCGTTGAGGATATAATTGTCGCCGTCCCGCACCGCGCGGCAACCCAGTGAGGCAAGATCGGACCCGCTGCCCGGTTCCGAAAAGCCCTGGCACCAATAGTCCTCGCCCGACAGGATGCGGGGAAGATAGTGGCTTTTCTGGTTATCGGTTCCGAAGGTATAGATCACTGGCGCAACGAGCTTAAGGCTGAGCACGGTGAGGTTCGGCGCCCCGGCCAGCGCACATTCCTTCTCGAAAATGTAACGCTGCACCGGCGTCCAGCCAGTCCCGCCATGTTCGGCGGGCCATTGATAGCCTAGCCAGCCCTTCGCGTTCAGGACCGCGTTCCAGGTCTGTCCTATATCCGGTTCTACAAAGACGGACGGCGTTGCGGCCGCGCCCTCGCGCACGGCGTCCGGCAGGGATGCGGCCAGAAATGCGCGAACATCTTCGCGAAAGGCGCTATCTTCGGGTGAGAGATCAATATCCATCAGCGTTCCAGAATGGTCACGGCGGAGACACCGGGCGCGCCATAGACATGGCTGTAGGCGGTCTTGGGATCGCCCGGCACCTGGCGTGCGCCGCCGCGCCCGCGCAGTTGCACGACATTTTCATAGACCTGTCGCAGGCCCGAGGCGCCGATCGGCTCGCCGCAGGCGAGGCAGCCGCCATCCGTGTTGACGGGCAGCGCGCCGCCGATCTCGGTCAGCCCCTCGGCGAGCCATCGCTCCTGCTCACCGTCGCGGCAAAAGCCGTTCTCGGCCATGTGCATCACTTCGGCGCCCGCTTCGGTATCCTGGAGCTGAGCCACGGCAATATCCTCCGGCCCGATGCCCGCGAGGCGGAACGCATCGGTCGAGGCGATGTTGGTCGCGGACCCGCCGCGCTGAATGTCGATGGCCGGCGCAAATACCTCGAACGAGCCGGGCGGCCGGGTGCGCATGGTGGCGGCCTTGAGCCGGATGATCGGGCCGCCAAGTTCGCGCGTCTTTTTTTCGCTCGCGAGTATCAGGGCGACGCCCCCCTCGGCGGGCGAGCAGAACATGAACTTGCTGTAGGGGTCGCTTACCATCGGCCCGTCCAGGATTTCGTCCAGCGGCACCGGCGCGCGACGCCAGGCATGGGGTGCATGGACCGCGTTGCGAAAGGCTTTCTCCGCCACCCGGCCGAGGGTCGTCCGGCTGATGCCATGCTCATGCATATAGCGCGTGATCTTGCAGGCGAAGAATTGGGTCGTGATCATGTAGCCCGCTTCCCCATACCATTCGGGAAGGCCATATTCGGATGGCAGCGCATTGAAGGCGCCGCGCGGATGCTTGTCGAAGCCGACGGCCAGACCGATGTCATATTCGCCCGACTTGATCGCCATCTGCGTGGAAAACAGCGCCGAGCCGCCAGCCGCGCAGCCGTTGCGCACGTTGATGAACTGGATGCCGGTAAGACCGAGCCGCTCGACCATCGTGTCGGGATTGCCGGCGGCATCCGATGCGCCATAGGCGAACTGGACGTCGCTCCATTCGATCCCGGCGTCGGCGAGCGCCTCGCGCACCGCATAGACGCCCTGTTCGACGCCGGAACGCCCGTCGGTTCTGCCAAAGGGGTGGATGCCCGCCCCGATGATGCACACATCGCTCATCGCGCGCTGCTCCCCGGTCGAAAGGCGTGGATCAGGACGGGTTCCGCCGCTTGCGGATCAAGCGGCACCTGCGTCAGCGCGAGCGGCATGCCGATCCTGATCTGGTCGAAGGCGACATCAACCAGCCGCCCCTCGACGATGGTTTCACCCGGCAGCTCGACATAGCCGACAGCCCAGGGCTGAAAGGCCTCCGGTCCGGCATAGGGTGGCGATTTGGGGCGATACCGCTGGACAGTCCAGGACCATAGCGTCCCTTCCCGCCCGAGCGGCCAGGGTTCATAGTCCGCGCTGTCCGGGCATGGAAAGACGATGCGGCCGCTCGCGCGATCCCGACCCCCGATGAGGCGGACCGGATCGTCATTCGTGAACAGCCCTTGGGCAATCGCCTGCATCAAGTTCCCTCGCCCTGTCGCCGAGTCCGTTATCAGCGTTCCTGATACGCCGCGTCGATCCAGCTTTCCGACTCTGCAAAACGCTAGGGTAGTCTTTGCAACAGTTTCTGACACTCTGCCGGCAACGGACGGGAGAGGTTATGGACGGGGCGTGGGACTATATCATCGTCGGCGCAGGGTCGGCGGGTTGCGTTCTCGCCGAGCGGCTGAGCGCGGACGGAAGGTGCCGGGTGCTGCTGCTCGAGGCCGGTGGCGCTAACGAGAGCTTCTGGGTAACCCTCCCCAAGGGCGTCGCCAAGGTTGTGACCAACCCGGCCCACATCTGGGCCTACACGGTGTCCCAGCCGCGCACGGCCAACAGCAGTCAGCAGGAAATATGGATCCGGGGCAAAGGGCTGGGCGGTTCTTCGGCGGTCAACGGCATGATCTGGAACCGGGGCGAACCGGCGGACTATGACGGGTGGGAAGCAGCCGGCGCGACCGGCTGGAACGCCGGGACGATGAAGCAGGCCTATCTGGAGCTTGAGGATCATGCGGCCGGTCCCGGCGAGATGCGGGGCGCTGGCGGGCTGGTTCATGTCGACCCCGCCATTTACCGCTATCCCCTTGCCGAGCGGATGATTGAATCCGGCGCAGCGATCGGCCTTGCACCCGTGGACGATCTCAACGCCAGCGCCGGGCCTCGCGTCGGCCTCTACAGCCACAATATCCGCAAGGGTCGGCGGGAAAGCGCGGCCCGGACGTATCTCGCCGCCGCGCGTGGCCGCGCGAACCTGCGCGTCGTGACCGGCGCGCTCGCTGAGCGCATCGTGATCGAGGGGCGCAAGGTTGTCGCGGTCGAGGCGACCGTTGATGGCGCGCCACGACGCTTCGATTGCGCCGGGGAAGTTATTGTCTCGGCGGGCGCGATGGAAAGTCCCCTCCTGCTCCAGCGGTCGGGCATCGGCGATACTGAGCGCCTGATCGCCGCTGGCGTTGAGCCGGTGCACCATTCGCCGGACGTCGGCGAGCGGATGGTCGAGCATCTGTCCTTTTCCATGCCGCACCGGCTGGAGCGGGGACGGGGCACCCACCGCAATTTCTTCGGCATTGGCGCCGCGCTCGCCATGGCGCGCTATCTCGTCTTTCGCGATGGCATCATGGCGACAGGGCCATTCGAAGTGGGTGGTTTCTGCAACGTCCATCACCCCGATGGACGCACCGACGCACAACTCTATCTCGGTGGCTACACCTTTGCCGTCGGCGACGACAATGATCCCGTGCCGCTCGACAAGATCGACCCGCGCCCCGGCATCACCATCTACGGCTCGCTGCTGCGCCTGACCAGCGAAGCCTCGGTCCGTATCGCGGGGCCATCCTCGGCCGACGCGCCTGTCATCCTGCCCAACTGGCTCAGCACCGACCATGACCGGCAGTCCGCGATCAAGCTCGTCCGGACGATGCGCCGGTTCATGGCAGCGCCGCCGCTGCGCGACATGGTGGGACAGGAAGTCATCCCCGGGAGCGATGTCCGGTCGGACGAGGCAGTGCTCGCCGCCTTTCGTCGCCTGTCGAGCTGCGGCCTCCATGCCATCCGGTCCTGCCGTATGGGCACCGATGCCCGCGCCGTTGTCGATCCGCGCCTGAAGGTCAACGGGATCGAGGGTCTGCGCGTGGCCGACTGCTCGGTCATTCCTGCGCATGTGACCGCGAATACCAATGCTCCGGCCATGGCGATCGGTCTGCGCGGGGCCGAGATGATCCGGGCCGACCGGCGATGACTCGCCCGGCCCGGAGATGTCAGCGATGCAGCGAGATATAGCCTAGCTGCGCCGCCTTGAACACGGTCTGGCTGCGGTTGACGGCGTTCAGCTTGAGCGAGGCGTTGTGAATGTGAAAGCGGACCGTCGCGCGGCTGCGGGCCATGATCATGCTGATCTCGAGGTCGGTCTTGCCGACGGCGGCCCAGCGGAGGCACTCCACTTCGCGCTTTGACAGGCGGTTTTCGGGCGGCAGCGCCTGAACCGACCCGGTGACATGGACATAGGTCGCGATGAACACCTGCGCATAGACGCCCAGCGCATCGCCATGCTCCGCGAACGGTTCGGCAAGGTCGGTCAGCTCGGGACTGAGGGGGTTGAAGCTGACCACGCCAATCTGGCCAAACGGCAGATGGATCGGCACGACAATCGCCGCCGGGGTCATCGCGCGGGCTTCGAAGTTGGTTAGGTCGATCGAGTCGAGATAGGGGCTCGGCTGGCGTGTGTGGAAGCCGTTGGCATTCACCCAGAATGGCTGGCTTTCGAAACGGCAAGCCGATGTGATCGGCGAATCCAGCGCGATGCGGCTATTGCGCCACCACACCCGTTCCTCAGTCCACCCGAATACATCGCGCGCAAGCGGGTTGCCGTCCGCATCCACCGGGGTGCGCTTGTCAGCGATGTCGTGAGCGGGCGCGGCTCGAAAGCCGCAGTCCATGGCTATCTCGTGCAGCGCCTCCGCCGCCTTTCGCACGTCATCAGGTTTGTTAACCCGGACGGCGTCGATCCGCTCCTGCAAAATGACAGCCACGTAGACCCTCTCATTCTTGGAGCCCCGTTTATCGCAGGGTTCTATATCGAACAATGCTTTGCCCCAAAAGATCAGTTCGTTCCGGCCTGATATTTTGGGCAGCATCATCGCCTCGCCGAAGCTGATACCGACTGGGACCAAACCGGCGATGGGAGAGCATAGTTGAATTTCGACCTTAGCCAAGACGAGCAGATGCTGAAGGCGCTGGCTGAGCGGTTCGTCACGGAGCAATATGATCTCGACCGGCGCACCGCCTATCTGCGCCATCCCAGCGGCTTCTCGCCGGAAAACTGGCGTCTGCTTGGGGAACTGGGATTGATCGCCGCAATGTTCGACGAGGCGGCTGGGGGGCTGGACCTCGACGGGACGGGCATCGCCATCGTTTTCGAGGCGCTGGGTCGCGGCCTGGCGGTCGAGCCCCTCGTGGAAAATGTGGTGCTGGCAGGCCGTCTTTTCGCCGCCAGCGCGCGCGACGATCTGCGGGCCGCATGGCTTGGCGACCTTGTCACCGGCAGTCGGCGCATCGCGCTCGCTCATGCCGAAGCCGGGTCGCGTGACGGGGCGACCTGGGTCAGCGCGCGCGCGGTGTCGTCGGATGGCGGCTTCCGCCTGGATGGCGCCAAGGCCTATGTTCCGGCCGGGGCTGAGGTTGACGGCTATATCGTCAGCGCGCGCGATAGTGGCGCGCCACAGGATTCGACCGGGCTTGGCCTCTACTTCGTCCCGGCCGACGCGCGCGGCGTCAGCAGCGAAGCCTGGCGGATGGCGGATGGCTCCGCTGCGGCGTCGGTCACGTTCGAGAACGTCGCGCTTCCTGCCGATCACAGGCTGGACGGCGGGCTGGAGGCAATCGAAAACGCCCAGACACTTGCCAATCTGGCGCGCGCCGCCGAGGCGATCGGCATTATGGAGCGTCTGTTCGCCGAGACCCAGGACTATCTGCGCACCCGCGAACAGTTCGGCGCGCCGCTTGCCAGCTTTCAGGCGATCCAGCACCGCATGGTCGCACAATATGCCGCGCTGGAGCAGGCGCGCGCGCTGCTGAATCTGGCGATGGTATCGCATGCCCAGCCCGGTTTCACTCCGGCGGTGCAGGGCGTGCGGGCCTTTGTTGCGGATGCGTCCGTCACACTCGGGCACGAAATGATCCAGTTTCATGGCGGCATGGGCGTGACGGACGAACTGTCGGTCGGCCATGGCCACAAGCGCCTGCTTGTGCTTTCACGCTGGCCGGACGGGCCGGACGCGGCGCTGGACCGCTATGCCGGGGTCGTCCCGCGGGTTCAGATTTAGAGCGACGATCCGCCGTCGAGCACAAATTCCGCGCCAGTCGCAAAACCGCTCTCGTCGCTGGCGAGATACAGGCACAGCGCCGCCACTTCCTCAGGCCGGCCAAGTCGCCCGACGGGATGGCCCGCCACCCATTCGGCATAGAGTGCGTCCGGATCGTTCGACTGGGCCAGCACCTTGTCGAGGATCGGCGTGTGGATGACGCCAGGGTGCACACTGTTGCAGCGGATGCCGTATCGCTCACGCGCATAGTGGAGCGCGATGGATTTGGTCATGTGCGTCACGCCCGCCTTGGCGGCATTATAGGCGGCGAGATAGTGGCGCGCGCGAATGCTCGCCATGGAGGCGATATTGATCACCGATCCGCCCGTCCGCTTCATCAGCGGAACGACATGCTTGCAGCCGAGGAAGACGCCGAGAAGGTCGACGTCGATCTCGTGCCGGAAAGCGTCGAGCGTCAGATCCTCTACCGATCCGATCGTGGTGATGCCCGCGCAGTTCACGAGAATGTCGAGGCTGCCCAGCCGGTTTTCGGCCAGCTCGAAGGCCGCAATCCACTGATCCTCTCGCGTGACGTCCAGCGGGACAAAGGCCGCGCGCTCGCCGATCTCCGCCGCCAGGCCGCTCCCTCGAGGCTCGTCGAGGTCGGCGAGCAGGACGGTGCCGCCTTCGGCTGCGAACCGCCGCGCGATCGCCTCGCCCAGACCGGATGCAGCCCCGGTAATCAGCGCCGACTTGCCCGCAATCCGTTCCGCCATGGCATCCTGCTTCAGTGGTTGGAGATATGCTGTCCGAGATGCCGCCCGGCGATATAGCCAAAGGTCATGCCCGGACCGAGGGTGCCGCCCGCGCCGCCATAGGCTTCGCCAAGGACAGCCGACATCACGTTACCCGCCGCGTAGAGGCCGGGGATCGGGTTGCCCGCCCAGTCCAGCACCTGCGCGTCGCCATTGGTTTTGGGACCACCCGCTGTGCCGAGCGCGCCCGACTCCATCCTGACCGCATAAAAGGGCGCCCGGTCAATCACGCCCAGCGTGCGATAGGGCGGATCGAAATCGGGATCGCCCCACATGTAGAAGTTGTCATATGTATTGTCGCCGCGATTGAAGTCGTCGTCATGCCCCTTGCGAACCATGTCGTTGAAACGCGCGACGGTAGCGGTCAGCCCTGCAGGGTCGATGCCGGCGATCCCGGCGAGTTCCTCCAGCGTCGCCCCCTGCATCATGTAGGAGGGGATCGGCGCACCCGGCGGCGAGGTGAATGTGGGGTATTTGTCCTTGTAGCGTTGGTCGATGATCAGCCAGTAAGGCAGATTGGCATAGCTGTGCGTGCCGGCATCGAACGCGACGATCGCCTTGCCCATCGCATTGTAGTTCGCCGCCTCGTTCACGAACCGCTTGCCTGCGCGGTTCACGAGGATGGCGCCCGGCCGCGCACGCTCGTCCGAACCGAGCATATAGTTGGGCTTCGCGCCGCGCTGCGGCTTCATCTCCAGCACGCTCTGCTGCCAGAAGGCGTTCTGCATGTTGCCAAGCTGCGCGCCCGCCTCGATCGCCATGATGAGGCCGTCGCCCTCATTCTCCGGCACGCTGACCGGGCCGGTGAGGGGGCCGCGCACGAAAGTCTGGACGAGCTTTTCGTTCCATTCGAACCCGCCGGTAGCGATCACAACGCCCCGGCGGGCGCGGACGCGAAAGTCCTTGCCGTCCGCATCCTCGGCGACCACGCCGATCACCCGGTCGCCATCCTTGACGAGCTTGCGCGCGCGCTTCTCGAATTCGACGGGGATATCGCGCTCGATCACCGCAAGAAACAGCGCCCCTACCAGCGCCTGCCCCAGGCCACGATAGTCTCCTGCCTCGCGCTCTGCCAGGGTGGTCTCGTCCAGCGAGCGGCTGACCGCCTCAACCAGGCTGCCGCGCAGGGGATAGGCCATCTTGCTCGGGTTGACGCGGTTCGCCCATTTGCCCAGTCGATCGAAGGAGAAAGCGTCATTGTCGAGCGAGCGCCCGCCATCGGGCTTCGCGCCCGGCATGTAGGGCTGATAGTCCGGGAAATCCTTCCAGGCGTGGAGGCGCACCGGCGTCCGGTCCGCCAGATAGCGGATCAGTTCCGGGCCGTTTTCCATGAATGCGCCCAGCGTCTCCGGGTCGAGCTGTTCCGGCGCGCAGGCGTCCAGATAGGTGACGATGTCCTCGTCGGAATCGGCGATGCCAGCCTCGATCTGATGATGATTGCCGGGTATCCAGAGCATGCCGCCGGACATCGCGGTGGTGCCGCCCACCATCCCCGTTTTTTCGAGGATCACGACATCCGTTGCGCCGAAATCATGTGCGGCGATCGCGGCGGTCATCGCCGCCCCCCCGGAGCCAAGAATGACAACGTCGACCTCGCGGTGCCAGGTAATGTCCTCGTTCATCAGTTCATCTCCACTAACGGCGCCTCTGGTGCGGGCGCTCGATGCTATTGTGCGTCTGTCCACACCGCCCAGGGCGGCGCGAACGGTTTCAGCCCTCGACGGGGATCAGGAAGTCCATGGTATAGCGTTCCGCCTTCCAGCCGTCCGCGGTGCGCACCACGTCGAAATAGTAGCGGCCGTGCACGGTGATGCCGCCACCTTCCTTGAACCGGCCCATGCCGATCACATAGGCGCGCATGGTTGCGCGGTCCCCGGCATAGGCAGTCACGGCGAAATTGGTGAGATAGTGGGCGTGGTGCGCCATGCCCGCAAACACGCCGGCGAAGAACTCCCGGATGCCGTCATGTCCCCTGACGCGCGGATAGTTGATGCCGCTCAGGTCGAAATCGGCATCCTCGGTGAACAGGGCGCAGATGCCGTCGATGTCGTGCAGGCTGTCGACCGCATGCGCATAGGCGATCAGCAGATCCTGGATCGCCAGGCGGTCCTCGATCGGGCAGGTGGTGGTCATGCGGCTGTCTCCGCGAATAGCAGGCGAACGGGGTCGGTCTTGCCGTCCCAGTCCTTGGCGCTTTCGGCGATCAGCCGGAATGCCGCCGTCTGGACGGGGTTTTCCTCCACAATCTCGATCATGCAGCCAAGCGCGGGCGACGTGTCGATATAGCAGAAGCGCATGTCGCCGAACCGGCCGTCGACGGCGCTTGCAAAGCCCTGATCGAGATAGCGTTGGCGCGTCGCGTCATATTCGCCCGTGTAGATGCAGAAGTGATGGAAGCCGGTGCGCCCTTTCGCGATGGTGTCACGATAGGCGCTGGGGCTGTCGCAATGCTGCTGGATCAGTTCGATCTGGGTGCCGCCCGACTGAGCGATCGCCACCGAGAAATCGAGCCCGTCGACCGGCGTCCCGCGATATTGCGCCTCCGCTAGGCGAATATGCGGGACGAGGAAGAACGGCCCGATCCCGGTCGTCTTGGCCCAGGTCCGTGCGGCGGCCTCCACGTCGTCGACAAGGAAGGCCGCCTGCATCACATGGGGTCCGACCACGCCGGGCGTGACAGCGATGGGGCTGGACCCGTTCGGTGTCATGGCTGCCCGCAGACCATGTCGTTGAGCAGCTCGTGGAACCGCTGCACGCGCTTTTCCTGATTGGGCAGGAGGCAGCCCCGGAATCCGCGCGAATTGAGGCCCTGTTGCTGGGTGGTCCCGATCGACAGATCCTGATCGGCGACGAAGCCCAGCGAAACGCCGTCGCCATAGCGGCTGTGCCGCTGGATCGCATCCTGCCGGAACGGCGCCTTGCCGACGGGCGTCTCGATTTCCGTCATGCCCTTGACCGGCGGGTAGAGGCACCAATGCTGGAACACGCACTTTTCGGGGTCGGTCGGATGCGGCTCGGTGCGCAGAATCTGGCATTGCTCCGGCGACATGGTGAGGGTGAGGTTGGGGAAGAGCGTGCAGTGGAAATAGTCGACGAGCTGCTGGTCGCTCATCTGGCTGTAATCATAGCCGCGCTCGGGACCGAGGCGCCGCTTCGCCTCGATCACGGCCTGGCGGATTTCGCCGGTCCGGCCGCGATATTGCTTGGGGTCGATGCCCCATGCCTCGGCCGCTTCGTAGAGGCCCGGCGGGACGTCGCCGCTCTCATAGTCCTTGCGGGTTGTCGCCTGATGCCCGACCATCCACATGCTGTTGTGGCCGGACGGATACATCTCGAACAGGGTCGACGGCAGACCGTCATTGATAAAGGTCGACAGCTCCGGGTGGATTGTCGGCAGATGATAGCTCTCGTTGAAGTTGTCGCGGATGATCTTCCAGTTGAAGTCGCAGTCAGCCGACAGGTTCAGCACACGCACCCAGTTGTCGAGCCTGTAACCCGCAAGACGCTCCGGGAAGGGGGCGAGCCAGTCATGCAGCGGCGCGACATCGTCGTCCATGCACCAGAAGACGAACGGTCCCCAGATGTCGCAGCGCAGCTCGCTCAGCTTGACCTTGCCGCACGGATTGCCGCCGGAGAAGTCGTCCGGGTCCTGCACATGGACCAGCGTGCCGTCCGGGTCGAACTGCCAGCCATGATAGCCGCAGGTGATGCGCGGCGTCGATCCGGCATCGCCCAGGACGAGCCGATTGCCGCGATGCGGGCAGCTATTGTAGAATGCCTTGATAGACCCGTCGCCCTGACGGACCATGATGACCGATTCCTTGGCGAAATTGTGCCGGATGAAGTCGCCCTCTTCCTCGAGATCGGCGACAAGGCCGCCCAGGTGCCACACCTTCGGCCAAAGACACTTCAGTTCGCGATCCATCCACTCGCGGCTGATGTAGCGGTCGGCGGTGATCGTGTCGCCGCGCACGGGGGGATCATATTCCTTGGAGTAGCGGGAGAGCATTGGTTCAGCGGTCATGGGTCTGTCCTCTCGAAAAGCGCCATCGGCGGCCAGTCGCGCCGCTGGCTGAAGTCTTCGCCACCGCGCCCTGCCCGGTTGGTCTGCGGGTTGGCGGCGAAAAAGCTGTGGTCGGCGCGCTCCTCGCGAACCCAGTCAGTGATAAGTTTGCGGCGGACGATCCGCCACTCGCCATTGAGACAGGCATAATCGTCGACATAGCGGCCCGCGATGAACAGGTCGCGCGGGTGGCCGTCGGCATCGCGCACGCCATGCCATGCCTGAAAATAGCATTCGCCGCTCGCGCTGTCCCCGTTCACCGCCAGGCGGATCTGCCCGAGCAGGTGCTGGGTGCCCTCCATTCCGGCCAGCAGGCTCTGCGCCTCGCGCACGAACGTGTCGGCATCGCCCTGGATGATGCCGGCGTCGACCCATGCGCCGTCGTGAAAGGCGCTGCGCTGGAGGGCAGGGTCAAGCCGATCCAGGCCGCTGAGATAGCGGCAGACGGCGTCATGGATGTCGCGCCGCGCCGCAAGATCGCGGATTTCGGCCTCAAGGTCGCGCGGGACGGTCATGCCACCGTCTCGCCATTGTCGATGGTGATGGTGCTGCCGGTGATATGGCGCCCGTCATCGCAGGCGAGGTAGAGCACCATGTTGGCGATGTCGATCGGCTGCCCCATGCCGAAGGCGTTGGTCTGGGCACGGCCAGGGTCATCCTCCGCGAGTTCAGCAACCGCCTGCGCCGTCATCGGCGTTGCGATCCCTCCCGGTGCGATGGCATTGCACCGGATCGCATAGCCCTGCTCCCGGCAGTGGATCGCGATCGACCGCGTCATGCCGATGATGCCCGCTTTCGCCGCGCTATAGGCGGGGATGGCGCTGATGCCCATGAGGCCGGCGATCGAGGCCATGTTGATGATCGACCCACCGCCGCCCTTGGTCATGTGCGGAATGGTGACATGACAGCCGAGGAACGTGCCGTCGAGCATCACGTCGACCTGCAGCTTGTAGTCGGCGTAGCGCATCGCCTCGATATTGGCGAAGCGGACCAGACCCGCATTGTTGACGAGCGTGTCCAGCCGTCCGAACCTGTCCATCGTCTCCGTCACCACCTGCGTCCAGGCGGCCTCGTCACGAACGTCGTGATGGAGATAGACGCAGCCGGGGATGGAGGCAGCGACCTCGGCGCCGAGTGCGTCCTGCACATCGGTGATGACCACTGTCGCGCCTTCCGCGGCGAGCACGCGGGCGTCCTCCGCGCCCAGTCCCGACGCACCGCCTGTAATCAGGGCGACCTTGCCGCTCATCTTGTTCAAACTCGTTCTCCTTACTGCGTTTCGAGACGGGTGACCCCGTCCGGGAAGATGAGCCACTGCTGTGCGCGGCAGGACCAGAAGTGGGTAGTCGGGGCGAAATCGGCGGTTTCGTCGAACGTTCCTGCCTTTATGAAGATGTGCCCCGCCTCGCGCGCGGCTGGCGTGTCGGTAACGAGCGGCGACCCGCAGGACGGGCAGAAGTGCCGGAAGACGGGGTTGCCGGTCTCGCTGCGGTCCTCGAACAGCCGCATGTCGCCCGCCACCCGGAGACTGTCGCGCGGCAGCATGGCCACCACCGAAAGGGCCGAGCCGGACTGTTTCTGGCAATTGCGGCAATGACACACCACCAGCGCGAGCGGCGGCCATGGCGCGTCGTAGCGCACCGCGCCGCACAGACATCCGCCCGAGCGCGTCTGCGTCATTGGTGCCACTCCAGCTCCAGCCGGGAGACTTGCGGAACGATGCCGGGTGCGATCGTCGTGTCGGCCGAGGGTGCAACCCGGAAGTCGGGGATGCGCTTCAGCCATTCCTCGAGCGTGATCGCGACTTCGGCCCGCGCCAGTTCCTGACCGGGGCACATATGCGGCCCGCTCCCGAAGGCCGAATGGCGCGCGCCCTTGCGGTCGAAGGCCACCGCCAGCGGATCGGTGTTGATGCCGGGATCGAGGCCGTGAACCTGCGTCGGGATGCAGATGAGCTCGCCGGCCTTGAGCGCAAGGCCGTGGAACAGCATGTCCTCTCGCACGGTGCGCGCGATGGTGACGAGGCCGAAGCGCCGGAACAGTTCGTTCGTCGCCGCCATCACCGCGCTGTGGTCCATCGCCGCGAGGGCGCGGCGCGTGTCGTCGTGACGGGCGAGGTGCAGCAATGTGAAACCGAGGAAATTGACCACGGTATCGACCCCGGCGATCAGCACCTGGGTTACCAGCGCGAGCGCCTCCTCATGGTTCAACACCCGGCCGAACGTCTCGCTGCTGACAAGATGGCTGATGAGATCGTCGCCGGGCCGGGCGCGGCGCTCGGCCACGATCGGGTCCAGATAGTCGTAGAATGCCCGTTTGGCCGCGTCGAACGGCATCGGCGGGTTCGGGCGGGTCATGCATTCGGCCCACGCGCGGATTTTGTCGGCATCCTCCATCGGGATCGCGACCAGCGACATGAAGATGCGGATCGGAAAGATGCGCGCATATTCATGCGTGAAGTCGCAATGGCCGCGATCGGCGAACGTGTCGATCAGTTCGGCGGCTGTTTCGCGGATGCGGGCGTGCATCCGGCGAATGTGCCCCAGCGACATGCCGTCGTTCAGGAGCTTGCGATAGGGCCGGTGTTCCGGCGGGTCCACGGTGGTGGGGATGAGGCCATGCTGGGCGCCGACCGACTTCGGGATCACGATGATCTTGTTGGAAAAGCGTTCATGGTCGGACTGGACCTCGGTGAGCACGCTGCCGGACAGGGCTATCCAGTGGCCCTCGTTGCGCGGCGTCCACACGATTGCCGGCGATCGCTCCTGGAGCGCGCGCCAGGCGCCGTGAAAATCCTCTGTCTGACCCGGGAGGGCATAGATGTCGATGTCCACGACTACCGCTTGCGGGACGTGGGGCGGGATCACCGCAGCTGGGGGTGGTGCCGAGGTCATGGCTTGCTCCAATGCGCATAGACAGGGTCGTTCCGGCCGAAGCAGCCGCGCGTCGTCAGGCTGGCGTAAAAGCCATCGCTCTGGAAGGTGGACGGCTGGGTGGAGGTCCAGTCGCACACGAAGACACGGCTCGCGATCCGCCACGTCCCCACGCGCCTCTCGTAGCGGTCGATGTAACGGCCGCCCGTCAACGTCTCCTGCCCGGCGCCCCGCGTGTGGGCCAGCACATAGACCTCGCCCACGCCATGATCGCCGGACAGTTCGATCCATTCATTCGCAACAGAATGGAAGCAGGCGTCCAGATTGGTGGAGACATAGGCGGCAATACCCTGCGCGAAGGCGGGGGCCGGGCCATTGATGACGCCCGAAATAACCGTCGCGTCTTCCCAGAACAGGGAGGCGAGGAGTTCGGCATCGGCGCGGTCGACCCCCCGGCAGTAGCCGCTGAGCAGGGTGCGGATGGCATCGCGCGAAAGGGCGGCGTCGAGCACTTCGGCTTCCGGTGGCATGATCTCGGCCCTTTTCAGGTGGCGGGTGGCAGCATGATGCAGGGTCAGCAGGGCGCGTCCCGCATCGCTGGCACCCTTGGCGCCGGAGGGAACAAAATGCGCTGACTGGACCGGAGGGTCGGCACGAATAGCATCGCCGCGCCGGTTGATGTTGGCGTCCAGCACATATTGGCGATGGGCAATGCGCCATGCACCGTCCTTTCGGACGAAGCGGTCGAGGTAGCGACCAAAGACGAGGCGCTGGAGGCCTGGCTCCTCGACATAGGCGACAACATAGGATTCGGCGACAGCGGTGCCGTTGCGGCACCGCACCCAGCCGACCGATGTGCGGTGATGCGTCGGGGGTGCGGTCTTCTGGGCGCTGGCGAGCATCTGCACCAGTTCGGTCGCCGGGCCCGAAAAGAAGCCATAATCGACCGACGCATCGGCATGGTAGGCGGCGGCGAGCAGATTGGCGTCGCCCCGGTCGACGCCGCGACTATGGATTGCGAGCACATCGGCAATCTCGCTCCGGGCGATGAAATGCGCTGTGCTACCCATGGCTCCTCTCCGCGGCAGCGCCGTCGCCCCGATGTGGAGCGAGGCGCCACCGTCTCTGATTAAAAATTATACTGAACGGACACGCCGGTCTGCCTCGGCGGTGCGTAGCCGACGAGGCCCATATAGCCTGGCGAATCGTAAACCGTTGAAATATAGCGTTGGTCAAACAGGTTCTTGGCCCAAAGCCCGATCGAATAGCGGTTGTCCGGGCCGTAATAGGTAAGCGTCATGTCGATGAGATAGGTGGGCTGGACCTGAGACCGGGGCGTATCCAGAATGGCAGTGTAAAACTTGCTGTCGGTATACATCCACGCGGCATCGGTGACGAGCTTGCCGCCGGTCGCGAGCGGAATGCTGAGGTTGAAGCCAGCCGTCGCCTGCCATTCCGGCGCGTTCTGCAACCTGTAGCCAGCCAGCTCGATGGTGGTCGCGGAGACCGGGTCGAAATAGGGGAACGCCTTGTATTTGGCATCGAGATACGCGACCGAGCCGCGCAGCGTCAGCCCTTCGGCAGGCACGAACTGCGTCTCGAACTCGGCGCCCTTGATGGTCGATCGCGCCGCGTTGAGGATGCGGTTGCCCTGCACGTTGGTCGTCGAGTCAAAGTAGATCAGTGCGACCTGCATGTCCCGATAGTTGGTGTGGAACAGGGCCAGATTGGTGCGCAGGTGCCGATCGAACCAGTCGGCCTTCACGCCAACTTCGATCGTGTCCACCTTCTCGGGGTTGAACGGCGTGTCGCCATCCTGCGCAACGCCGATACGGCCGGTATAGCCGCCGGACTTGAACCCTCGCGCCCAGCTTGCGTAGATCAGCCGATTGGGTCCGAACGTGTAGTCCGCCCCGATTTTCCAGCCGACATTGTCCCAGCTCGTGCGTCCGCCGACGTCCAGATCGTGCGGGCCGGTGCGCAGGTCGCGAGGGTTGCCGTTGAGGTCTGCCTGCACCACCGCCCAGTTGGCGTTGGTCAGTGCGGGCGCGTTGAAGCCTGTGTCGAGGGTGGAGCGCGCGTCGATACGGTCATGCGTGAAGCGGATGCCGCCCGACAGTTTCAGCGCATCGGTCACCCGGACATAGGTCTGAAGGAACGCCGACGCGGACTCCGTCTCCTGATCCTGCATGTTGAACTGGTCAAGGCCGGGCAGAGCGAAGTCCAGATGATACATCTGATAGTGATCGAAATTGGTCTTCATGTAGAAGACGCCAGCGACGCCGGAGATGGTGTCGCCCAGCTCGAAGCTCGAACGCAGTTCCTGACTGAACTGCCAGCCGTGCGTTTCGCGACGAGTGGCATTGTTGGTCTTGGCCGTGCCATCCTGATCGGTGTATTCGAACAGGTGAAAATGCTTGTAGCCGGTGATCGACGTGATGTCGCCGAGCGCGGTATTCCTGAGCTCGACGGTGCCGGTAAAGAACCGGGTCACCATGTTGGATATGTCGGGCACTTCATTGTTGCCAGAGAGATAATCTTCCGGCGCCGCACAGCGTTTGCCCGCGGTGGCGCAGGGGCTGACATACATGGGCAGTCGGGCACCGTTGTAGAAGGTTCCTGCCGGAACATAGTTGGCCTCGCCGGGCAGCCCGCCGTTGACGACGATCGGGGCGCCGTTGCGCGCATCCACAAACTCCGCCTGAAGTGTTACCTTGAGGTCGGCTGCGGGCGTCAGCAAGAGTTGCACGCGCCCTGCGTTGATATTCTTGCGGCCCATGTCCTGACCGTTGAAGGTGTTCGTCACCCAGCCGTCGCGCTGGGTATGGATGCCGGCTACACGAAATGACGCGAGCCCCTCCTTCAGCGGAACCTCGATCGCGCCGGTGATGTCTGCACGGTGCCACTCACCAAGCGTGCCCTTGATATATCCGCCGAATTCGCCGGTCGGCTGTCTGTTGACGACGTTGACGACGCCGCCGGTCGTGTTTGCACCGAACAGCGTGCCCTGAGGACCGCGCAGGATTTCAACGCGGTCGATGTCATAGGTGTCGAGGAGCGCGCCCATCGAAAAGAATTGCGGCACGCCGTCGACGACGATGGAAACGGTGTTGCCAGCATAGGGGTCCGGCTCGATCACGCCGATGCCGCGAATCGTGAACACCGCATTGTTCGGTGTGTTGGCAAAATTGTCGATCTGCACATTTGGCACGCTGCCCTGGAGCGATTGCAGCGATGTAGCCTGGAGCGCGCCGATCTGGTCGCCGCCGATCGCGGTGACGGAAATGGGCACCGACTGGACGTTCTCCGAACGCTTCTGCGCGGTCACGATCACGTCGGCGATGCCACCATCCGGCATCGCCTCCTGCGCTTGGACCTGACCGCACAAGGCGATCGTCAGCGCGAGCAACGCGCAGCTATCCCGAAATCCAAAGATCATGCCTTGTCCCCTCTCCCACGAGCGCGCCAGATGCGCCCGTCACAGTGCTGCCACGCTCTTGTCAGATAGACCGGCGCCGCTGCCGGTTTTATCGCTGCGGTGGCAGTTGCCGGGTAGCTCCTCTTTTGGCTAGGCTCGGGCTGTCGCCAACCTCTGTGAAGACTATGTGCATTCGATGACGATTGAATCCATGAGGGGGCGGGCGCTTTCGGCCTTGCGCGCCGACCATGATGCCGAAGCGCCGGAGCGGTGGCAGCAGCGCAAAAGCGCTCAGACCCGGCTGCGCCTGATCGAGACGGCAATCGACCAGCTTGTCGAGCAGGGCTATGCGAAACTCTCTGCGGCAGCGATCGCCGAGCGGTGCGGCGTTTCGCGCGGCGCGATGCACCATCATTTCGCCACCCGCATGGACCTCGTGGCCGCGGCGATAGAACATATTTTTTATCAGCGTATGCGCCGCTATCTCGATGACTATGCCGATGCGCTCCAGCAGCCGGGCGAGAAGCATGTGGTGGAGATCGCCAGCGAGCTGCATTGGCAGTCGGTGCACAGCCGTGAGTATGCAGCCTATGTCGAACTCGCCATGGCCGCGCGGACCGACGCGGAACTGGCCGCGCAGTTCCTGCCGCAGGCGCGGCGCTACGACGATGTCTGGTTCGCCGAGATGACGCGCGCCTTCCCGGAGTGGCAGGCGCGCTGGGACGGGTTTCGGCTCGCGAACGATCTCACCATCGCGACGCACATGGGCATGCTCATCATCGAGCCGACCCTGGGTGACAAGGCCCGGCTCGACCGCCTGCGCGAGATTGTGATACGAACGGTCGAATCCCTGCTTCAGAACGACTAAAAGAGGTGAGGGTGCCTGTTTTTCTGGCCTTTGTGCCAGTTTGATTTTGCCGGGCGGAACCTGAAGACTGTGCTCGTCAAACGATCAGGAGAGGATCATGACGGAGCATGTTCCGCCGCCGCCCATGAGCGGCCGCGACTTCGCGAATTTGCGCGGCGACGCCATCACAGGTGAACGTTACTATTCGCCAGCGTTCGCGCAGCGCGAGTGGGATGGACTGTGGACGCGGATATGGCACGTTGCCGGCCGAACAGCGGAGATACCGGATCAGGGCGATTACCTCGTTCACAATTTCATGAAGGAATCGGTGATCTGCATCCGTCAGGCCGACGGGTCGGTTCGCGCCTTCTACAACAGCTGCCGTCACCGTGGCATGCGGATGGTGAACGAGAGTTCGTCCGCCGACAGTATCGCCTGCCCCTATCATGGCTGGCGCTATGGCCCTGATGGCGTGCTCATCCACGCACAGGACCGCGAAGACTTTCCGCAGGGAGATCCGTGCGGAAAGCTGAGCCTCAAGGAGCTGCGTTGCGACGTCTGGGGCGGCTTTGTCTGGTACACAATGGCCGAGGACGGGCCGAGCCTTGCCGAGTTCCTCGCGCCCATGCCGGATGTCTATCGCAACTATCCGATGGATACGGCAATCCGCGTCGCCTGGTATCGCATCGCGCTCAACGCCAACTGGAAGTTCGTCACCGACAATTTCAGCGAAAGCTATCATACCCGCACAGCGCATCCGCAGGTGCCGCCATGGATCGACCAGGATGTCGATACCGCGCGTCACGAGATGTGGCCCGCCGGTCATGGCCGGACGGTGCAGCCCATGCGCCCGTCGCTGTCGGATCGCCTGCCCGACCATCTGCCGCATCCCTACAAGATGATCCTCCGGGCGTGGGACATCGACCCGGACAGCTATGACTCCTATGAAGACATGGCGATGCAGGGCTGGCTCGATCTCAAGGCTGCCAAGCGCCGCCTGTGGAAGGAGCGCGGCTACCTCCACTATGAGCACATGAATGACGAGGAGCTGACCGACAGTCCCCACACCGTCATCTTCCCCAACGTCACGATCAGCTTCCTGCCGGACAACCTCATCTTCTTTCGTTCGGAGCCGCACCCGGACGATCCTGAAAAATGCTTTTTCGATCTGTGGTGCATGGCCTTCCCGGTCGAGGGGCAGAAAGAGGTCGAATCGATCATGGCGGGCGTGCGGCCGCTGAAGGAAGTCGCGGCCTGCGAACATCGTGATTTCGACGGCGGTCGCGGCATACCCGAACTGGCGGGTCAGATCGTCTATCAGGATATGGAACTGGCCGAAGGGATGCAGGCGGGGATGCATTCACGTGGTTACGCCGATGCCTATCTACCCGCGCAGGAAACGCGCGTGCGGTTTTTTCATGAAGTGCTCAACGACTGGCTCGAAGGAAGGAAGCCCTGATGGCGACGGTAGCGATTACAGGAGCAGGGCGGGGCATCGGCCTCGAACTGGCGCGGCAGCATCTGGCGGCGGGCGACCGTGTGTTCGCGTTGGCGCGCGATCCGGCTGGCGCCGATGCGGTCAACGCGCTGTCCGCCGGTTCCGATGGGCGTCTGACGGTTCACGCCATGGACGTTGCCGACGATGCCTCGGTGCGATCCGGCGCCGCGTCGACCGGCGATGGACCGGTCGACATTCTCTATAATGTTGCGGGCGTCACCGGCCCGGTCGCCAACGAGCTTGAGGGCGCGGACTGGGAGGGCTGGGCCGACGCCTTCAATATAATGGTGATGGGGCCGCTGCGTGTGCTTCAGGCATTTCTGCCCCGGCTCGGCGCCGGGTCGAAGGTCATCAATTTCTCCAGCCAGCTCGCCGCCTCCACCTGGCCCTATGGCGGCTATTACGCCTATGGCGCGGCCAAGGCGGGGCTCAACCGGATGATGCGGTCGGTCGCGATCGACCTCAGGGAGCGCGGTATCGTCGTCGGGCTGGTCCACCCCGGCTGGGTGCAGACCGACATGGGCGGCGCTGGTGCCGACATCACGCCGGAAGACAGTGCAAGCAGCATAAGAAAGCTCGCAGCCGAATGGACACTCGAACGGTCCGGCGACTTCTACAAGTGGAATGGCGAGCCGCACCCCTGGTAAGAAAGGCCGATTGATCATGGCATTTACGGGACCCATCGAGGATCGCGTCGCGATCCGGGAGCTCATGGACACGCACGCGCACGGCGTCATGATGCGCGATGCGGACATTTGGGGCGCGATCTGGGCGGAGGATGCCTATTGGGCGCTGCCGGAATATCCCGACCTCGGCGGTTACGACGGCAAAGCGGCGATCGTGGCCGCATGGACCCAATCAATGCAGCATTACGGCCTCGACAATATGACGAGGCCGATGATTTACTTCATGCAGCCGGGCGCCATCGAGGTAACGGGGGACTCAGCCAGCGCGGTTGCCTATACCATCGAGATTTACGACGATCCCGCATCCGGCAAGCGCGTCTACAACAATGGCCGCTATGACGATGAACTGCGCCGGATCGACGGGCGCTGGCTGTTCACCCGGCGCGAATATCGCATCGTCCACGCCCGCTTCGAGGGATAGAGCGGTTTCCGGATTGCTCGGAAACCGCTCCAAGCGTCAGACGGGCGGCGGCAACGATGAGGCGTGGGCCTCAACGGTGAAGGTGCGGTTGCGCGCGCGGTCGAAAAGCTGCTCCTCGTCGGCGACGATCCGGGCCATGGTGGTCGGCTCGGCAATGGCGGCGAAGCAGGCGTCCATCCGCGCCTGATCGGGGAAGTCGATCTCCATCACCACGTCATAGTCGATGTCGCGGTCGAAGCCGTCGGTGGGATGGAGGAAGCGCCGGATGTAGCGCGTCGCGTAACCGCCAAGGACCTCCTCGCCGATCCGGCGATGATGCGTTTCGTAATAGCTTATGAAGTCGGCCTTGCTCATGCCGGACCGTCGCTTGAGCAGTGTGACGAGCGTGATGGTCATGCCAGCGTCTCCATCCAGCGCCGTGTCGCCTCGGCGGTCACGCGGGCACGTTCGCAGGGATCGGGATAGCCTTCGCGCAGCGCCTTCGAGCGCAGCTCTATGCTGAGCGGAATGCCCGCAGGCAGGGCGCGATAGAGGGAGGCGAGCGGCAGGGCGCCCGCGCCGCACTGCTCGCGAAGGTCGACGGCGTCGATGATGACGGCGCCGAAGTCGCTCGGGTCGGGGCGTTCGGCGGGTGCGTCGCAGAACTGCGCATAGGGCAGGAGCGTGGGGTCGACGTCTGCGATCGCGTGGATGCTGCTGCCCGAGCGGTCGACATGGATGGGGTCGACGAGCAGGGCGCGCAGCGGATGGCCAACCGCATCGAGGATCGCGAGCGCGGCGTCGAGATCCTTGACCTCGGTGAAGACGCCGAATTCCAGCGCGATCCTCATGCCGCAGCCTTCCGCATGGCGGCACAGCGCCGACAGTTCGGCGATGGTGGTGGCCGCGTCGATGTGGGAGGAGACGCACAGGGCATTGGCCGCGCCGAGCTGGGCGCCGATGTCGATCATGCGCCGATGATCGTCGAGCGCATTGTCCGGGCGTAGCCAGGCGACCTCGACATCCAGAACCGGGAGGCCGGTGTCCGCGAGCGCGGCGCGCACCTCCCGCAGCATCGGCGCTGACCAGCTGCCAGGCTCGATCCACAGGCCGACAGCGTCGAACCCGCCCGCCGCTGCGGCGCGAACCGTCTCGACCGGGCCAAATTCGGGCACGACGCCGGATGCGAGCGATAGTGCGTTCATTGCCCAGCCCTCAGAGGAACGGCTTGGGCGCCGAGGGGTCGTCCTCCAGATACCAGTTCAGCCACTCGTGAAAATACTGGTTGCCGCGCTCGTTGCGGCCGAAAGTCACCTCGTCATGGGCGCCGCTTTCAAGGCCCTTCTGCACTTCGAGGCCGATGAGATAGTCCTCCTCATAGGTCACGTCGCGGAAGAATGTGATCATCGCCTCCACCTTGGCCTTGTCCTCCTCGTCGCGGATCGGTTCGCGGCGGAGGTAGTTCAGGACGGTGCGGTTGGTCCCCGGCGTTGGCCCGGGAAACAGTTGGGCGATCTGGGTGATTTCGGGCGCGATGAACGTCGACACGTTGGGGAAGAAGATGCGGACGAAATCATAGCCGTTATTTTCCTGCGCGCCCCATTCGCCGCGCGGCAGCGGGCGAAGCGCCTCGGCGATCCGGCGCTGGGGGAAGCCGATGCGGAAATTTGGGCCGAACCCTTCGAAGTGCATCCGGTTGGACGGTGTGCGCGGTGCGATCGTCTCGGGATGGAGCGAGGCGAAATGATAGCCCTCCAGATAGCCGTCAAACGCGATCTTCCAGTTCGCGCCTTCGATCACGCGCGCGCCGAGATAGCTCCAGTTGGCGAAGTCGAGCGCCTCGAAATCCTCCAGAAAGCCCTGGAAATAATCGTCCAGATCCATCGGCGCATTGGGGGTCAGGCAGACGAAGATCATGCCCGCCCGCTCCTCGCACGGCAGTTGCGCGAGGCCGTAACCGGCCTTGTCGACCTCGCCGAAACTGCTCGCTTCGGCGATGCCGATCAGCTTGCCGTCCGCGCCATAGGTCCAGCCATGATATTTGCAGGTAAACCGGGGACAGTTCCCATGGCCTTCGCTCGCAACCGGTGCGGCGCGGTGGGAGCACACGTTGAGGAAGGCGCGCACCTTGCCCGCCTTGTCGCGGGTGATGAGCACCGGCAGCCCGACTGCGTCCATCGCCTTGTAGTCGCCCGGATTTGGCATTTCGGCGGTGAAGGCGAGCATCAGTGGCACGCGCTTGAACACAAGCTCTATCTCGGCGCGCCACTGGTCCTTGTCGGTGTAGCTTTCGGTGGGAACGGTCATCGTCCCCTTGCCGGCGAACGTGCGATTATTCTCGACATAGTCGAGCATCACCTCGGCTGCATTGCCAATCTGTTCAACCCGGTCCACGGCACTCTCCTCTGAACTTTGCATCGCATCTGGTCACAAGGGCTTGCGGGCGGCAAGCTGCCACAGAGGATAGGTGGCCTCGCATTTTGGCCAATTGGCCTGGGCGGGCGCGCGGACCAGAACGGCGGAATGGAGAGGTCTATGGCACCCTGGGACTGGCTGGAGACGCCCGCGCCGCACCAGCGCGGCTTCGCGCAAGCGGGCCTGTGGGACGAGCGCACAATTGCCGATCAGGCGATCATGCTCGCCAGCCAGGAGCCGGATGTGACGCTCTATCTGGACGGATCGACGCGGATGACGCGGGGTGATCTGGTTGCCGATGCCGAAGCTCTGGCGGCGGCGCTTCACGCACGCGGCCTTCGCCCCGGCGACGTCGTCGGCTTCCAGATGCCGAACTGGCATGAGGCTGCGGTCGTGAACCTGGCCGCCGCGATGGCGGGCCTCGTCGTCAACCCGATCGTCCCGATATACCGCGATCACGAGGTGACGCTGATGCTGCGCGATTGCGGCGCGCGCGCCCTGTTTGTCGCGGCGCGCTTCCGCAACTATGATTTCGCGGGGATGGCAGCCCGCATCCGCAGGGATCTGCCCCAGCTTGCTCATGTCTTCACCGTGCGCGGCGCAGGGGAAGACGATTTTGCGGCGCTGATCGCGGAGGGCAGGGGCAGGGTGTTCAGCCGGCCCAACGTCGATCCGCTTGGCGTCAAGATGGTTCTCTACACCTCCGGCACCACGGGTCGGCCCAAGGGCGTCCTGCACAGCCATGTCACGATCCAGCGCATCCTGAGCGAGAGCGCGCGGCACTGGCGGCTGGCCCCGGGCGAGGGGACGCTGATGCCATCGCCAGTCACGCACATCTCCGGCTATGCCAATGGCCTGGAGGCGCCGATCATCTGCCGGGTCTTCTCGGTATTGATGGAAAGTTGGGACGCGGCGAGCGCGCTGGCGCTGATCGACCGCCACAGCCTCGTGGGCACGGTTGCGGCGACGCCTTTTCTCGTCGAGCTGGCGGCAGCCGCTCGTGCGGCAGGCAATGGCCTGCCGGCTTTCCGCTTCTTTGCGTGCGGGGGCGCGGCCGTGCCTGCCGACCTCATCCCGTCCGCCAATGCCGCGTTCGACCATTGCCGCGCCTTTCGCGTGTTCGGCGCGTCGGAGGTGCCGCTCGTCACCTTCGGCTGGCCGGATGATGAGCGGCTGGCCGCAACGACCGACGGCCAGATCGTCGATTATGACGTGCGGATTGTCGACGGCGACGAGCGCGACGTGCCGGACGGGCAGGAGGGCGAGATACTGGCGCGTGGGCCGGGCATGATGATCGGCTATGCGGACGCGGCGCAGACGGCGGAGGCGATCACGTCCGACGGTTATTTCCGTACCGGCGACCTCGGCGTGCGGACGACGGACGGGGCGCTGACCATCACGGGCCGCAAGAAAGACCTCATCATCCGGGGCGGCGAGAATATCTCCGCCAAGGAGATAGAGGATGTGCTCCATCTCCATCCCGGCGTGGCCGAGGCGGCCGTTGTCGCCATGCCGCACGAACGGCTGGGCGAGGGCGTGTGCGCCTTTGTCATCGTGCGCGGCGATCCGCCCGACGCGGGCACGCTGGCGGCACATGTTGCGGCAAGCGGTCTTGCCCGGCAGAAAATCCCGGAACGCTTCGAATTCGTCCCGGAGTTTCCACGCACGGCCTCGGGCAAGGTCCGAAAGGATATGCTGCGCGACCGGATCAGGCAACTGCTCTCGGCCTGAGTGGGGCCGAAGCACGTATTGCCGCGCCCCACGTCAGAGGGCGGCGGCGACCCCGATCAGCGCGCAGGCGGCGCTCAGCACGCCGATGCGCGCCCAGCTCGCCTGCTCGCCAAGGAACGTGACAGCCACCACGATCGTGGCAAGCGGCACCAGCGCCGCAAGGATCGGCATGACCAGCGACAGCGCCATGCCCCGCCGGATCGCATCGGCGAGAAAGTAGAAGGAGACCACATAGATACCGAGGCAGGCGGCGGTCCAGACCGGATCGCGAAAGCCATTGGTCCTGACCAGCAGGGATGCGGCGCCGACCTGGGTGATGACGACGATCCCGATGGTCAGGATCAGGCGGAGCGAGAGCGCGCCAGCCATCATGCCGTCTCGCTCGCCCGGGCGACGCTTGCGGCGATTTCCGCCTTGCTGGGGTTGCGGCGCAGCGTCAGCCCCCCGTTTACCTGGAGATTTTCGCCGGTCATGAAGCATTCGTCGCTGGCAAGAAAGACGGCCGCCGCGGCGATGTCCTCGGCCGTGCCCCACCGGCCTAGCGGGTATCCGGGCCGGAATGCCTCGAACAGGCCGGGCACCGTCTTTGCGTCCGCCGTCATGGGCGTGTCGGTGAGACCCGGCGAGATCGAATTGGCGCGAATACCCTCGGCGCCGAACTCATTGGCGATACAGCGGATGACATGGTCGATGCCCGCCTTCGTGCCCATATAGGCCGCGTGGTCTTCCAGCATGATCGTCGCCGTTGCGGAACTGATCGTGAGCAGCGACCCGCCGCGACCGCCGCGCGAGCGCGCCATCTTGCGCACCATCGCCTGAAAGAAGTGGAACGGGCCGATGAACTGGAGCGCGGTCATCTGGACCAGATCGTCATGATCCGTGTCGAGAAAGGGCTTGAGCAGACCCCAGCCACTTGCGTTCAGGGCAATGTCGATGCCGCCCAGCCGTTCGGCCGCCGCATCGGCCAGGGCGTCGACGCTTGCCTGATCGGTGAGGTCGCAGGCGTGCCAGGTGCAGCCATTCTGCCCGGCATAGTCGGCGAGGACATCCGCCTTGCGGCCCGACACCAGCACCTGCGCGCCCTCGTCGAGAAAACGGCGCGCGATGCACTGCCCCATATTGCCGGGGCTCGACGCGCCGATGATGATCGCGCGCTTGCCATCCAGTCGGCCCATCATTCTCTCCCCTTGTGGTCTGACGCTTTTGCTATCACGGGCCAGCATCGTGCATTTCCTGTCCAAAAGGGCAGTGGCTGGTGAGGGGGCCGGGCGGCACACATGGCTCAGAGCTGCGCGAACCGGGAGAGAATGCATGGATTTGGGGCTGAGGGGCAAGAAGGTCATTCTGACCGGGGGCAGCCGCGGAATCGGGCGCGCAACGGCGGAGCTGTTCGCGGCGGAAGGTGCGGATATCGCCTTCTGCTCGCGCAACGCGGCGCAGGTTGCGGAGGCCGCAGCGGTGATGGCGGCGCATGGCGGCACTGTGATCGGTGAACCGTTCGACATGGAAGCGGGGCACGATGCCTATCGCGCGTGGCTTGCCGCGGCGGCTGAAAAGCTCGGCGGCTGCGACATCTTCGTGCCGATGATCTCCACATCGGGCGCGGGGGCGACCGGCGACTGGCACAAGACGCTCGACTTCGACATCATGGGCGCGGTCATCGGCGTCGAGGTGCTGGAGACGCACCTTGAAAAGTCGGATTGCGGATCGGTGGTCATCACCGCGTCGACGGCGGGCCTGGAAACGTTCATCGTCCCGCAGGGCTATAATGCGCTGAAGGGCGCGCTGATCGTCTATGCCGGGCAGCTCAGCCAGGCGCTCGGCCCCAAAGGCATCCGCGTCAATTGCGTCTCGCCCGGCCCGATCAAGTTCGCTGGCGGCAATTGGGAGGCTATTGAAGGCGTCATGCCGGAGCTTTATCACGCCACAGAGGCCGGTTTCGCGCTCGGGCGCTGGGGCGGGCCGGACGAAGTGGCGCGCGGCATTGTCTTTTTGGCGAGCCCGGCGTCCTCCTACACCACGGGGACCAACCTTGTCATCGACGGGGGCTACACCAAGCGCGTCCAGTTCTGACCGGGAGATCGCGGCCATGGGTATCGGTGTTCAGGGCGTTCATCATATCGGCATCTCCGTGCCGGATCTCGCGAGGGCGCGGGCCTTTTTCGTCGATCTGCTGGGCGGCGTGGAGGAGGTCGCGCCGCTGAGCTGGCGCGATAATCCCTTCATCGACGCAGTCGTCGGCCTCAAGGACAGCGCCGCCGATCAGTTCATGTGCCGCCTCGGCAATACGCATATCGAGGTTTTCGAATTTCATCAGCCGCGCTCCGATCCGCAGGAGCCGGACCGGGGCGTCAATCGCTTCGGCTACACCCATTTCGCGCTGCAGGTGGATGACATCGCCGCGTGTCACGCGCGCCTGGTCGAGGCGGGCATCCGGGTGCACACGCCGCCCGATCTTTCGACGATCACCGTCGATGCCGACGGCCGCAAGCACGGCTATAGCGCGACCTATTGCCGGGACTGGTTCGGCAATGTTTTCGAAATCATGGAAATCCATGACACGGACGAGATCAAGCGGGTCTGATCCCCGCGTTGCCGCGGTGCGCTGTCATTTCTCACACCGCCTAGCCTAAACCATAGGGGGCCTTTCCCTCTCTCCTTGATCCTGGTCAAATAAAATCCGGCAGCGATGCCGGATTTTGGCGCGAAGACAGGACAGGACAGGAGAGGGAGATTCACGTGGCCGAGCATGATCCGGCAATCCGTCATCGTGTGGCGCGCTGCCCCGGCGCTGGCTGGGAAGACATTTTGGCGACCGACGATATTGCCCCACCCGCCTTCATGGCCAAGGAGCAATACCGCTATCTGGGCTCCGCGCCAATCGACGCTGGGCGCTACTACGATCCTGCGTTCTTTCGCGCCGAGATCGAAAAGATGTGGCCAAACGTCTGGCAATTCGCCGCGCGCGAGGAGGATTTGCCGGAACCGGGCGACTATGTGACCTATGACAATGCGGGGCGATCCTATCTGCTCGTGCGTCAGGCCGACGGCGCCATCAAGGCGTTTCACAATGTCTGCCTGCATCGCGGTCGCAAGCTGAAGACCGATTGCGGTAGCGCCGAGCAGTTCGTGTGCCCGTTTCACGGCTTTTCCTGGAACGGTGACGGGACAATCAATAACATTCCCTGCCGTTGGGACTTTGGCCATCTGAGCGACGAAATGCTGAACCTGCCGGAGGCGACTGTCGCCCGCTGGGGTGGCTACATCTTCGTGCGGGATAATGCCGAGGGACCGACGATCGAGGACTATCTCGCGCCGCTCCCGGCCTTTTTCACGCGCTGGCGCCACGAGGACTGCGTCACGGTCGCCTGGGTCGGCAAGGTGGTGAAGGCCAACTGGAAGATCACCATGGAAGCGTTCATGGAGAGCTATCACGCTTACGTGACCCATCCCCAGCTCATGCCGTTTACCGGCGACGCCAATGCCGCCTATCATGTGCTCGGCGAGCATGTGAACGTGAACTATACCCCGTTCGGGGTAATGTCGCCGCATGTCACGCGGCATGACCTCCCACAGCAATGGATCGTCGACGAGTTCGTCCAGTATAACGGGCGCTCTGCGGACAATTATGACCCCGAGAAGGATAGTTATAACATTAAGGTCGGGGCGGGCCTGACCGCGCGGCAGGCGCTTGGCCGCGCCATGCGCGAGACGTCCAGCCGGACATTTGGCGGCGATTACTCGCAGGTGTCCGAGGCGGAACTGCTCGACGCGCTGGTTTATAACGTGTTCCCCAATTTTGCACCGTGGGGCGGCTTTATGCCGAACATTGTTTACCGCTGGCGGCCATGGCCGGATCAGGACCATTGCCTGATGGAAGTGCGCGTCCTCGCGCGCGTGCCGGAAGGCCAGCCGCGTCCAGCTGGCGTGCCGATCCACATGCTGAGCGAGGCCGAGAACTGGGCCGACGCGCCGGAGCTTGGCGTGCTCGGCGCGGTCGTCGATCAGGACATGAGCAACATGGAGCTGACGCACGAGGGCTTGAAGCTTTCCAAAAATCAACGGGTGGAACTGGGGGACTATCAGGAAGTGCGTATCCGCCACTTCCACCAGACACTCGACCATTACCTCCAGACAGAGGATGCCCGCGCATGACCGACCTTTACAGAACCTATGGCGACGTCGCCGAACGGATGCTGCATTTCGTGGAAACGCGAACGACGGATCAGGCGCCGGACGTGATGCGGGTGCCAGTCGCAGACTATCTCGACCCCGCCCGCTGGCAGCGCGAAATGGACCTGATCTTCAGACGCCTGCCGCTGATGCTGGCGCTGACCATTGAGCTGCCCAAGCCCAACGACTACAAGGCGATGGACGTGTCGGGCCTGCCCGTGCTCATCACGCGGGCAAAGGATGGCAAGGCCCGCGCTTTCCTCAATGTGTGCAAGCATCGCGCGATGCAGTTGACCGACAAGGGTCGAGGCAACTGCGCGGCCTTCTCCTGCCCCTATCACGGCTGGACATACGCCAATGACGGCCATCTGGTCGGTATCGCCGAAGCGGGCACGTTCGGGGCGGTCGACAAGGCGACGCTGAATCTGACGGAGCTGCCCTGTGACGAGGCGGCCGGTATGATCTTTGTCATCCTGACGCCCGGCCTTGCTATCAATGCGGTCGCGTGGCTCGATGGCATGTATGAGGATTTCGCCGCGCTAAAGCTGGAGAACTGGTATTTCCACAAACAGCGCACGATGGTCGGCGCGAACTGGAAAGTCGCTTACGACGGCTATCTGGAGGGCTATCACTTTCAGGCTGCCCATACCAACACCGTCGCGACGCGCAGTCCCTCCAATCGGGCGAGTTACGAGGGTTTCGGCCCGCACATCCGGCTAGGCTTTCCGCAAAACTCGATCGCGCGCCTGCTGGATTTGCCGCGTGAAGAATGGGGCCTACAGGAAAATCGCGGCTATGACTTCATCCGCATGCTGTTTCCGAACTTCAGCTTCTTTCTCGCGCCGGAAATGGGCCAGCTCGCGCAGCTCTTTCCGGGACCGAAGCCGGATCAGAACGTCACGGTGATGAATTACATCTTCCCGACCAAGCCGGACACCGACGAAGCCTTGGAGACGCTCGACAAAATGTGCGACTTCTTCTTCGACGTCGTGGAGGAAGAAGACTATGGGCTTGGCCTCAAGGTCCAGAACGGTCTCGAATCCGGCGCCATGACGGACCAGCTGTTCGGTCGCAACGAACCGGGCAATCAGTTCTTCCACAAGTGGATCGCTTATTATCTCGATGAGAGCGGCCAGACGCCCCGACCCGTCATGAAGGGCTGAGACGAGGTGGCGCGCCGTCCGCCCGCAGGCGTTCCGCCACCGCGGCGCCGATGCCGGATGCCGCTCCCGTGGCAATGGCGCGTCTGCCGGTCAGGCGCCCACTGGCCATGATCATGCGATTCTGAGGACGAGTTTGCCCGTGTTCGCGCCGGAGAAAAGGCGCATGAACGCCGGATAGGCGTTTTCCAGCCCGTCCTGCACATCCTCGTCGATGCGCAGGCGCCCCTCGGCGATCCAGCCGGCGACCGCCGCGCCGCCTTCGGCAAAGCGTGGAACATAGTCGGCGATGAGAAATCCCGTCATCGTCGCCCGCTTTACCAGCACCTGCCACAGGTTGCGCGCGCCCAGTTTTTCGGGCGCATTATATTCGCTGATGAGACCGCACAGAATGATACGCGCCCGCATGGCGAGGTTCATCAGCTCCGCGTCGAATACCGCGCCGCCGACATTTTCGAAGATGACATCAGCGCCGCCCGGCGCCGCCGCCCGGATCTCCTCCGCCAATGCGGCCTGCGACTTGCCCTTGTAGTCGATGGCCGCATCGAAACCATAGTCTGCGACCAGCCTGCGGCATTTTTCCGCACCGCCTGCGATGCCGATCACGCGGCAGCCCTTGATCTTGCCAATCTGGCCGACCACCGACCCGACCGCGCCCGCCGCGCCGGAGACGAGCAGCGTCTCGCCAGGCTGCGGCCTGCCGACCTCCAGCAGGCCAAAATAGGCGGTGAGGCCGACCGCGCCCATGGCCGACAGATAGCGGGACGGCGAGTCGACGAGGCCTATGTCAATCGGGCTGGTGAAGCCGCCGGGAACGGCAACCGAGTAATCCTCCAGCGCGTTGAGGCCGAGCACCCACTGGCCGGGCTGGAAATCGGGATTGTCGGAGCTGTGCACCACGCCCACCGTTGTTGCGCGGACGGGTTCTCCGAGCGGTATGGGCGGCATGTAGCTGGGCGCATCGTCCATCCAGCCGCGCTGCGCCGGATCGAGCGAGGCATAGTGGTTGCGGATCACGAAACCGCCCGCCGGGGGTTCGGGAACCGCGTCGTCCACCAGTGCGAAGTCGTCGGGGACGGGCGTGCCGATCGGGCGGCGGACCAGCAGGAAGCGGCGGTTCAGTGCGCTCATGACTGCACCCGCACAATGGTCTTGCCGATATTGCCCCCGCGCAGCATCCGCGCATAGGCGGTCAGTACATTTTCCAGCCCGGCCGTTTCGTCGAACCGCATCGTCAGTTTCTCCTCGTCAAGCCACGCCTTGAGCTGCCGCTGCAGCTCCGGGCCACGTTCCAGAAAGTCCGGAATGAAAAAGCCTTGCACACGCAGCCGCCGCATCAGGATCTGATCGAACCGCGCGGGGCCGGGCATCGGCTGGCCACTGTCATAGCCCGCAACGAGCCCGCAGATCGCGATCCGGCCATAGTGCGCCATGTTCGGCAGCATGGCATCGAGCAGCGGTCCGCCGACATTGTCGAAATAGACGTTCACGCCGCCGCCGATCGTCGCCAGCCGCGCGGCGACATCCTCGCCCCGATAGTCGATGGCCATCTCGACGCCGAGGGCGTCGCGCAGATAGGCGCACTTTTCCGGTCCGCCCGCGATTCCGATGACGCGGGCACCGAGGTTGCGGCCGATCTGGCATGCAAGGCTGCCGGTCGCTCCGGCCGCTGCGGATACGGCGAGCCACTCGCCGGGCTTGACCGCACCCACCTCCGCGACGCCCACCAGCGCCGTCCAGCCGTTCATCCCCAGCGCGCCGAAATGCTGTCGGACGTCAGCGACGCTTTCATCGACGACCGCTAGACCTGACAGGTCGGGCAGCATCGTCGAATAGTCCGCCCATTGGCCGAAGCCTCGCACGAGCGTCCCGGTTTCGAACCGGGGATCGCGGCTTTCGACGATGCGGCCCAGCGCCAGCCCGACCATCTTCGATCCAAGAGGCAGCGGCGGCTGATAACCGTCGGTGCGCGGGGTCATCCACATGCGCGTGCCAGCGTCCATGGAGAGCCAGTCCGCCTTGACCCGGACCTCGCCAGGGTCGAGCGGCGGCATGTCCTCTTCGCACAGGCTCAACGAGTCAGCAAAATCGTTGCCGACAGGGTGAGCGTCAAGCCGCCAGAATCGGTTTATGGGCATGCGCTCCTATTCCTGTATCTGCGCCATATCCTCTGACAACACCAGCAGCGCCAGCGTCAGGCGGAAAAAGGGCTGCCCGCCCCGGGATGACCGGGGCGGGCAGGGATATGGCAGGTGCCGTTCAGCGTCAGAACTCGAGCTGCAGTTCAACGCCCCAGGTGCGGTTCGGGATACGGTCGCTGAACCAGAACGGGCCGGCATAGCTCGACCGGACGATGCGACCGCCGCCATGGAAGGCGTCGTTGATGAAGGCCGAGATCTTGTATTCCTTCAGCGTGGCCATCCGGCCCGAGAAGGTGATCGAGGCGTCGACGGACGTGTGTGCAGGAATGATCTCGCGACCCAGACCCTGCGGATCCTTGCTGGACTCCGTCACATATTTGTCGACGAATTTGATATTCGATCCAAGGACGAGCTGTTTGTCGTTGCCCAGATCGAACGTGTAATCACCGCCGAAACTGGCATTCCACTCCGGTGCGTAACGCAGCTGCTTGTCCGCGCTGACATCGTTGCCGCTGCCGTCGATGAACTCCAGATACTTCGCCTCGAGATAGCCGGCCGAACCGAACAGATGCAGTTCCGGGATCGGACGGATTTGCGTTTCCAGTTCGACACCCCTGAACCGGGCCTTGCCGGCATTTTCGACGAAGGTGATCGTCGAACTCGGCAGCACGGGGTTGGACCGGATCTGGTCCTCCTGCTTGTTCTTGTAGTCGGTCTGGAACACCGTGACGTTCACGATTGCCCGGTTGTCCCAGAACTTGGTGCGCAGGCCCAGTTCATAGCTGTCCACCTGCTCCGGGTCATAGGGGCCGATGGTGTCGGGCGTGGAGCCGGGGCGACCGTTCCAGCCGCCCGAGCGAAAGCCGCGCGACCACGAGACATAGGCCATGATGTCTTCGGCGAGGGTCTGGTCGATCGACACGCGCGGCGTGAAACGGCTGAACGAAAGGCTCGGGTTGGCGCAGGGCTCGTAAGCGGAGGTGGGATCAGGGCAGAAATAGGGGCCGCCCTCCGCGACGGTGACCGCTGGCTTGTCGACGTGAAAGTCCTTGGTCTCATGGGTATAGCGCCCGCCGACCGTCAGCCGGGTGGTGGGCGTGATCTTCCAGTAGGTTTCGGCGAAGGCCGCATAGGACTTGACCTTCTGGCCGGCGCTGAAGGTGTCCACCCGGTTGGCGGGATCGCGATTGGCGTCCGCGACATATACGTCCTGACTGTCAAGCGAATAGGTCGACTGGAAATAGTAAACGCCGGCAACAAAGTTGAACATGCCGTCAAACTCGGTGTCTATCCGCAGTTCCTGGCTGAACTGGCTGCCATGCAGGTAGCGGACCGGGTGAAAGAAGGGCGTGTTCGGTGCAATTGCGTCACCGATGTTGTCGATATCGAGCGCGTCCTGATTTTCCATGTAGCCCGTGACCGACGAAATATTGAAGTTATCGCCCTTGTATTTCATGTTGAGCGTCACGTTGTCCGCATCGAGCGGGGCATAAAAGGGGCGGCCCCCGAACGATGCGCGAAAGCCGCTCGATTCATACTCGTCCTTGTGCGCGGAATAGCAGAGGCCGACATCGCAGGCGAGCTCACCCGGCACAGACTCATTGACCGGGTTCGGATAATGTGAGCGGTCGCGCAGATGCTCGTAGGTCACGAGGGCCTCGAAAGACTCGCTGGGCGTGAACAGCAGGCTTCCCTGAATGTCGAGCCGCTCGAGGCCGGGCTCGGCGTCGCCTGTGGTCGCGTCATAGGTGAAGCTGTTGCTGTTGATCGAGAAAATGCCGATCTTTGCGGCGAGCACGTTGGCGATGATCGGCGCGTTGAAAATGCCCTTGTAATCATTGCGACCATAGGAACCCGCCGTGACGGAAAATTTCGCGCCGAGTTCGCCGGTCGGCCGCGCGCGCTTGATATTTATGATGCCGCCAACGGTGTTGCGTCCGAACAGCGTGCCCTGAGGCCCGCGCAGCACTTCAATCGACTCCACGTCAAACAGATCCACAAGGGCGCCGGTGTTGGACGCAAGGAACACGCCGTCGATCGACGTGGCGACAGCGGGCTCGAAAGACCGTTCGATATCGGCAAAGCTGATGCCGCGGATGGAGGCCGACAGGGTCGCACCCGAATATTGCACTTGGCCGAGCTGGACGTTGGGGATATATTTGGCGACCGACCGGACATCGGGCACGAACCGGCTTTCAAGCGCGGCCCCGCTGATCGCTGAAACCGCAACGGGCACGCTCTGCACGTCTTCCGTGCGCTGGCGGGCGGTCACCGTGATCTCCTCGATGCCGACCGGGGTGTCTGCGGTGTCGGCGGGCGCTTCGTCGGCCAAGGCTGGACCGGCCCACAGGCAAGTTGCGGCCAGAGCCGAGAGCTTAAGGCCGTGGAAGCGCCGCGACCGGGCGGCAAGGCGTTTGTCTGTTGTGTAGCTCATTTCGATGCCCCTCTCACAAGTGAAGACCCCGCGGCCGCGGCGCGCGGGATTTCTGGGGATCGGGTCGGCCAGTCTCATGCAGTGGCCACGCACAAGGCCAGGCTGCAAAGCCTGCTTTGCGGCATCTGGTCCGATAACCTCTCCCGACAGATGATTTATAAATCGTGAGCAGCGCGAGGAACTGCGACAATGACCAGAGCGCCGAAAGGCTATCCTTTTTGATAGGGTCGGATGCATTGGCTTTACCGTCTTGCTCGACTTGGCACAGACAACTGTGCTCCGAGTGCAACAGTTTCTCCCGATATTGGCGCAACGGTGACCGACCTGTAACTTAGTGCAGTTCGGCGCGTGCAGGACTTCGCTCATGATCGTTGCACTTAAATCGCGGGAACGTCCGCTTTTAGGGGAGGTATTATGGCAACGTTTCGTGCGCGGGTGGCTCTCGCATGTGTTCTTTCCACGTCCTTGACCGGCTGGGCCATGCCCGCCTGGGCGCAGGATGTCTCGTCAGGCACGGAGCAGGTCGCGGCTGAGGATTTCGGCGCGATCATCGTGACGGCTCGTCGCCGTTCGGAAACGCTCCAGTCGACCCCGGTCGCGATCACTGCGGTGAATACGGCTATGCTGGAGGCCAAGGCGGCCGTTAACATCGGCGATCTGCAGGGCGCGGCGCCGGGCCTGCTCATCACGCAGCAGAATTCGGGCGCGCAGGCGGCCAACATCTCGATCCGTGGCCTGACCTATGCCGACATCGAGAAGTCGCAGACGCCGACCGTCGGCGTCGTCGTCGACGGCGTGACGATCGGCACCAACACCGGCCAGCTGCAGGACGCATTCGACATCGAGCAGCTCGAAGTGCTGCGCGGCCCGCAGGGCACCCTCTTTGGCGCCAACACGATCGGCGGCGTCATCAGCATCACGCGCACCAAGCCAACCAAAGACCCCGGCCTCAAGGCGGAGTTCAGCTATGGCCGGTGGAACACGTGGGCTGGCAAGGCGGTCGCCAACTATGGCGATGGCGAGAACTGGGGCGTCAAGCTGTTCTATTTCCACAATGAAACCGATGGTTTCTATCACAACGCGACACGCGACGTGAGCTCGGGCTGGAGCAAGGGCGACACCTATGGCGCCAGCTTCCTGTTCACGCCGGTCGGCACTGACCTCGAGATGCAGTTCACGATCGAGAATGTCGTGCAGAGCTTTGACCCTGTCGTGAGCAATATTGCGAACAGCACGGAGGTGTTCTGCGCCTTCGAGCCGGCGAATGAGTGCAACCGCAACACCACGACCGATCTTTACACCGTTTTTCAGGACGAGGCGTCCAGTCACTATCACGCTCCTGACGCCACGCTTCAGTTGAACTATGATCTTGGTGCGGTGAAGCTGACGTCGATCACTGGCTGGCGCCACAGCCGCGAGGAACAGACCCAGGATTTCGATGGTTCATCGACCGATCTTTATTATGTTGATCGTCGTCAGCATTACACGCAGTGGAGCCAGGAGCTGCGTGCGTCGGGTGATTTGATCGAGGGGCTCGACTACGTTTTGGGCGCCTACTACTTCCATTCCGAATATGATCTGACACAATGGTCGCGCGTGTTCGGCTTTGATCCGACCACTCCGCCCACGCTGTTTGACACCAACTCCCAGCATGTCGAGGGCAAGACCGAAAGCTATGCCTTCTTCGGAGATTTCAACTGGGCGGTTGTCGACAAGGTGCGCGTGTCCTTCGGTGGCCGCTTCAGCCACGACAACAAGCAGCTGTCCAATGCCTTCGCCGGTGGCAATCTGATTGATCCCGCCGATGTGACAGCAAACCAGTTCGTCCCCGTGGGTTCGGGCAAGGCCAATTTCAGCAAATTCTCGCCCAAGGCCGGTATTGACTACCGCCCGACCGACAACATGATGTTCTACGCGAGCTGGTCACGCGGCTATCGCTCGGGCGGGTTCAGCCCGCGCGCGGCGACCGCCGATACGGCCAGCACACCGTTCCAGCCGGAAACCGTCGACTCCTATGAGATCGGTGCCAAGCTTGCGACCGCCGATCGCCGGCTGGAGGTCAACATCGCCGGCTATGTGTCCGACTACAAGAACATGCAGCAGAACCTGACGGTGCCCGGCGGTCCGACCGGCAACCAGACGATCACCGGCAACGTGCCGGGCGGCGCGATCATCAAGGGCATCGAGGTGGACGGCACGTTCCGGGTCACGCCGCAATTGCGGATCACGGCCTCGGGCGCCTACATGGACTCGCACTTCCGCGATTTCGTGACCTGCGGCGCCTACGCTGCCGGGGCGGTCGCGACCAACAGTTGCGGCGCCGGACTGGTCCCGTTCGACTATTCGGCGAACAATCTCATCTACGCGCCAAAGTTCACCAGCTCGCTGAGCGCGGACTATTCGGTCCCGACCAGTTTCGGCAAGGTGAGCGCCAATGTCGGCTGGCGGCATATCAGCCCGTATGACGAGCAGCTGTCCGCCGCCTCTCTGACCACCACGACCAACGGCGCCGGGGAGGTTACCGCGGTGACGGTGAACGGCAACGATCCGCGCGTTCGCACCACGACGCAGGATCTGGTGGACGCAAGTGTCACCGTCGACTTTACGCTGGGCAATACCGATGCCTATTTCCGCGTATTCGGGCGTAATCTCACCAATGAAAAGACGACCACGCACGCCTTTACCGTCGCGGGTCTCTGGTCGTTCGGCATGGCGCTCGAGCCGCGCACCTATGGCGCGACGATCGGCATCAAGCTCTAACGGATCCCGATGGGTTCGCAGGGGACGCCTGATCGCGGGCGTCCCCACTTTTTTGGAAGGGAAAGTACATGGCAAGACTGTCCGGCAAAATTGCCCTGGTGACTGGCGCAGCTTCGGTGCCGGGGCTTGGCAGCGCAACCGCCTTTCGCTTCGCCGAGGAAGGCGCAACGCTCCTCGTCACCGACCTTGACGGCGCTGGCGCCGAACGGATTGCCGCCGATATTCGCGCCAAGGGCGGCGCCGCCACCGCCATGGCGCATGACGTGACCGATACCGCGCAATGGGACGCGGTGTTCTCGGCGCTGAAGGCCGCGCACGGGCGGCTCGACGTGATCGTCAACAATGCCGGTATCGCAATTCTGCGTGCCTATGCCGATTTTTCCGATGCGGACTGGATCAGGCAGAACGATGTCAATCTCCACAGCGTCCATTATGGCACGCAGCGTGCCGTCAGGCTGATGCGCGAAGTGGGAGACGGCGGGTCGATCATCAACATCTCGTCGGTCGCGGGGATGATCGGTGTGCAGGGCTGTGCGGCCTATGCCGCAGCCAAGGGCGGTGTGCGCCTGTTCTCCAAGGCGGTTGCGCTCGAGTGTGCGCGCGAAAGAATCCGCGTCAACAGCGTCCATCCGGGCATGATCATGACCAATATGCAGAAGGTCGCGCTGGAGGACAATCCGGCGATCTACCAGCAGCTTTCCGACGCGATCCCGATGGGCTATTTCGGCGATCCGGTCGACATCGCGAACATGAACCTGTTCCTGGCGTCGGACGAAAGCCGCTATATCACCGGGTCGGAATTCGTCGTCGACGGCGGGCTCATCACCCAGTAGCCCGCGCCGTCCAGCGGATCGCGTTTTCCACCAGCCGGCGATAATGCGGGTTGGCATAGGTATCGGGGCCGTCGCCCGGCTGAAGGTAAACGAGGCGGCTCTCACGCACCTGCCTCGCCCAGCCAATGAGGTTGCTGCCGGGTGGGTGATGCCATCCGTCCCGGCAGTGCATACGCCCCTTGACGGCCAACTCGGCTGACCAGAATTGCTCGGCGACGAAAGGCGCGCCCGATCGGAGCAGCGGTGTCACCTCCGCCTCGAAGATCTGTGCCAGATACAGCTCGTCGGTCAGCGTGAAGCGCGGCGGCAGGCCCGCCGTCACGGGATGGTCCGCCACCACCGACACCTCATGCGTCACATCATGGCGATAGCCGCTGTCGGGCACGTCGGTTCCGCGCACGCGGCCAGGACGATAGAGGAACTGGCCACCAAGCCATTCGTGATAGGCTCCCCAGGCGGGCCAGCCCGCCAGGGCGTGATGCAGGGCGACGATGCCGGTGCCGTTCGCCAGCAGCGCCTCGAACCCTTCCATGAGGGCAGGGGCGGGATCGAGAAAGGCCGGGGCGTCGCCCTCAGCCTCGAAATCGAGGCCAGGCATGTCGTAGAGCACCAGCACGTCGAACCCGTGCATGCCCTCCGGGTTCATCAGGCGTGCCGCCGCCGGCTGATCGACCATGGTCGCGGCGATGCCGTCCATCGCCTGAAATATCCCGTCGAAGGCGGTGCGGTCGAACGGGTGGCCGCGCACCGCTACAAGGCACTGGATCGGCGCATGGTGGCGGATGATCGGCATGGCACGCGAACTCCGGCTGCTCAGATGCCCTTGGGCGCGTGTTGCCGGTGGATGTTGCGGAACGTCCTGCTGCTGAAATACCAGCGCCCCTCGATCTTTACGCAGGTGTCGTCATAGACGCCACGGTCCCGCATCGTGACACCATTCTGATCGTAAACTTCGGAGGTATAGCTGCGCATTGTCGCCGTATCGCCATCGACCTCGATCGACCCCGGCCACGCCTCGAACATGATGCCGGGATAGTGCTTCATCGCTTCGGTCCACATCGCGACGATGGCGTCGCGGCCCTTGGTCGTGCCGATCTCCGGATAGTCGGGCAGGGACCATTCGGCATCCTCTGCCCAGGTCGCGCCCCAGTCGGCCGCGTCGCAACGGGTCACGGCATCGGCGTAGGTTTCGAGCAGCTCGCGGATCGCAAGGCGGTCCTCGGCGGGGCCGGTGAAGGGCATGGCATCATCTCCCGAATCTGTCTGGTGGCGGCAGAGTAGCGGGCAACGCGCCGGCACCAACTGGTGCTAGGGCGAGGTCAGATCGTGACCGGCAACTCCGCCATGCCCGGCGGCTCATCGGGCACCGCAACCTCGATCATGCCGCTGTCCGTGACCCGCAGCGGAAAGGTGCGCAGATCAGGATAGGCGCCGCCCAGGCAGCGTCCGCTTGTCAGTTCGAAGCGCGCGCCGTGCAGCGGGCACATGATGACGCCCCGGCGGATTCGTCCGCCCGACAGGAGGGCGGCCTGATGCGTGCACCGGTCGTTCACCGCGACGAGGCCGTCCTCGGTCCGGGCGGCCAGCACATACCAGCCCGCCACCTTTGTCGCCAGCTTGCCGTCTTCGGGGAATTCACTCTCCGCCAGAAGCGGATGCCAGGTTTCGTTCACCAGTCTGCCTCAGCCCATTGCTATCGTCGTCAGAACATCGCCGCCGCGATACGTCTTTGCGGCATCACTGACCATCTCGTAGAATTGCGTCAACGCCGGAACGGGTGCGTAGAGCTCGAGCATATGGCCGAGCGCGGGGCTGGCGTCCACGAAAGCGAACACGAACCCGTCCCTCATCTCCGACCGCTGGGCAAGCGCAAAGCCTTCCTCCGCCAGCCGCGCGGCGGCGGTATCGACGCAATCGACCCACAACGCCGCATGGTGCAGGCCCCAGCGGTCCGAGCCCTCGGGGAAAAGATCCCGCATTGCGGATGGTCCGTCGTTATTCTGCTGAACGAATTCGATCATCACGTCGCCCCACTGGCCATAGGCGGCGCTGTGATCGAACATATGGGCGGCGCCCCTGTGGGTGGAGCGCGCCAGCGGGATATGGTCCGCGACGAAATAGGGGCCGGAGCCGAAGCGGCGGTGGTGGGCCAGCGCCGCTACGCGCACGTCGGGACAGAAATAGGCCAGCTGGCGCACGGGGCCGTTGAGGATCGGTGCCATAGGACGACCCTTACCGTGGCGAGAGAGCCTAGCGGGGCTAGCCAATACGCTAGGTCCGTTTGCGGCGCTCTTGAGGGAAATTGGCGGCAACCCAAAGGAGAGATGCCATGACGATGACTGCGAGCCAGGTCGAGCAGCTGGTTGACCAACTTTATGCCGCGACCGCGGTCGGTGACTGGGCCACGGCGGAAGCCATGCTCAGCGACGACCTCGTCATCACGGAGGCGGATGGAATTCCACTGGCAGGTGTATATCGCGGTCGCGGTGCCCTTAGGGAGCTTTACACAAAGGCGTTCAGCCTCATGGATGCCGTGGCACTTGACCGTGTGCAGACCACCGTCGGCGGCGACTATGCCGTGGTCATCCTGTCGATCCGGTTCGCCGATCCGGCGCTCAAACCCGCTGAACTTTGCGAAATGTTCCGTTTCCAGGACGGCAAGGTGGTGGAGATCAAGCCCTATTATTTCGATCACGCGGCGGTCAACGCCGCTTGCGCCGCCAAATAGGGGGCGG
>CAZGVX010000002.1:0-25424 GCA_964529225.1 uncultured Sphingobium sp.
ACTCGACGATCTGCGCCCGTTCGCGCAGTATCTGAGCAACCTTGTCTTCTTCGTGGCGGGTCTTGCCGGTCCGGTTCGCTGGCGCGCGGCGCTGCGCTGGTGGCCGGCGGCTCTGGCTGTGCTGCTCGGCTCGGCGGCGGCCGGGATGCATTTCGGCCTCTCCCATCTGTCCTGGACCCTTGCGCCGGCGGGGCTCGCGGGGACGCTGGCGATCCTTGCCGTAAGCGACCGCATCGCGGCCGGGGGATGGCTCGATCGGTTGCTGACGCTGCTCGGGACGGCATCGCTTGCCATCTATATCCTGCATTACTTCCTGGTCGGGGGTATGCGTGCGGCGTTGCAACAGGTGGCTCCAACCATGCCGGGCGAGGTGGTGCTGCTTGCCTGCCTGATCGTCGGCATCATAATCCCGGTCGCGGTGCAACGGGGGGCGGTGCGGCTCGGCGTCTCGCGGTGGCTCGGCCTCGGCAAGGGCTGAGCAGGAGCAGGAGCTACCAGCCGATGGCGCGGAGGTCGCGGCCGAGCCTGTCGGACCAGTAAGCGGTCTCCGGCGCCGTCAATGCCGTGAGTTTGGCGGCAATTTCGGCCGGCGCCTTGGCGGGCGCTTCGCCTTCGGCCTTGCGGACGATGGTGAAATTGCCATTCTTGAAGCGACGCGCTTGCGCGTCCAGGCGCCCCATCAGCGTCCGCGTGTTGGGCATGCGCGTCGCATTTTCCTTAGGCAGTGCATCGGGCAGGGCGTGGGCGTCGATCCCGAGAAAGGCGGCGAGCTTCTCGCGTTCTGCTCGGAAATCGGCGATCAGGTCCTCGAACAGCAGCACCAGCACACGCTCCCGCCCGAACAGCCGATCATAGGGCTCGACCTGCTCGCGGAACAGGCTGTTGCCGAGATAGCGAAAGTTCCAAAGCGTATCGTCATATTGTTTGCGATAGGGCCCGACCACGACTTGGCGCGCCGACGCGGCAGCCTCGGTACGCGCCCGCTCGACCGCCGCCGCCTCTTCCGCCACGTCGGGCAGGGCGAGGAACACGGTTTCGGCGCTGCGCCGTTCATGCCCCCGTTTCAGCATGTGGAGATAACCTGACCAGGCGCGCTTCGCCGGACTGCGCAACGTGAAGATGATCTTGAGATCGCCGCCCAGCATCGCATGGATCCGGGGCGCGATACGCGCATCGGCCATATAGGTCGTCGTGCCGTCGACGCGGACGGTCTCCGTGCCGTTGGCGTGGCGGAAATGCTCGGCGAGTGCTGACAGGCGGCCTTCGTTGCGCGCGACTGAGAAGAAGTTGGGCTCCTTGGGGTTGGAGACCACGCAGGCCGGATGCTGCTCGAGCGCGGCGCAGAGCGACGTGGTGCCGCTCTTCTGGGCACCGGCGACGATGACGTTGGGGCAGATGGTCATGCCGTTCTCCGCGGTGAGATCAGGTGCGGGCACGCCGGTGGCGGATCGGCGCACCAGGCGAGGCCAGCATGCGCTGCGGCGGGAAGGCTTCGCGCGCCGCCATGCTCAGATAGGCGGCCATCAGCGAGAACCAGCCGATGTCGCTGTGATCGAGCACCTCGCTGTTGGTGAGATAATAGACGAGCATGAAAGTGATCAGGCCGATGTACCAGAGCGAGAGCCGGTCCTGCGACGTACGGATCAGTCGCACCGCCTTGCGGATGAAATCGACGAGAAACGCGAGAAACAGCGCGAGACCAGTGAAACCCAGCTCCAGCCATACGTCGAGATACCCGTTGTGCGCGTTGGCCGTGAGGTTGCGCGATTGCGCGCCCTCGATGAACCAATATTCGTGAAGACTGCGCAGGTCGAAAGTCAGCGCGTCGGTCCAGAACGCCTTGAACCCGGCGCCGAACCAAGGTCTTTGCCAGCCGATGTTGGTGGCATATTCCCATAGGCCGAGGCGGCCCGTGAGGGTGAAATCGCGCCCCAGCAGGGTGAGTATCGCCACGGCGAGAAGCGGGAGCACAACGAGCACCAGCAGCGCGGCACCGCTGACCAGCATGGCGCGGATGTCGCCCTTGATGCGACGCTGCCACCGCTCGGGACTGAGCAGGAATTTCGTTGCGAACATCACGCCCACCGAGGCGATATAGGCGATCAGCGGGGTCCGGGCGTTCGAAGCGTAAAGAAGTGCAAGGCCGAGCGCCAGCGTTCCCCACAATGCAAACTTGACCCATTGGACACGGGGTCGCGCGATGAGGAAAGCAGTGATGAGAAGCAGCGCCAGTCCATCAAACCGACCGAAGGCATTCTTCTCGTTGAAAACCCCGCGCACGTGGCCAGCATAGGGACCGATCCGCTCCAGGCCTACCTGTGGGACCGCTATGGACAGCAGCGACACGACGATGATAACGGCCGAGGTGGCCGCGATGATCGTGAGCAGGCGCCGTTGCGTGAAGCTGATCGCGCAATAGATGGCCACGCCAAACATGAGCGTCATCGCGATCACGCGGCGCAGAGACGTCGCCGGATCGACCGACCAGCCGACCGAGACGATGCACAGCAGGACGAGCAGCGTCAGCGGCCAGGCGCGGGTCAGTGTGCGCGCTGCGGCATTGTTGTATATGAGCAGCATCGGCAAGGTTGGCGCATACAGCGCGAGCGAAACCGCCTGAAGCGCAGGCGTGCCGGCCTGCCGGTCCTCATAGGCGCCCGCTGACGGCGTCAGAGCGGATAGAATCTGTCCGAACGCACCCGTGATGAACCAGAGCGCCAGGGCCACATAGGCCCACTGAAAGACCTCCAGAGGCAACCTCCCCGGCTGCGCGGCTTGGGCTCGGTGCGACAGGGCAAACGTCATGGGACCGTCTATGCGCTCCTTCTGCTGCGATGCAAAGACAGCTTTACCAATTGACCCTCACGCCCCAATTCCTGTCCCGTTCTGAAGCCGACTTCCCGCCCGTCGGGTGGAAAGGCGGGATGGAAGACATTGGCTGTTGCGACGCAACACGCTATCATCCGCCTCACCGCTGCTGTCGGTTGCGCAAGGTTGCACAGCTACCGCCGATCGGCCAAGATATGAGGCAGGCTCTTGACTGACGCACCTTCGCAGACGCGCTGGCCGACGCCGGGCAAGCTGTGGAACGCCCCGCTCGATCCAGCCGCGCCGGAGCGGCTGCCGACGCTTGATGGTGCGCGGGGGCTCGCTGCGCTGGTCGTGGTCGTTTCCCACTGCGCTAACGAGGGGATCGGATCGGCCATCCTCGGCTTTGGCTTCGGCAAGATGGGCGTCCATCTGTTCTTCCTGCTGAGCGGCTTCCTGATGGCCTATCTCTACGGGGACCGGCCGTTCAGCGGCGCCGAGGTCAAACGTTACGCCATGCACCGCGCCAGCCGCGTGATCCCGCTGTTCTACGTCGTGGCGCTACTGTCGATCTGGTTCGGCAACAACGGCGCGCCGATCTGGTTTTTCGACGTGCCCGCCGATCAGGTGCCGTTGACCCTGCTGCTCCTGCACGGGGTCGACGTTATGTGGACGATCCCGGTCGAGATCCATTATTATGCTTTGTTTCCGGTGATCTGGTTCATGGCCGGGCGCTTCCGCAATCCCTATTGGTGGGCCGGATTGTTTCTTTTCCAGCTGATCCTCGTGGTGCTGATCCTGCAGGTCACGACCGATCAGACCTATGTCCCCTACTGGCTGCACTTCTTCTTCATCGGCACCCTGTGCGGTTTCCTGTTCCGCCGGCACTACAGCGCGGTTTCCGCGTTCGGAGAATCCCGGGGAGCGGACGTGTTCGGCTGGCTGATCCTCATTGTGGCACTGTTCTCACCTCCCGGCGTGCGGCGCGAGCTGGGCGTGCCGCTGCTCCCGGTCTTCATTGATCCGGTGAGCGCCGGTGTGCCGATCCTGGTGTTCCTCGCCTGCGTCGGGAACTGGGGTCCGTTCCGCTGGTTGCGGCTTGCGCCGTTCGTCTGGGTGGGGTCGGTCTCCTACGGCCTCTATCTCGTGCACAAGCTGGTGCTGTACACGATCCTGCCCACTATCGTTGAGCGTGACGTTGCGGGCTATCTGGCGGTCGCGTTCATAATCGCGGTCTCCCTCGGCATCGCCGCCTTGTCAGCCCAGATATTCGAGCGTCCCGTGCAGCGTTTCCTCAACCGCCTCGTGCGCAAGCCCAAGCCCCCCGTCGCCGAGACCCGGCCGTTCGCGGTCGATGCCGCGCAGAGCGGCTGATCCGCCGGGAGACGTGGACCCACCGACGTCTGCCATCGCGATGCGAGGCATCAGTCGGCGTGCCGGTTCGCGAGCTTTAGTGCTTGCCTTTTACGCCGGACGAGTATTGGAGATCGCGCGAACGGGCGGGAAACTTCGATGAACCTCTGGACGCAACTCAAGGCGCGCTGGTCCGTCCCAGGGTGGGCGAAGGCCAGCGATTCGCGGATCGTCGATGTCGGATGGCTGATCGACTCCGACAAGGCGCGCTTCATCTGGTTTCCGCCCCGCCGGGTGAAACGCGGTGACCCCCCGCCGCGCCACGCAAAATCGGCGAGCTACTGCCCCTCGATCATCGAGCAGGAGGCAAAGCTCTTCGAGATACAGTGTCCGATCGACCTCAACATCGGCTTTCGCCGCGATGCGGAAGGCAAGCCGGCGCTCGTCAATCTCGACGGGGAAAAGTCCTCGATCCGCGGCAAGCATCTCAGCAACATGATGGCGATCGTCTCCGAGCGGGAGTGGCGTCACCCGGATAAGCCGATCATCCAGATCATCACGCCCTATATTTTCCTGAGCGACGAGCCAGTCTGGATGAACCAGCTGCCTCCGTTTGTCCATTACAACAAGACGCCCTGGCCGGGGATCCTCCAGTGCGGGCGGCTGCCCATCCACATCTGGCTGCGCCCGCTGATGTGGGCCTTCGAATGGCACGACCTGTCGCGGCCGCTGAAGCTGGAGCGTGGCGAGCCGTGGTTCTACGCGCGGTTCGAGACGCATGACCCAACCCGTCCGGTGCGCGTATTCGAGGCGGAACGAACGCCGGCGGTCGATGATCTCATCAAGGGCGCAAGCGCGGTTTCCAATTTCATCGACAACACCTATTCGCTATTCAAGATCGCCGAGGCGCGCCGTCCCGAACGGCTATTGGTCCGCAAGGCGACCGGTGGCGCGAGCGAAGAGGCGCAGGATCCGGTCAGTCCGTGACTGGCTGAGGATAATCAGGATGAAATTGTAACATTCCGGGCCTAGGGCTTGGACTTTGGAATCTTGCCCGTTCGGCCAGGGCGCACTCGTGGAAGCGAAGGACAGTAATCGTGGCACTTTTGCCAAGCGTCGAAATGCCGGAAGAGGTTCGCAAGCTCGTCAGCCGCTACCGCAAGGGGTTCGTGACCGTCGCGCTGCTGAGCGCGTTGCTCAACATATTGGTGCTGGCTGGCTCGCTTTATCTCATGATGGTCTACGACTCGGTGCTGCCGAGCCACAGCCTCCCGACCCTTTTTGGTCTGCTCGGTCTGCTTTTGTTCGTTTATGCCTTTCAGGGCGTCATGGACAATATGCGCACCAATATCCTCGCCGATATCGCCAACAGCTTTGACCGCGCGCTGTCGCGCCGGGTGCAGAGCGCCATGACGGAGACGGTGCTGGCGGGCGGCCGCGGCGGTGGCGATGGTCTCAGCCCGATGCGCGATCTTGAAAGCGTTCGCAGTTTCCTCGCCAGTTCCGGCCCGGCGACGCTGATCGATCTGCCGTGGATGGTGTTCTTCATCGCGATATTGTGGCTGCTCCACTGGGCGCTGGGGCTCACGGCGCTGATCGGTGCGGCGATCCTGTTCAGTCTGACTCTCGTCACGAACCGGGTGACCAAGGTGCCAACCGCGCGGCTCAGCATCGTCGGCGCCTACCGCAACGGCCATGCGGAGGCGAATCTGCGCCATATCGAAATGCTGACGGCGATGGGCATGCGCGGACGGATGATGGATCGCTGGTTTCATATTAATGCCAGCTATCTTGCCGCGCAGCGCAGCCTCGCCAAGTCGGTCGGCGTGCTGGGTGGTTTCAGCCGCATCGGGCGGATGCTGCTCCAGTCGCTCATCCTGACGGTGGGCGCGATCCTCGTGATCGAGGGCGAGGCGTCTGGTGGCGTGATCTTTGCGTCCTCCACCATTGCGGCGCGCGCGCTCGCGCCGATCGATTCACTCATCGCCAATTTCCGCAGCCTCGCCGCAGCCCGGCTCGGCTGGCAGCGGCTCTGCCAGCTGCTCGGTAAGGTGCCCGCAGAGCCAGAGATCCAGACCGTGCTGCCGGCACCCGCCGCTTCGGTGCAGGCGCAGGGCCTGGTGATCGCACCGCCGGGCAGCCAGCGCGTCGCGGTCCAGGGCGTCGATTTCTCGCTCAACGCCGGCGACGGCCTTGCCATTATCGGTCCGAGCGCCTCGGGCAAGTCGTCGCTGGCACGGGTGCTCGTCGGTGCCTGGCGACCGGTGCGCGGCACGGTGCGAATGGACGGGGCCGCCATCGAACAATGGCCCAACGATGTGCTCGGCGCATCCATCGGCTATCTTCCGCAGACAGTGGAACTGCTGGACGGCACGGTCGCCGAGAATATCTCGCGCTTCGAGACCGACGCTAGCTCCGAGGCGATCATCCACGCCGCCAAGACGGCTGGCGTGCACGACATGATCGTGGGACTGCCGCAGGGCTATGAAACGCCGGTCGGGCAGGACGGCGGCAATCTGTCGGGCGGGCAACAGCAGCGCATCGGTCTGGCGCGCGCGCTCTACAAGGATCCCTTTTTCGTGCTGCTCGATGAGCCCAACAGCAATCTCGACGCTGACGGCGACAAGGCGCTGGAGGCCGCCATCGCATCGGTGCGCGACCGGAGCGGCATCGTGGTCGTCATCGCCCACCGCGCCGCCGCGCTGGCGCAGGTCAATCTCGTCATGTTCATGCGCGACGGTCGCTGTGAAGCCTTCGGTCCGCGCGACGAGGTTTTGCAGAAGGTCATGGCCCGGCCCGTGTCCATCGCCAGCGGTGGCCCCGCCGCCGTGGATGGACGCGGGGTGCCGCCCGCCAGCGCCGCCGCTTCCTGAGGATTCCGCTATGTCGATGACCCTTCCGGCCGTTCTCCAGCCCCATGTCGAGGAGCTGGAACCCTATGATCCCGATGCGCAGATGGAGGGGCGGCTGCGCCATGCCCTCATCCTGATGGCCATCCTCTTTTTTGGTTTCGGCGGCGCGGCCGCGCTCATCCCGATTGGTGGCGCGGTCATCGGGTCTGGCCAGATCGGCGTTGAATCCAACGTCAAGCGGATCACCCACCCCACTGGCGGCACGATTGCGGCGATCCTCGTCAAGAATGGCGACCATGTCCGAAAGGGCCAGGTGCTCATACGTCTGGACAATATGGTGGCGCAGACCGATGCGACCTATGCCACGCTTTCGGTGGATCAGATGCTGGCGCAGAAGGCACGGCTGGAAGCTGAGCAGATCGGCGCGTCCATCATCAGCTTTCCAGCCGAACTGACCCGGCGCAGCGATCCGACAGCAATCAAGGCCATGGCCGATGAGCGCCAGATGTTTGCGATCCGCCAGTCGGAACAGGCGGGCCTGAGAGCCCAGCTTGAGGCGCGGATCGGTCAGTATCAGGAACAGATCGCCGGGTATCGCGCCCAGATTGCCTCGCTCCAAAAGCAGGCGGCGCTGATCGAGCCGGAGCTGAAGGGGGTCGAGTCGCTTTACGGCAAGAATCTCGTGACGCTGAATCGGCTCAATCAGCTTAAGCGCACCGCGGCCGATCTCACCGGCAGCATCGGCGCGCTTGAGGCCCAGATTGCCGGGGCACAGGGCCATATTTCGGAAACGCGAGAGCAGATGATCCAGATGGCGCAGACGCGCCGCTCCGAGGCGGGCAATCAGATCGCCCAGATCAACACCCAGCTCAACCAGCAGACTGTGCGCAGCGTCTCGGCTTCGGATGTGCAGGATCGAACCGTTATCCGGGCGCCCTATGACGGCATCGTCTCAAAGCTGGCCTTTTCGACCATTGGCGGCGTGATCCGCCCGGCTGAAATCATCATGGAGATCGTGCCTGACCAGGATCGGCTGCTGGTCGAGGGCGCGGTGAGCCCGGCCGATGTCGATCAGCTGGTGGCAGGCCAACCGGCGCGGGTCAGGCTCAGTGCACTCAACAATACCTCGACGCCGGAAATCAAGGGCAAGCTCGACTATGTCGGCGCTGACCGGACGACCGACCCTGAGTCGGGCGCGAGCTTCTACCCGATCCGCGTGGAAATGGACGCCGACGATCTCGCGCGCAACAGCGACGTGAAGCTGCGCCCCGGCATGCCGGCCGAGGTTTTTGTGGAGACCGGCAGCCGCACGATGCTGTCCTACGTCACCAAGCCGCTGCGCGACCAGATAGAGCGGGCGTTCCGCGACAACTGATCAGAGGACACCGGGTGCCGGAGAACGAGGATCCGTTCTCCGGCCGAGAGCCGATCCGCATTAAAATCCGGGGATCTGCAGCGGCGTCGCGTTCTGCGCGGGCGTGTTGGCTGTTGAGGGCGCAATCGGTTCCGCATTGGGCTTGAAGTCCCAGTCGAGGATGCTGCGATTGGCTTCGTCATAGTTCCCAACCGGATCATAGCCGCCGCCCGTCGCGATCCCCAGATCGGCCGCTTCGCCATGGCCGATGGACGCCAGCAGATTGAACGCCGCCACATAGGCGTTGCGCTTGGCTGTGACGAGCTGGACCCGCGCGTTCAGAGCTTCCTGCTCCGCGTTCAGAATGTCGAGGATGGTGCGGGTGCCGACGCTGTTCTCCGCTTTCACGCCCTCGAGCGACAACTCGGCGGCATCGACGGCTTTCTTGGTCGATTCGATATTGCGCAGGGATGCCTGCCAGCTTGCAAAGGCACCGCGCGCCTGCGCGATCACGCTTCGTTCGGTCCCGACCGCCTGCTCGATCGCGCTGGATTCGCGGTCAACCGCCTGCCGCTGAACGGCGGAGGGACGGCCACCCTGATAGATCGGCACGACGACCTGCGCGCCGACCGTCACCGACTTGGTGAGATTGGCCGAATTGGACGATGACAGCGAACTGTTCGCGTTCGATCCGAGATAGCTGAGATAGCTGCCCTCCGCGAAGAGCGAGACGCGCGGCGAAACCGCCCCTTTGGCGGCTCGGATGTCGTAACGCGCGGCATCGCGGACTTTGCGCGCCGCGAGTATGTCGGGATTGTCGTTTAGCGCCGTCGCGACCGCGGTCTCGGTCGAATCGGGAAGCCCGGGCAGAGGCGTGGGCGGCTCAAGATCGACCGGGGGCTCGCCGACCAGCGCCGTATAATTTTCCTTCGAAGCAATGAGCTGGGCGCGCGCGCTTTCGAGGCTTGCCTGCGCCAGCGCGAGTCGCGATTCGGACTGGGCAACGTCGGTGCGAGTCACGTCGCCCACCTGAAAGCGGTCGTTGGTCGCGCGTAGGTTGGTCGACAGCGACGTTACGTTCTGCTCATTCAGCTGGACGATCGAACTGTCACGGATCACGTCGAGATAGGCGGCGACGACCTGCGCGAACAGGTCCGCCTCCGTCGCCCTCAGTCCCTCGCGACCCGCCGCCGAACGCAGGCGCGTCGCGGCGACATTGTTCCGCACGGCTCCGCCGGAAATGAGCGGCGCCTGCGCCGAGGCCTGGAGGGAGGCGTTGCGCTTCTGCCCCCCAAAGGCCAGGCTGGTGCGCGGCTGCTGAATGTTTTCGTTATAGGTGCCGTTGACCTGCGCATTGGGGCGGCCAGCCGCGCGGGCGATCGCTACATCCTCGTCGCGGGCGCGCTGGGTGGCGCGCGCGCTCGTCAGCGTGGGGTTAAACTGATAGGCCTTGGCCAGCGCATCCTTGAGCGTCTCGGCCTCGGCCGTACCAACTTGCGTGCAGATCACCGCCGCGATGGCGACGATGCTTGTGCGAAACTGCTGTCTGACTGTCATGGTCGCCCGTAATCCTTGACCGGGTGTCGCCGTGCAACTGGCCCGTCTGCATCGGCTCTCTTGCCGTGCAGGCGAAACATGTCAATTGCATGGCGTTCAAGCGTCAGGCGACAATCGCCCTGGCCCACGCCCGGAGGTCTTCTCCCATTGCTGTATCGCGACAGGCAAGCGCGAAGTTGGCCTGCGCAAAACCAAGCTTCGATCCGCAGTCGAAACGCTCGCCGTCGAAGGTGACGCCATGGAAGGGCTGGGTGCCGATGAGCTTCGCCATCGAGTCGGTCAACTGGACCTCGCCGCCCGCGCCCGCTTCCTGCGTGGCGAGGTAGGTCATCACTTCGGGCTGGAGGATATAGCGGCCCGGCAGCATGAGATTGGAGGGCGCGGTGCCCAGCGCCGGCTTCTCGACAAGGCCCCTGACCTCGGTGAGCACGCCGTCGCGCAGGCCCGGATCAATGACGCCATAGCTGGGTGTTTCGTCCATCGGCACTTCGAGGGCGCAGACGAGATTGCCGCCGACCTTCTGATACTGGTCGACCATCTGGGCGATGCAGCCCTTTGAACGACCGATCAGCAGCTCATCGGGCAGGATGATCGCGAACGGCTCGTTGCCGACGATGTCGCGCGCGCACCAGATCGCATGGCCGAGGCCGCGCGGCTCTTGCTGTCGGACGAATACGGCATTGCCGGGGGTAAGGCGGGTGCCGGCGAGCGCCGCCACCGACTTGCCCCGGTCTGCCTGTGTGCGCTCCAGTTCGAAGGCGATATCGAAATGGTCCTCGATTGCCATCTTGCCGCGTCCTGTCACGAAGATCATCGTTTCGATGCCGGCCTCCAGCGCCTCGTCCACGGCATACTGGATCAGCGGGCGGTCGACGACCGGCAGCATCTCCTTGGGGACGGCCTTGGTCGCGGGAAGAAAGCGGGTGCCGAGGCCGGCGACGGGAAAGACGGCCTTGCGGATCTTCGTCATGGGGTATCGCTCCTGTTGGCTAAGGGTGGAAATGGAAAAGGGTCAGTCGGCAATGGCGTAGAAGTCGCGATACCATTGCGCGAAGCGGTTCAGGCCGTCCTCGAGCATGACTTTGGGGTGATAGCCGCAAATTGCGTTCAGCTTGCTGACATCGGCGTACGTGGCGGTGACGTCGCCCGGCTGCATGGGGCGCATGATCTTTTCCGCCTTGCGGCCGATGGCGGCCTCCAGCGCCTCGATCATCGCCATGAGGCCGACGGGGCGGCTGTCGCCGATATTGAGGATGCGATTGGTCCCGCGGTCCGGCACATTGTCCAGCGCGCCGAGGATGCCGTCCACGATATCGTCGATATAGGTGAAGTCGCGGGCCATCCTGCCCTCGCCATAGACCTCGATCGGCTCACCCTTCATGATCTTGTTGGTGAATTTGAAATAGGCCATGTCGGGTCGCCCCCACGGACCGTAAACGGTAAAAAAGCGCAGGCCCGTTTGCGGAAAGCCGTAGAGCCCCGCATAGGCCTCGCTCATCAGCTCGCACGCGGCCTTGGTCGCGGCATAGAGCGACACCGGCTTGTCGACGCGCTCGTCCTCGGAAAAGCCCGAGTTGCCGCCCATTGGCCGCTCGCCATAGACAGAACTGGAAGAGGCATAGACGAGATGCGCAAAGTCCGGCGCATGGCGGCTGGCCTCGAGGAGCGAGAGGTGCCCGGCAAGGTTGCTGTGCTGATAGGTAAAAGGCCTGTCGATGCTGTAACGCACGCCCGCCTGTGCGGCGAGGTGGACGATGCGGGTGATGCCGTTGTCGCGGACAAGCGCGCCCACGCCCTCGCTGTCAGCCACATCCATGCGGTGAAAGGTGAATTCCTTTCGGCCGTTGAAGGTGGATAGCCGTGCCTCCTTCAGAGCGGGATCGTAATAGTCGTTGACATTGTCGATGCCGATGACCGTTTCGCCGCGCTCGAGCAGGCGATGCGCCGTCGCATGCCCGATGAAGCCGGCCGCGCCGGTGACGAGGACTGGCCCCGCGCTCATTACCGGCCGACCGCCGTGTAGCTGAAGCCGGCCTCTTCGACGAGGTCGCGCGGATAGATGTTGCGCAGGTCAACAAGGATGGGCGCCTTGAGGAGTGATTTCACCCGGCCGAGGTCGAGCGCGCGGAATGCGTCCCATTCGGTCACGATGACGAGCGCGTCGGCGCCCTCCATCGTCTCATAGGCGCTGGTGCAATAGATGATGCCGGGAAGGATCGGCCTGGCCTGCTCCATGCCCTCCGGATCGTAACCGCGCACTGTGGCCCCCGCGTCTTCCAGCGTCTGCACGACCGCGATGGCGGGCGAATCGCGCATGTCGTCGGTGTTCGGCTTGAACGTCAGGCCCAGCACCGCGATCGTCTTGCCGCGCACATCGCCGCCCATGGCCTGAATGACCTTGCGCCCCATTGCGCGCTTGCGGTGATCGTTGACCGCAACGCAGGCCTCGACGATGCGCTGCGGCGCGTCATAATCCTGGCTGGTTTTCAGCAACGCGAGCGTATCCTTGGGGAAGCAGGAGCCGCCATAGCCCGGCCCTGCGTGGAGGAATTTCGCGCCGATGCGGTTGTCGAGCCCGATGCCGCGCGCAACCTCCTGCACGTCGGCACCCACCTTCTCGCACAGGTCGGCAATCTCGTTGATGAAGGTGATCTTGACCGCGAGAAAGGCGTTCGCGGCATATTTCGTGAGTTCCGCACCCCGGCGGCTCATCTCCACGATTGGCGACTTGTTGAGGTGGAGCGGGCGGTAAACCTGACGCATGACCTCAAGCGCGCGGGCATCGTCGCTGCCGATGACAATGCGGTCGGGCCGCTTGAAGTCGTCGATGGCAGCGCCTTCACGCAGGAATTCGGGATTGGAGACGACCGCGAAGTCTGCATCGGGGTTGGTGTTCCGGATGATCCGCTCGACTTCGTCGCCGGTACCGACCGGCACGGTCGACTTGTCGACGATGACGGTGAATCCGGTGAGCGCGCGGGCAATCTCCTCCGATGCGGCATAGACATAGGAGAGGTCCGCATGGCCGTCGCCCCGGCGCGAGGGCGTGCCGACCGCGATGAACACTGCATCGGCGCCCGCAACACTGCCTGCGACATCGGTGGTGAAGGACAGGCGGCCCGCTGCCGCATTGCTGGACACGAGATGATCGAGACCAGGCTCAAAGATCGGTATGCGGCCTGCGAGCAGCGCCGCGATCTTGCTCTCGTCCTTGTCGACGCAGATTACATCATGGCCGAAATCCGCGAAGCAAGCACCCGATACGAGCCCCACATAACCCGAGCCAATCATGACAATCTTCATCGAAATCGGTCCCCCGTCTCCGTGGCAAAGTGCCAACAGCTATATTGTGCGATGCGGCATAAGCCTAGGCCCGTTAAACATCAATTGCACCGCTACGACGTTTTAGCATCTCCGTTCAGCGAGCAACGGGCGCCACCACGATTCATTGGCCAGATACCAGTCAAGGGTTTCGGCAAATCCCTCCGTGAACGCACGGCGCGGCGCATAGCCTAGATTGGCGCTGATCCTGGTCGCGTCGATGGCATAGCGCCGGTCATGGCCCGGCCGGTCCGTCACAAAGGTCTTGAGAGCGGCGCAGGGCAGCCCGGCCGCTGGCGGCGCATCAGGAAAGCGCCGCGCCAGCGCCGGATCGGCCGCGAAAGCCGCATCCACCGTGGCGCAGATATTCTCGATCACCGCCAGATTGGGCAGTTCGGCGCCGCCGCCGATATTATAGGTTTCACCGGCCAGACCGCGCTCCAGAATCAGCTCGATCCCCCGCACATGATCCTCGACATGGAGCCAGTCCCGCACATTCATCCCGTCGCCGTAGATCGGCAGGGGGCGGCCATGCAGGCAGTTCAGCAGGAACAGCGGGATGAGCTTTTCCGGAAACTGGAATGGCCCGTAGTTGTTCGAACAATTGCTGGTCGTGACGGCAAGGCCGTAGGTGTGATGGTAGGCGCGGACAAGGTGGTCCGAACCCGCCTTGGACGCGGAATAGGGCGAATTGGGGGCATAGGCTGTGCCCTCGTGAAACGCCGGATCGCCCGGTCCGAGCGAGCCATAAACTTCGTCCGTGGAGATATGGTGGAACCGGTGGGGTTGACCGCTACCGCCATCCAGCCAGACCGATTTCGCCGCCTTCAGCAGGCTGAGCGTGCCGAGCACGTTCGTTATGACGAACGCATCCGGGCCGCTGATCGAGCGGTCCACATGACTTTCCGCCGCGAAATGGACCAGCGTGGCGATGCGACGCTCCCGCAACAGGCGCTCGACAAGCGCCGTGTCGCAGATATCGCCGATCACAAGCTCGACCCCGTCGAGACCTGCGAGGCTCGCGGCATTGCCCGCGTAAGTCAGCTTGTCGAGCACCAGGATGCTGTCGCATGGATGGTGAGCGCGCCAGTAGTGGCAGAAGTTCGCGCCGATGAAGCCCGCGCCGCCGGTAACAAGCAGTTCAGCCATTGCGCGCGACCGACTGGAGCATCAGCCTGAGATTGGCCCGCCAGTGTGACGGCCTGGTGCCGATCAGCGCGAGCGTCGCGCTCTTGTCGAGGACGCTGTAGGCGGGGCGCCGCGCGGGCGTGGGATAGTCGGCGGTGGCAATGGGCACGACCGGCACCGCCCGGCGCAGCAGCCCCAGCGCGAGCGCCTCCTCCTGGATGGCAACGGCGAAATCGTACCAGCTTGCCACCCCGCTGTCGGTGTAGTGAAGTGTGCCGGTTGCGCCTGTCTCCAGCAGTCCCCAAAGCGCCGCAGCGAGCGAGGCGGCATAGGTGGGCGTGCCGACCTGATCGGCAACCACCCGCAGTTCGTCGCGCTCGGCCATAAGCCGCAGCATCGTTCGAACGAAATTGGCGCCCGTGTCGCCATAGAGCCAGGCAGCGCGGACAATCAGCGCGTCGGGGCCGAGGACCTCCTCGCCGGCGCGCTTCGAGGTGCCGTAGACGCCTAGCGGACAGGTTGGCGCGTCCGGGCGATAGGGGCTGGAGGCCGTACCGTCGAATACGAAATCGGTCGAGATGTGGATGAGCCTTGCCCCCGCTGCGCTTGCCGCTGCCGCCAGATGCGCGGGGCCGTCGCGATTGATGCGGTGGGCGGTCTGCGGTTCGCTTTCGGCTCTGTCGACGGCGGTGTAGGCCGCGCAGTTGACGATTGCGTGAGGTCGCAGCGCATCGACGGCTCTCGTCACCGCCGCCTCGTCACCAACATCGAGTTGGGCGCGTCCCATCGGCGTTATCAGCGCCCATCCCGGGCCGCACGCCGACATCGCCCGGCCAAGCTGGCCCTCCGCCCCGGTCAGCAGGATCTTCACGCGAAAACCTCGGCATCCTTCAGCCGCACGCCAGCCTGATCCCGCGCCGAAAGTTGTGGGACGATCCCGGCCAGCGGCCAGTCTATCCCGATGGCTGGATCGTTCCAGAGGATGCAATGTTCATCGGCGGGCGCATAGAAAGCGGTGCACTTGTAAAGGAAGTCGGTGCCGTCCTCGAGGCTCAGGAACCCGTGCGCCACGCCCGGCGGCAGATAGAAAAGCGTCCGGTTCACTGCCGACAGCTCCACACCCACCCATTGACCGAAAGTCGGCGAGCCCGCGCGGATGTCGACGGCCACATCATAGGCGCGACCGGCCGTCACGCGCACAAGCTTGCCCTGCGGATTGGGCATCTGATAGTGCAATCCGCGCAGCACGCCCTTGGCCGAGCGGCTGTGATTGTCCTGCACGAAATCGAGATCGAGGCCGAGCGCCGAGAACGTGCGCCGGTTCCAACTTTCAAGGAAAAAGCCGCGATCGTCGCCATGGACCTTCGGCTGGAGCAGGACGACGCCCTCGATCGCTGTCGGGATCAGTTCCATGTTGCTTCGCGTCGCAGCAGGCCGACGAGATAGGCGCCGTAACCGGACTTGATGAGGGGCGCGGCGATCCGCTCGAGCTGGCCATCGTCGATAAAGCCCATGCGCCACGCAATCTCCTCCGGGCAGCATATCTTGAGGCCCTGCCGCTCCTCGGTGATGCGCACGAAATTGGCGGCGTCGAGCAGCGATCCGTGCGTGCCGGTGTCAAGCCAGGCGTAGCCGCGCCCCATCAGCTCGACATTGAGCGATCCCGCCTCGAGATAGCAGCGATTGAGATCGGTGATCTCCAGCTCGCCGCGCGGGGATGGCGTTAGCGCGCGCGCATAGTCCACCGCCGACCCGTCATAGAAATAGAGGCCCGTGACCGCGTAGCGGGACTTGGGCTCGACGGGCTTTTCCTCGATCGCGTTGGCCCGGCCTTCGGCGTCGAACGAAATCACGCCATAAGCGCTCGGATTATCGACATAGTAACCGAACACGGTCGCGCCATCCTCCCGTGCCGACGCTCTTGCAAGCATGTCGGACAGGCCGTGGCCGAAGAAGAGATTGTCGCCCAGGATCAGCGCGGAGGGGGCATTGCCGACGAAATCGGCGCCGATGAGATAGGCCTGGGCAAGGCCGCCCGGTTCCGGCTGGACAGCGTAACTGAGGGAGATTCCCATCTCCCGCCCGTCGCCGAGCAGGCGCTCGAACGGCGCGCGATCGTCCGGGGTCGTGATGATCAGTATGTCCCTGATCCCGCTCAGCATCAGCACCGACAGCGGATAATAGATCATCGGCTTGTCGTATACGGGCGTCAACTGCTTGGAGACGCCCCGCGTGATCGGGTAAAGCCGGGTGCCCGATCCGCCAGCCAGGATGATACCCTTGCGCATCGTCGTCTGCCCGCCCCCGCCCGAAATGCCGGGCGCCTCTATCCCGAAACGATACCCAAGCGCAAGGCTGCGGCTGACTCAGCGTTCCATGAGGCGTGGCATCAGTTCCACGAAATTGCACGGCACATGGCGGCTATCGAGTTGATAGACGAGGATATGATCCCACCCGTCCTTCACCGCGCCCGTCGAGCCAGGCAGGGCGAAGATATAGGTGCCTTTGGCCACGCAGGCCGCTGCGCGCGACTGGATGGTCGACGTACCGATGCTCTGGAAGCTCAGCCAGCGGAACAGTTCTCCGAAGCCGGGAATGGCCTTGTCCTGAACCTGCTCCAGCGCCTCAGGCGTCACATCGCGGCCCGTCACGCCGGTGCCGCCAGTGGTGATGACGCAATCGACATCGTCGCGCCTGATCCAGCCGTGGAGACGCGCGACAATCGCCTCGCGGTCGTCGCGCTCGATGGCGCGGTCGGCAAGATGATGGCCAGCAGCCGTGATGCGGTCGGCAAGCGTGTCGCCGGAGCGGTCGTCAGCCAGGTTTCGCGTGTCCGACACCGTCAGCAACGCAATGTTGACCGGCAGGAATACGCGGCTGTGATCAATCGGCATTGATGCTCCGATCCGCAATGCGCACGGCAAGCATCCCGCTCTTTCCGGGAAAGCGCGACCACAGTCCCTCGGCCAGCGCCTTCAGCGCCGGGGACTCGCCCTGCTCCTTGAGCTGATACATCCAGTAATTGCGCAGCACGACGTTCACATAGGCGCGCGTCTCGTAATAGGGAACCGATTCGATGAACAGAAGCGGATCGCCCTGATCGCGAACCTCCGCCTTCCACCGCTCGACCGCACCCGGCCCCGCGTTATAGGCCGCGATCACCTTGGCCAGGAGGCCGCCGGTCGCGCCGCTCCGGCTCAGCTTTTCGAGATAACGCTGGCCATAGTCCATGTTGACGGCGGGATCGGACAGGTCCGAGGCGCCAATGCTTTCTCCGCTGGCGCTCGCCAGCAAATTTGCGGTGCCCGGCATCACCTGCATGAGGCCCCGGGCGCCAGCCGGGCTCACGGCATCGCTGCGGAATGCCGACTCCTGCAGCGTGTGCGCCAGCACAAGCGCCTTGTCGACTTGCCAGCCGCTGCGGGGTGCCCAGTTCGGCACCGGATAGCGCGTGAAAGCGTTCGCTGGCGCCCCGCCGTTTGGCGTGTGCTGACCGAGCCAGAGTTGCGTGCGCGGCAGCGACAATGCGCCTGCGAGGTGGACAAGCGCGGAGAACTGGCGGGCATCGCCCGCGGACGCCTGATGGCGGAGCACCTCGTCCGCATCCGATGGGCGCCCCAACGCCGCGAGCGTCGCGGCGATGCGGGCGTTGGGCAGGTCCGCCAGTCGCCCTTCGTCGGCGGCTGTCAAACCGCCCTCGGCGGGTGCACGCGGCGGCGCGAGGCCGAGTGTCTCGCGCGCCAGCAGTCCGTAGAAGCTGTCTTCCTGCCGTGCAGCCGCGGCGAGCAGGGCGCTCACCTGCTGGGGCTCACCTGCCGCCATGTAGGACCGCGCTGCCCAGAAGTAGCCAGCGGCGCGCAGATCGGGATCATCTGTCCGCGCGGCCACCATGGCGAAGGCGGTCGCGGCGCTGCGCCAGTCCTGTGCCCGCCAGGCGGCAAGTCCGCTAACCCAATAGGCGGGAGCCAGAAACGCGCCCTGACCGCCGCTGGTGGCCCTGGCGGCAAGGCGCCGGGCGCTGACCACGTCGTTGGTAATGTAATAGGACCAGGCGAGCCGCTGGTTGAGTTCGGTCAGACATTCGGATGAGAGGCCGACGCCCTGCGCCGACAGCAGTGCTTCGCCAGCGGCGGGATTGTCCGCCTTGATCATCGCGATGATCTGCGGCGTCAGCGCGTCGGCGATCGGGTCGCCCTTGATCGAATTGAGGATGGCGCGCCGGGGCGATCCGCCCGTCCACGCCAACCGGCGCACCTGCGGTCGCTCCGGAAGGTTCTGGGCGCCGCGCTTCATCGCGAGGCGGGAAAGCTGCTCGGCTTGCGGCAGATGGGGTGATTTGGCGAGAATGTCGAGGAGATCGAACAGCTCGACGCGGGGACTATCCTTGGCGAGATAGAGCTCGGCAAGCAGATAGGGGCGCATCGGATCGCGTTCGCTCAGCGCCGTTATCCGGCTTTTGGCCTCGGTCCAGTCGCTGACCGCCATCTTGCCCAGGATATCCCGATAGGGCGCGATATCCGGTGTTGCCAGCCGCGAGAGGCTTGCTCGCTCGCCTGCGACGACCGGCGGCGCCGCGGCAACGCTCAGCGCAATGGCCGTCAGAAGCAGTCGTCGCACCATCACCCCCATGTCCCGACCTTAATGACTGGCGCCAAGGGCGCGCAAGTCCCGCCACAGCGCAGCCTTGCGATCCCCTTTTCGCATCAGCACGGGGAGGGCGGGGGCGTGGACAACCGGCACCGTGGCGCCACTATGGTTAACAAAGGGTAAAGACGCGCGCCCCGCGCCGGAGTCTGTCCCGTCCCACGCACGGCTGGTCCGATCGCCGAACAATATGACGCTGCTCGGTTGCGCGAGGCCAACCAGATGGCGCAGCCTTGCCGTCGCGGCGCTGAGCGCGGATGCCGGAAGGGGGGCGGTCCCGGGGTTCAGCAGAAGGAGGCTCGCGAGGGACGCGGACGCGCTATCCACCCCGATGGACCCGAGGATCGCGCTGACGAACAGACCTGCATCGCCGGAGAACAACTGTCCGGCCCGCGCGTCCTCGTCGCTCGGCGCGTCCAGAACGAGCAGTGGCCGTCCGCCCTGGGTGATCGTCGGCACGATGAGATCCGATGCGTCATAGGCGGGCCTGATGCTTTGCTCCGGCCCCTGGGGAGAGCGAGCGAGCCAGACGATGAACGCGTCAAGATCATCCGGCATGGCCGCCCCCGCGGCGGAGTCGCTGATGGCCGGCCGCTGTGCCGTCAAAGTGTCGGCTGTTGCGGGTGGTCGCGAACCTGCGAGGCGATTGCCAGGCGTCTCCGATATCGCGCAATCGACGCCGGCAAGCGTCCACCAGTTCAGCAGGGCGCGGGCAACTTCCACCCCGGCCAGCGCGTTTTGCACGGGCATATCTTGCATCGCCTTTTAAGAGTCGAGGTTGACGTCCGGGTCAAGCATGGCACATCGGCGGCAGGCATAAACAGTTTTGGAATCGCGGCGACCTGCTACGAAACGGCGCCAACGGAGGACGATGATGAGCGAGCGGGAAACGATGCCCTATGACGTGGTGATCGTCGGCGGAGGCCCGGCGGGCCTGGCGGCGGCGATCCGGTTGAAGCAGAGCGCGCCCGATCTGGCGGTCTGCATTCTCGAGAAGGGTTCGGAAATCGGCGCGCATATTCTGTCGGGCGCGACGTTCGATCCAAAGGCGCTGGACGAGCTGCTGCCGGACTGGCGGGATGATGGCTGTCCGATGGCGGAAACGCCGGTTACGGACAACTGGCACTGGCTGATGAGTCGCACCGGCAAGACCAGCTTGCCGCATATGCTGATGCCGCCGCTCTTTTCGAACCATGGCAACTATACCGGCAGTCTCGGCAATCTTTGCCGCTGGCTGGCGGGCAAGGCCGAGGATCTTGGCGTGGAGATTTTCCCCGGCTTTCCGGCGGCGGAAATCCTCTACAATGAGGACGGATCGGTGCGCGGTGTCGCGACCGGCGACATGGGCGTGGCCCGCGATGGCAGTCACAAGCCGGACTATCAGCCGGGCATGGAGCTGACCGCGAAGTACACGCTGTTCGCAGAGGGCGCGCGCGGGCATCTTACCAAGCAGCTCAAGGCCAGGTTCGATCTCGAGGCGGATTGCGAACCGCAGGTCTACGGCATCGGCATGAAGGAGCTGTGGGACATCGACCCCGCCAAGCATGTTCCGGGCCGCGTCATCCACACCCAGGGCTGGCCGCTCACCGAGAGCGAGAGCTGGGGCGGCGGTTTCCTCTATCATCAGGCCAATAATCAGGTGTCGCTCGGCTTCGTCGTCGCCCTCGATTACGCCAATCCTTACGTCTATCCGTTCGAGGAATTCCAGCGGTGGAAACAGCACCCCGAAATCCGGGCCATTCTCGAAGGCGGGACGCGCGTGTCCTATGGTGCGCGGGCGATCAACGAGGGCGGCTGGCAATCCGTCCCCAAGCTCGCCTTTCCGGGCGGCGCGCTGATCGGATGTTCGGCAGGCTTCGTCAACGTGCCACGAATCAAGGGCAGTCATACCGCGATGAAGTCGGGTATGCTTGCGGCCGAGGCCGTGGCGGCTGCCATCGCGGCCGGGCGCGAAGCGGATGAGGTGAGTGACTATCAGGCCAATCTCAACGACAGCTGGATTGCCAAGGAACTGAAGCTCGTCCGCAACGCCGAGCCTATCGTCGCCAAGTTCGGCAACGATTATGGCACGGTGCTTTCCGGCATGGATCTGTGGATGCGCACATTGGGGATCGGGCTGCCGTTCACCATGGGCCATCATCGCGACAGCGAAGCGACCCAGCGCAAGGATCTGTTCAGGCCGATCGACTATCCCAAGCCGGACGGCGTCATCAGCTTCGACCGGCTGACAAGCGTGTCCTTCTCCTTCACCAACCATGAGGAGGATCAGCCCTGCCATCTCGTGCTGGCCGATCCGACCGTGCCGACCCGCATCAACCTGCCGCTCTATGACGCGCCGGAGCAGCGTTACTGCCCCGCTGGCGTCTATGAGATCGTGGGAGCGGAGGAGGGCGCCCCCCGCCTCCAGATCAACGCGCAGAACTGCGTCCACTGCAAGACGTGCGACATCAAGGATCCGACCCAGAACATCACATGGGTTGCGCCGGAGGGCGGCGGCGGACCGAACTACCCCAATATGTGATGAACGCCGCCGCTACCGAAACAGCCTATGCCAAGCTCAACCTCGCCCTGCATGTCCGGGCGCGCCGGGCGGACGGCTATCACGAGATCGAGAGCCTCTTTGCCTTCTGCGCGGATGGCGACCGGCTGACGGCGCAGGCACGCGACGACGGGGCCCTGACGCTCCGGATCGAGGGGCCGTTTGCCGACGCGCTGGCCGATGAGGGCGACGACAATCTCGTCCTCCGGGCCGCGCGGACGCTTCAGATTCATGCCGGGGGGCAGGGGGCTGACCTCCTCCTCGAAAAAAACCTGCCGATTGCCTCGGGCATCGGCGGCGGATCGGCCGACGCGGCGGCGGCGCTGCGCTTGCTCACCCGCCTGTGGGGCGTGCGGCCGATGGACATCGACCTGTTCGAGATCGCCGCCTCGCTGGGTGCCGACGTGCCCGCGTGCCTCGGGTCGCGGACGGTTTTCGGTTCCGGCGTCGGCGCGCGGCTTGCGCCCGTCGATCTCGACGTGGCGGGGCGGCCGGTGCTTCTCGTGAATCCGGGCGCATCGTGTCCGACAGGTCCGGTATTCCGCGCCTGGGACGGACAGGACAGAGGGCCGCTCGCGCCGGAAAGCTGGCGGGAGGGGCGCAACGACCTTCAGCCGCCGGCCGTCACGCTGGTGCCGGACATTGCCGAGGTTCTGACGCGGCTCGACGCTCTGCCGGGCGTTGTCCTGGCGCGCATGTCGGGCTCGGGCGCGACCTGTTTCGCTCTCTTCGATGACGGTGCGGCGCGCGATGCCGCCGCCGACGCGGTGCGAGGTCACCACCCCGAATGGTGGGTCATGGCGAGCGTCTTGAAATGAGTCCGCCCTTTCATGTCCTTGGCTCGCCGGATTCGGACATCCTCATCGTCGCTGATCATGCCTCTAATCATGTGCCCGATGACGTTGATCTCGGCATCGACCGTATGCTGCTGCAAGATCACATCGCGCTTGACATCGGCGTGACCGAAGTCGCCGCCGCACTCGTCGACGGCGGAGGCTGCTGCGCGATCCTTGGCGGTGTGTCGCGGCTTGTGATCGACTATAACCGGGAGCCGGATGCGCCGGGCCTTGTCCCGACATTGAGTGACGGCGTCGCAATCCCCGGAAATATCGGCGCTGACGTCGCCGAACGGGTCCGCTGCTATCATGTGCCCTATCATCAAAGGGTGAGCGAACTGGCTGGCATGGCGCACCAACCGTTCATCCTCTCGCTGCACAGCTTCACGCCGAATTTGAGGACCGCGCCGCAGACGCTTCGTCCGTGGGAGATCGGCGTCCTCTACAATGAGGACAAGCGCGCTGCGCCGATTGCCATTGAGCGGCTCTCCGGCTTCGGACGGATGGTGGGCGATCAGCAGCCTTATTCGGGGCGCGACTTGAACTATACAATGAACCGCCATGCGGAGGCGCACGACCGGCCTTATCTTGGCGTGGAGCTGCGGCAGAACCTCATCGGTGACGCGGCCAGTCAGCGCGTCTTTGCCGCCGAGCTTCGCGCCACCGTCGATCACGTTCGCAAAGTCTTGCATGATCGCGGACCTTGACCCAAAGCGCCTTCAGTAAAGGAAGACGCCTCATGACCCATCAGTTCGACAAGTCCAAGCTGCCCAGCCGCCATGTTTCGGTCGGGCCGGAGCGCGCGCCCCATCGCAGCTATTATTACGCCATGGGCCTCACCGAGGAGGAGATCGCCCGCCCGTTCGTGGCTCTTGCAAGCGCGGGGAATGACTCGGCGCCGTGCAATACCACGCTCGATCAACAGGCCAACTGGGCGCGCGATGGCGTGAAAGCGGGCGGTGGCACACCGTTTCGCTTCAACACGATTACCGTGACCGATGGCATCGCGATGGGGCATCAGGGCATGAAGTCCTCGCTCGTCAGCCGCGAGGTCATCGCCGACTCGGTTGAACTTTCCGTGCGCGGCCATTGTTATGACGCGCTGGTCGGATTTGCGGGATGCGACAAGTCGCTGCCGGGCATGATGATGGCAATGCTGCGCCTCAACGTGCCCGCGATTTTTGTCTATGGCGGCTCGATCCTTCCGGGGCGGTGGGAAGGCCAGGACATCAACGTCAAGGATATGTTCGAGGTTGTCGGTCGTTATGCGGCAGGCAAGTGCCCGCTGTCCGAAGTGACTGCCATGGAGAAAGTGGCCTGCCCCGGCCACGGCGCATGTGGCGGCCAGTACACCGCCAATACCATGGCCTGCGTCGGCGAAGCGATCGGATTGTCCCTTCCCAACAGCAACATGGTCCCCGCTCCTTACATGAGTCGTCAGGAGATCGCCGTGGCTGCGGGGGAGCAGGTCATGGCGCTGCTCGCGCGCAATTTGCGTCCCCGCGACATCTGCACGCGTGAGGCTTTCGAGAACGCGGCGCGGATCGTCGCGGCAACCGGCGGATCGACCAATGGCGCGCTGCACCTGCCCGCGATGGCGAACGAATGCGGCATCGCGTTCAGCCTGTTCGATGTGGCGGACATCTTCAAGTCCACGCCCTATATCGCCGACCTTCAGCCCGGCGGCAAATATGTCGCCAAGGACATGTATGAGGCGGGCGGCGCCTATATGGTCATGAAGACGCTGCTTGCGGAGGGGTTGCTCCATGGCGACTGCATGACAGTGACGGGCAGGACGCTGGGCGAGAATATCGACGCGGTGACGTGGAACCCGGACCAGAAGGTGATCTACGACGCAAAGACGCCCATTACGCCGACCGGCGGCGTCGTTGGCCTGAAGGGCACGCTGGCGCCCGATGGCGCGATCGTGAAGGTCGCAGGCATGCAGCGATTGCGGTTCGAAGGGCCGGCGGTCTGCTTCGACTGCGAGGAGGACGCCTTTGCCGCCGTCGAGGCGCGCCGCATCCCGGAGGGCGCGGTCGTCGTGATCCGCTATGAAGGGCCGAAGGGCGGGCCGGGCATGCGCGAGATGCTCTCGACGACCGCCGCGCTCTACGGGCAGGGGATGGGCGAAAAGGTCGCGCTGATCACCGACGGGCGCTTCTCCGGCGCGACGCGCGGCTTCTGCATCGGCCATGTCGGGCCGGAAGCGGCGGAGGGTGGCCCCATCGCGCTTGTAGAGAATGGCGACATCATCGTGATCGACGCCGAGGTGGGCACCATCGACCTCAAGGTTGATCAGGACATCCTATCCGAGCGCCGCAAGGCGTGGAAGCCCCGCGCAACCGATTATCAGGCGGGCGCGCTCTGGCGCTTTGCGCAGAATGTCGGCCCGGCGTGGAAGGGCGCCGTCACCCATCCGGGCGCGGCTTCAGAAACGCACGTCTTTGCCGACATTTGACAGGCAACGTCCATGAGACTGGACGGCCAGCCAGTCCTCACGGTCGCCGAAACACGGGCGGCAGAACAGGCGCTCTTTGACTCTGGCACCGTGCCGTACAGCCTCATGTGCCGGGCCGGCGAGGGCGCTGCCGAACAGATATGGCGGATCGGACACAAGCGTCCCGTGCTTGTGCTGTGCGGACCGGGCAATAACGGCGGCGACGGATTTGTCGTGGCCAAATGGTTGCGCGACCGGGGCGTCGCGGTTCGGGTCGCCACGATCGGAGCGAGCCGGACAGAAAGTGCCAACACGGCGCGCGCCGACTGGATTGGTCCGGTGGAGGATATCCATTCGGCCGGTCCCGCCCCCCAGATCGTCGATGCCCTGTTCGGCATCGGGCTCACTCGGGGCCTTGATGACGCGCTGGCAACGAGGTTTCGTGAATTGGTCGCGGCGGCGAACGTCAGCTACGCCCTCGACCTGCCGAGCGGCATCGAGAGCGATACCGGGGCGTGCCTGTCCAATGTGCCGGGTTTCGATGTCACGCTGGCGCTTGGCGTATTGAAGCCCGCGCATGTCCTCTTGCCCG
>CAZGVX010000002.1:25524-34737 GCA_964529225.1 uncultured Sphingobium sp.
TTCGATGTCACGCTGGCGCTTGGCGTATTGAAGCCCGCGCATGTCCTCTTGCCCGCTGGCGCACTGTGCGGGCAGATTGTGCCTGTGCCGATCGGGCTTGAGGTGGAAAACGCGACGGCGCGAGTTCTGGAAGCGCCCCGGTTCGCTCCGCCCGCATCGGACGCTCACAAATATCGTCGCGGGCTCGTCGTCGTCATCGCCGGACCGATGGCGGGCGCTGCGGCGCTCGCGGCGGAGTCTGCGGCACGGGGCGGCGCGGGCTATGTGCGGATCGTTGGGGCGCGGGTGATCCTGGATCTGCCGCACGCGATTGTGCGCGCCTCGGGGCGCGACCCGCGCGCGCTGACCGACGAACGGATCGCCGCAATCCTTGTCGGACCGGGGTTGGGCCGGGATGCCGACGCCGTGGAGCGATTGCGCGAGGCGCTGGCGCCGGGCCATCCTGCGGTCATCGACGCAGATGGTTTGGGCGCCCTGCGAGACACAGGACTCAAGTCTCTGCCGGAACAGGCGATCCTAACACCTCATGACGGCGAGTTCGCCGCACTGTTCGGTGCCCTGCCGGGAAGCCGCATTGATAAGGCGCGGGCGGCCGCGCGGCAGTCCGGGGCTATCATGGTGCTGAAGGGCCACGACACGGTCATTGCCGCGCCTGACGGGCGCGCGCGCCTGGCGACCGGTGCCTCGTCATGGCTGTCGACAGCCGGGACCGGCGACGTGCTTGCGGGGCTGTGCGCGGCGCGGCTTGCGGTGACGGGCGATGCCTTTCGGGCGGCTTGCGAGGCTGTCTGGCTGCACGGCGCGGCCTCGCGGTTGGCGGGGCCGAGCTTCATCGCGGATGATCTCCTTGCCTGTATCGCACCGGCGATAGCGAAGCGCCTGTGAACGAGCCGGGACTGATCGTCCGCATCGCCGCCAGAGGCGACGGCGTGACCGCCGACGGTCGCCATGCGCCGCTGAGCGCACCGGGCGACATCCTGCGGTCGGACGGCACGCTGGAACATGGGCCGGACCGTGCCGCGCCGCCCTGCCGCCACTTCCCCGAGTGCGGCGGCTGCCAACTCCAGCATCTCTCGGAGGCCGCCCTTGCCACTTATGTGCGCGACCGTGTCGCCGGCGCCCTTGCGGGGCAGGGGGTGACGTCGGGCGAGATCGCGGGGGCGCACCTGTCACCACCCGTCAGCCGCCGCCGGGCCGTGCTGAAGGTGCTCCGGGCGGGCGGGCGCATCCTGATCGGCTTCATGGGCGAGGGATCGAACCGACTGGTCGACATGGCGATGTGCCCGCTCGTCCATCCCGCGCTTTTCGCGCTTGTCGAGCCGCTGCGGCGGCTGCTGGCCTCGCCGGGCATGATGGTCCGTGGCGCGTCCATCGGCATGACGCTGACCGATCAGGGCGTCGACCTGTCGCTGAACGGCGTCGCGGCGGAGGGCCTTGCGGCCGCCGAGGCGTTCGCTGCCTTTGCGGCCAGCCACCGCCTCGCCCGCCTGACGCTGGAGCCGAGCGAAGGAGAACGCATGACCCTCTGGGAGCCTGACGGTGTGACGGTCAGTTTCGCCGGCCATGCGGTCCGGCTGCCGGTCGGCGCCTTTCTTCAGGCGACGGCTGACGGTGAAGCTGTGATGGTCGAGGAAGTGCGGGGCGGCATCGGCACGGCGCAAACGGTGGCCGATCTGTTCGCCGGTCTGGGCACTTTCGCCCTTTCCGTTGCCGACGGACGCAAGGTCTATGCGGCCGAGGCCTCGCTCGACATGGTTTCGGCGCTCAAGGGTGCGGGCGATCGCCTGCCAGGCCGCGTTTTTGTCGAACATCGCGACCTGTTCCGCCGTCCACTGACTCCCAGAGAGCTCGAACGCTTCGGCGCCGTGATCCTCGATCCGCCCCGCGCTGGCGCCCGCGAACAGGTGAAGGAGATCGCGGCGAGCGCCCTTTCGCATCTGGTCTATGTCAGCTGCAACCCGTCGAGTTTCGCCCGCGATGCCGCGACGCTGATCGCGGGTGGCTGGCGGCTCGACCGGGTGAAGCCGGTCGGCCAGTTTCGCTGGTCAACCCATGTCGAGCTTGTCGGGGTGTTCAGGCGAGACTGAAGGCCGCAATCGCGCCGTTCACCGCCAGCGCGAGCAGCACGAAGGTCGAGATGAGGAAGATCGAGGCGCGCACGGGAATCGTGTTCACGCTGATCTGCCACAGGCTATGGACAACGCGCAGCCCGACATAGGTCCAAGCCAGAGCGACATTGATCGTGGTGCCCTGTCCCATCATCACCAGACCGGCCATCACCGGGTAGAAGATCGTCGGCTGCTCCATCAGATGCGCATAGTTGTGCGCGGGCCAGTTGATCTCCCTCGGCAGAATCCGGTCGAGATCCTGGCCGCGTCCACCCACCGTCGCTTCCCTCGGCAGCTTGGCCTTGGCGAGCGCCGGCATCCGGCGAACGGCCATCCAGAACAGCACGATGAGCGACCAAAGCACCAGCGCGAAGACAGGTTGCAGCAAATTCAGTGACATCAGGATCCTCCCCACACTTATGGGGAGGATCGCCGTTGTCGCTCACGCTGTCAATGCGTGCCTATTTGCGTCCCACATTCAGGCGCACGACGTTGGACGCGGCGGCTGGCGCGACCGCGTCATCGTCGCGATAGAGGCTCGCCATCGGCTCGTCCGCCACTTCGCAGACGATATCCGACGAGAAGCCGTTGAATGCCGTGCGCATCGCCGACCCATAGGCGCCGAGCATGCCGATCTCGATATAATCGCCCGCCTTCACGTCGCCTGGCAGCATGAAGGGACCCGCCATGTGGTCCATATCGTCGCAGGTCGGACCATAGAAGCTGAACGCCTGCTCCTCGGCCTCGTTGGCCTCGGCGCGCAGCAGCCGCACCGGGAAGCGCCAGCCGATATGCGCGGCGTCGAACAGCGCGCCATAGGCGCCATCGTTGATGTAAAGCTCCGTCCCGCGGCGACGTTCCACCCGGACGATCAGCGAACTATATTCGGCTGAAAGCGCGCGGCCCGGCTCGCACCAAAGCTCCGACGAATAGCTGACTGGCAGGCTCTCGAACGCGCGGTGGATCGAGCGGAAATAGACGTCCAGCGCCTGCGGCTCCATGCCCGGATAGATCGACGGAAAACCCCCGCCGACATCGACAATGTCGACCGTGACCGACGCCGCCACGATCGCGGCGCGCACGCGTTCGATCGCCTGCACATAGGCCATGGGGCTCATCGCCTGGCTGCCGACATGGAAACAGATGCCGAGCGCGTCAGCGACCTGACGGGTGGCGGCAAGCAGTTCCGTCGCGTCAGCGAGCTCGATGCCGAATTTCGAGGCAAGGCTCAGCTGCGCATAGTCCGAAGACACGCGCAGACGCACGCACAACTCCAGGTCCGTCGCGCCGCGCGTTGCGCGGACGATTTTGCCCAGCTCATCGAGCGTGTCGAGCGAGAAGGTGCGCACGCCATGCTGGAAATAGGCCTCGGCAATCGCCTCTTCCGCCTTGACCGGGTGCATGAAGCACAGCTTGGCTTTGGGCAGCGTGCGCGCGACCAGCCGGACCTCGGCGATCGAGGCGACGTCGTAGTGCGTAATGCCCGCCTGCCAGAGCGTCTTCAGAAGCTCGGGGCTTGGATTCGCCTTGACCGCATAGAGCGAGCGACCCGGAAACCTCTCAACGAAGAATCGGGCGGCGCGGGCCGCGGCCTGCGGACGAATGAGCGTTACCGGTGCTGCCGGTGTGAGGGAGAGAGCTACCCCCAGCGCGCTATGATGCTTGTACAACTCAAGGGACCTCCAGTGGCAGTTCAGACACGAAACAAGCTGCCTTGCGGTGGAAGTCCCATGGGGCAGCGGACCGGCGATATATGGCCCGAGGCCCCCCCTGTAAAGTGCGGACGTAAATTTTCTTGTAACAAATCTGTCACGAAAGCCGGGATTTGAAGTCGGCATAGCCGAAGGAACGGACCTGCCGTAGCGAGTCCGTCGCACTGTCCCACAGCCAGATCGCGGGTAGCGGAACCCCGTTGAAAGTGTTTGTCTTGACCATGGAATAGTGGGCCTGATCGAGGAAGGCGACGCGCGCGCCAGGCTCGGCTGTCACAGGCAGGGCGTAGTCGCCGATGATGTCTCCTGCAAGGCAGGAGGGACCGCCGAGCCGTGTGACAGCCGCGCCAGCCCGTTCGCCTAGCATGGCTGGTCGATAGGGCGCCTCGATCACATCGGGCATGTGGCACGTTGCGCTGATGTCGGTGATCGCGACCGGCATGCCGTTGTCCATGACGTCGAGAATCTCGCCCACGAGGATGCCGGCGTCGAGCGCGACCGCTTCGCCGGGCTCAAGATAGAGCTGGCATGAGGATTGGCTCCTGACCTGCTGAAGAAACGTAACAAGATCGTCGCGCTGATAGTCGGCGCGGGTGATGTGATGGCCCCCGCCGAAGTTCAGCCAGTCAAGGCGCTCGAAGAAGGGCGCGAGGCGTGGCGCCAGCGTGCTCCAGATGGTCTGGAGCGGCAGCAGGTCCTGCTCGCACAGCGCGTGGAAGTGGAGGCCGGTCACGCCGTCGAGATGCTCGGCTGTGAGCTGATCGACCGGGAAGCCGAGGCGGCTGTGGGGCTGGCAGGGATCATATTTGACGACTTCGCCCTGCGGGGCGAGCGGGTTGATCCTGAGGCCGACATCGAATCGGTGGCCGTCGGCGCGGGCCGCGTCGAGAATGGGCCGGAAACGGGCGTGCTGCATCGGCGAGTTGAAGATGATGTGATCCGAAAGTCCGCAGATTTCCGACAGGTCGGCCGCCTTGTAGCCGGCACAATAGGTCGCGACCTCGCGGCTGCCGTCCGGCCCGGCATATTCCTCGCGCCCCAGCCGCGCTTCGTAGAGGCCAGAGGCGCACACGCCGTCGAGATACCCGGCGACGACCGGCCCGAGCGACCACATCGAAAACGCCTTGAGCGCGGCCAGCATTTTGATGCCCGCGCGGTCGCGCACATCCTTCAGGACCGCCAGATTGGCGCGGACCTTCGCCGCATCAACGACGAAGGCCGGGGTCTCCGGCAACCGCCCGAGGTCGAAATGCGCAAACGCGCCCGGGTCGCCGGCTCTGGTTTCCATGGGGGGGCTCAGAACGTCAGCGGCCCGTCCAGGTCCTTGACCTGCCACGGGAGGCCGTGATCGTTCAGCATGTCCATGAAGGGATCGGGATCGAACTGCTCCATGTTGAACACACCCTTGCCGGTCCAGATGTCCTGCATCACCATCGCCGCGCCGATCATCGCGGGCACGCCGGTAGTGTAGCTGACCGCCTGATTGCCGGTCTCGGCATAGGCGTCCTCATGGTCGCAGATATTGAAGATATAGGCGGTTCTGGCCTGTCCATCCTTGCCGATGCCGGTGGCGATGTCGCCGATGTTGGTCTTGCCCTTGGTCGTGGGTCCAAGGCTGGCCGGCTCGGGCAGCACGGCCTTGAGGAACTGGAGCGGGATGATCGCATGGCCTTCATACATCACCGGGTCGATCCGGGTCATGCCGACATTCTGCAGCACTTCCAGATGCTTGAGATAGGCATCGCCGAACGTCATCCAGAAGCGGATGCGCTTGATCTCCGGCAGATGCTTCGCCAGGCTCTCCAGCTCCTCATGATACATGAGGTACATGTTTTTGGGGCCGACCTGCTCGAAGTCGAAGCTCTGCTTCGTCGAGAGCGCGGGCGTCTCGATCCACTGCCCGTTCTCGTAATGGCGGGCGGGGGCAGTCACCTCGCGGATGTTGATCTCCGGATTGAAGTTGGTCGCGAAATGCTGGCCGTGATCGCCGCCGTTGCAGTCGAGAATGTCGAGCGTGTCGATCCGGTCGAAATGATGCTTTTTCAGCCATGTAGCAAACACACTGGTGACGCCGGGGTCGAAGCCCGAGCCAAGCAGCGCCATGAGCCCCGCGTCCTGGAACCGCTCCTGATAGGCCCACTGCCAACCATATTCGAACTTGGCCGTGTCGCGCGGCTCGTAATTGGCGGTGTCGAGATAATGGGTGCCGGTCCTGAGGCATGCCTCCATGATGGAGAGGTCCTGATAGGGCAGGGCGAGATTGACAACGAGCTTGGGCTTGACGCGCTCGATCAGGGCGGCGGTCGCGCCGATATCGTCCGCATCCACTTCGGCGGTGGCGATGGTTACGCCCGTGCGATCCTTGACTGACGATGCGATCGCGTCGCATTTCGCCACGCGGCGGCTGGCGAGGGTGATATCCGGGAAAATGTCCGGGTTCATCGCCATCTTGTGAACCGCGACCGAGCCGACTCCGCCCGCGCCGATCACCAAAACCTTGCCCATGTAACCGATTCTCCTCGCTAGTCGCCCGGCGCCCCGAGGCGGGCGATATAGGGCATCGCCCGTGCGACGCAATGCGCGCGCTTCGGCTTGCGCCCTTAGCCCAAAAAGGCCATGGCTGACAGCGGGGACAGCTATCGGGAAACAGCATGACGAACAAGCGTGGCCAGGCCATTGATCGGGCGGTTATCAACCATGAGGGGCTGACCAAGGAGGGGCTGCTCGAGCGCGCCTTTGCCTTTGCGTTTCGCGGCCTGGTCTATGCCCAGATATGGGAAGACCCGGTCGTCGACATGGAGGCGCTGGCGATCGGTCCCGACAGCCACGTCGTGACCATCGCGAGCGGCGGGTGCAATGTCCTCTCCTATCTGACCGCCAACCCCGCCAAGATTACCGCCGTTGACCTCAACACCGCGCACATCGCGCTCAACAAGCTCAAGGCGGTCGCTGCGCAGAAGCTCCCCGATTACGCGCATTTCCGCCGTTTCTTCGGCGATGCCGACAGGCGCGAGAATGTCGTGGCCTACAAGACCTGGATCCGGCCCTATCTCGACGAGACGTCGCGGCGTTACTGGGAGGGGCGTGACATGGTCGGCCGCCGCCGGATCGGCATGTTCACCTCGGGCGCCTACAAGCGTGGCCTGCTCGGCGGCTTCATCGGCGCCGCCCACCTCATCGCCAAGGCCTATCGCATCGATCCCAAGCGGCTGCTCGAAGCCAAGAGCATGGAGGAGCAGCGCGCGATCTTCGAGGAGCATATGGCGCCGATCTTCGATCGCAAGTTCGTGCGCTGGCTGACCGACCAGCCGGCCTCGCTGTTCGGGCTCGGCATCCCGCCCGCGCAGTATGAGGCGCTGGCTGGCGAGGAGAAGATGGCGGGCGTCCTGCGCAGGCGTCTGGAGCGGCTGGCCTGCGACTACGACCTCAGGAACAACTACTTCGCGTGGCAGGCCTTCGGGCGTGGCTATGGCAAGGGGCCGGATGCGCCGCTGCCGCCCTATCTCGAGGAACGCAACTACGAAGCGGTGCGCAGCCGCGCGCCGCGGGTATCGGTCAATCACGCCAACATGACCGACTGGCTCGCGACCCAGCCAGACGCCAGCGCCGACCGCTATATCCTGCTCGACGCGCAGGACTGGATGAGCGACGCGCAGTTGACCGCCATCTGGACCCAGATCACCCGCACCGCCCGTCCCGGCGCGCGCGTGCTGTTCCGCACCGCCGCCGAACCCAGCCTGCTGCCCGGCCGCCTGCCCGACGCGCTGCTCGACCGCTGGACCTACCATGAGGCGGACTCGCTGGATTACACGCGGCGCGACCGCTCCTCGATCTATGGCGGCGTCCATCTCTATTCGCTGAAGGGCTGATCCGGGATGGACAGGGCGGCGGGCGGCCATGGCGCCGCCATGGACGCGCAGTATCGGTGGCAGCGGCACGTCTATGACTTCAGCCGCAAATACTATCTGCTGGGACGCGACGCGCTGATCCGCGATCTTGCCGTGCCGGATGGCGGATCGGTGATAGAGGTGGGGTGCGGCACGGGGCGCAACCTCGCGCTGGTGGCGCGGCGCTACCCGCGCGCAAGGCTCCACGGCATCGACATCAGCGAGGAGATGCTGAAGAGCGCGCGGCGCAATGCGCCCGGCGCCACGCTGGCGCGGGCCGACGCGACCGGGTTCGACTCGGCCGCGCTGCTGGGGGAAGCCACGTTCGACCGGGTGTTCATGAGCTATACCCTGTCGATGATCCCGGACTGGCAGGGCGCGCTCGATCAGGCGGCCCGGCTGGTTGCGCCCGGCGGGCGGCTGCACATTGTCGACTTCGGCCAGCAGGAGCGTCTGCCGGGCTGGTTCCGGCGACTGCTGCGGGGCTGGCTCACCAAATTCCATGTGACACCCCGGGAGGCGCTGTTCGAGGCGTGCGAGGCGGTCGCTGCCCGCCATGGCCTGAGGTGCGAGACGCGGCCGCTCTACCGGGGCTACGCCTGGGGCGTCATCCTCTCCTGCGCTACTTAGCCCCGCTGGGGTTCCAGCCGCCGGTGAGCTGCATCTTGCCAACGCTGTTGTAGGTGATCGTGCCGTTTTCCATGGCGCTGAACGTCTCGCGCGCAAGGTTGACAGGGTCTGGCGCCACGGTCCCCGGCTTGCCGGTGTCGAACACGGGCTGCACCTTGCCGCTGATGCCGGCCATGGCGTTCTTGGCGGCCTGCTCGGTATAGCGCACCAGCGCGGAGGCCATGCCGCCGCCGGGGGGCAGGGGATTTATCTGCATGGCGGATTCCTCGTCATGAGCCCGATATTGCCTCGACACGCTTAAGGGACATTTGAATCGGCCGGTTTACCGGGCGTTAGCCATGCGCCGTCAGCCCAGCATCCGGATCGTCGTGTCCTGCATCGCGGCGGCGACGCCGAAGACCCTGGCATTGGCGGTGTAGCCCAGCTCGGCCTGACGCGCGTCGACCAGTGCCTGCGTGACGTCGATGCGGGGTTCGGGGCGGTTGGCCGCAGGCTCGATCCGGTCCTGCACCCCGCCGACGGCGACCCGGTTGGCGCTCTCGGCAAAGCGGGCATAGTTGAACGCGAGACCACCGGCGGCGGCGCTGCTGATGGACGACATGGCGGCATCCTCTCCTGGTTCGCTGGGGAAAATGACCGACGGCGCTTAATGGGGCATGGAGCGGTGGGGTTTACGAAGCGGAAAGGATGCAAGCGCCGCCGCCGAAGGTTACACAAGTTACGGGGTAACGACAAATTCACTCTGTCAAATCGCGCCCACTGATCGAGCAGGGCGATCAGCACGCGGGTCAGGTGCGGGAGGGCGGCGAGGGGAGACATGGCGGACGGCACCATGGCAGCGGCGCGGCCGTGTAGGACAGGGATCGTTTCGGGTCT
>CAZGVX010000002.1:34837-75546 GCA_964529225.1 uncultured Sphingobium sp.
CGCGGTCCGGACCGCGCGCAGATTATCGAGCAGAATAGCCCGGTCATCGTCGAAGACGCGCAGGGCAGGGTGGACATCGCACCAAACCCGCAGTTTGACCGGATCACGAACAGGATCGCCTTGCGTAAGGCCCTGATCGAACTTCGTCCTATCGCGGATACCTTGAACGGCTGTCTCGATGGCAACCGCATCATGCCGTCGCTCAACCTGACACTGGTCGACTATCGCGCGCGGATCGCCGGCGATGTCGATGCGATCCTTTGGGGACTGGTCGATCGCTATGCCCAGGCGATCAAGGCGGGTTTCAAAGAACTGGACCGGGCGGAACTGGATGAACCGACATGGGTCCACGTCGACCATTTCATCGAACTGCATGACGCCTGTATTGCCTGCAGCGCGCGGGTCGCCGCCGATCCGGTTCCCGAACTGGACGAGGCGCGATTGACGCCACAAGCGTTGCGCAATCCGTTCACGGTATTGCAGGACGCCAAGGAGCGGCTTCTTGAAGGCGATCATAGCACGCCGGCCTTCGACAACTATGTGGCCGAAGCGATCGAACTTGGGCGCACGCTTGAACTGCCTCGTCCCGATGCTTCTCCCGAGGCCCGCAAGTCACGGCTGGCCTCCCTCGGCGCTACATTGGCAAGTGCCGGGGCAATTTTTGAGAATCTGGACAAGATAATCAGCGCGGGCGCGCGTTTTGTTGACTGGGCAGCGAAGCCGGAGGTGCTCAGGAGCATCAAAAAGGCCGCAGAAGCTTTGTGGGCGCTATTTCCCTGGAAATGAACACCCGAGCAAGCCGACCGTCTGCATTTCAGCCCCTCAGCCTTTTTACGGCAGGCCGGGGTGACGTGTGATCTCAAGCCGCCTTTTTGAGCTCCAGCTCGGCGCGGGTCCAGATCTCGCAGAGCGCATCGACCAGTTCGACCATCATCGCCTCGCTATGCGCCGGGCCGGGGGTGAAGCGAAGCCGCTCGGTGCCGCGCGGCACGGTCGGATAATTGATCGGCTGCACATAGACGCCATATTCGGCGAGCAGAATATCGCTGATCCGCTTGGCCTTGACCGGGTCGCCGATCAGGAGCGGCACGATGTGCGTGGTCGAATCCATCACCGGCAGGCCCGCCTCGCGCATCAGGCGCTTGAGGGTCGCCGCCGCCGCCTGCTGCCCGTCCCGCTCGACGCTGGACCCTTTGAGGTGCCGCACGCTCGCCAGCACGCCCGCAACCAGCACCGGCGAAAGGCTCGTCGTGAAGATGAAGCCGGGCGCGTAGGAGCGGATCACGTCGACGATCATGCGGTCGGCGGCGATATAGCCGCCCATGACGCCGAACGCCTTGCCCAGCGTCCCCTCGATGATCGTTACCCGGTCCGCGACCGCGTCGCGCTCGGTAATGCCGCCGCCGCGCGCGCCATACATGCCGACCGCATGGACCTCGTCGCAGTAGGTGATGGCGTTAAACTCGTCGGCGAGGTCGCAGATCGCGGCGATGGGCGACACGTCGCCGTCCATAGAATAGACGCTCTCGAACGCGATCAGCTTTGGCACGTCGGGCGCCTCGGCGGCGAGCAGCTCGCGCAGATGACCGAGATCATTGTGGCGGAACACGCGCTTTTCGCAGCCGGAATTGCGGATGCCCGCGATCATGCTGGCGTGATTGAGCTCGTCCGAAAACACGATGCAGCCCGGCAGCACCTTGGCAAGGGTCGACAGCGTCGCCTCGTTCGAGACATAGCCCGAGGTGAAGAGGAGCGCGCCCTCCTTGCCGTGGAGGTCGGCAAGTTCGGCCTCCAGATCGACATGATAATGGGTGTTGCCGCCGATGTTGCGGGTGCCGCCCGAGCCCGCGCCAACATCGTGCAGCGCCTCCTCCATCGCCTGCACCACCTTGGGGTGCTGGCCCATGGCGAGATAGTCGTTCGAGCACCAGACGGTGATCGGCTTGGGGCCGTTATGCCCTGCAAAGCAGCGCGCATTGGGGAAGGCGCCGCGATTGCGCAGAATGTCGATGAAGACGCGGTAGCGGCCCTCTGTATGGAGCCGGTCGATGGCTTCGGCAAAAATCTGCTGATAATTCATGCTGGCCAACGGGCCTCCCTCTGCCGGTTCTCGCGCCATAGCCCCGCAATTCGGCCAATTCCACTGATAACAGCTCGCAACAGTGGCCGCTCGCCCTCCCATGTCCCGTCCGCAATGGCGGGTCGATGACCTGAATCAATTAACCATCAAAGCGTTTCGATCCGGCTAAGGCCGTAGCGCCCAAGCGCCGGGCGGAGCGCCTCGACATCCTCGCCTGCGCGCGTGAAAAGCGCGGTGCCGGGGCGCAGCGCCTCCGGCCACGGCCTGTCCGCGTTGAGATAGGCGATGCGCCGCGCGATGCCATCGCCGCCGTGGAGGAAGGTGAGGGGGCGGGGTGCAACCGCCGCGAGGTCGGCCTCCACCAGCGGGAAATGCGTGCAGGCAAGCACCACCATGTCCATCCGGTCGCCGCCCTCCTGATCGAGCAGCCCGGCAAGGGCATGGGCGGCAATGGCCGGGTCCGCAGGCGCGCCGCGCAGGCGGGCCTCGGCATAGTCGACGAGCGCCGCGCTGCCATGGCGCAGGACGAGGCAGTCCGCGCCATGCTCGGCGGCGAGCCGGTCGACATAGGGCTGGCGCACCGTGGCATCGGTGCCGAGCACGCCGATGACGCGGGTCCTGGACTGGAGGGCGGCGGGCTTGATCGCGGGCACCGTGCCCACCACCGGCACGTCCAGCGCGGCGCGCACATGGGCAAGCGCGATGGTGGAGGCGGTGTTGCAGGCAATGACGGCGATCCGGGGCCGGTATCGTTCGACGAGGCGACCAAGGAGGGCAGGCACGCGCGCGGCGATCTCCGCCTCCGACCTTGTGCCATAGGGGTAGCCGGCATTGTCCGCCGCATAGACCACCGGAACCAGCGGCATGAGCGCCCGGGCAGGGGCGAGGATCGAAAGGCCGCCGACCCCGGAATCGAAGAACAGGACCGGCGCGTCTGGCGACATAGGCATGGCGCTTCCTGCGCCGCCCGCGCCCTTCAAGTCAACCGTCCGCCCGGCACGCAGCGTTGACCTTGACGGCGGGCGGGCTATGGCTTTGCCATGTTTCAGCCGGTGGGGAGTGAGCAAATGGTCCTGTGGCATATGCCCGCGCTGGTGCTGCTCATCGGCTATATCCTGGGGTCCGTGCCGTTCGGTCTGGTGCTGACCCGGGCAGCGGGGGCGGGTGACCTGCGCCAGATCGGCTCCGGCAATATCGGCGCGACCAATGTGCTGCGGACGGGGCGCAAGGGCCTCGCGGCGGCGACGCTGCTCCTCGACGCGGCCAAGGGCGCGGCGGCGGTGGCGATCGGCGCGTCGCTGTTGCCGCAGGGCGGCGCGGCGATGGCAGGCGTGATGGCGTTCATCGGCCATGTCTATCCGGTCTGGCTCCGCTTTCGCGGCGGCAAGGGCGTTGCGACCATGCTGGGCGTCGCGCTCGGCCTGTATTGGCCCGTCGGCCTCGTCTTTGCCGTGGTCTGGCTTGGCATGCTGGCGCTGACCCGCATCTCCTCGGCGGGCGGCATGAGCGCCGCAATCGCCGCGCCGGTGGCGGCGGTCGTGCTGGGGCGGGCCGAGCTGTTTCCCGCGCTGGCGGCAATGGCGCTCATCCTGCTGTGGCGTCACGGACCGAACATCGGGCGGTTGCTGAAGGGGCAGGAGCCGCGCGTCGGCGCGCCCAAGTGAGCGATGCGGACAGGTTCGAGCGGCTGCGCCTGATCCGCTCGCCCAATATCGGGCCGGTCGCGTGGCGGCAGCTCATCGCGCGTTTCGGTTCGGCGGGGGCGGCGCTCGATGCGCTGCCCGACCTTGCACGGCGCGGCGGCGCGCGCGCGTTTCGTGCCGCCGAAGCGGGTAACGTTCGCCGGGAGATGGACGCGGTGGCGCGGCTGGGCGGGCGCTATCTCATCCAGGGCGATGCGGACTATCCGCCGCTGCTCGCGGAGGCGGAGGCCGCGCCGCCGGTGCTGATCGCGCGGGGCGCGCTGAGGCTCGACGGCCGGATGAGCGTCGCCATGGTCGGCGCGCGCAACGCCTCAGCCGCCGCGTGCCGATTCGCGCGGGGTCTGGCGCAGGACCTCGGCGCGCGCGGTGCGGTCGTGGTGTCGGGCCTCGCGCGCGGCATCGACACGGGCGCGCATCAGGGCAGCCTCGGGACCGGCACCGTGGCGGTCATCGCCTGCGGCCTCGATGTCGTGTTCCCGCCCGAAAATGCCGATCTTCAGGAACGGATTGCGTGCGAGGGACTGCTCCTCACCGAGCATGTTCCCGGCACGGAGCCGCTGGCGCGCCACTTTCCGTCACGCAATCGGATCATCGCCTGGATGGCGCAAGGCACGGTGGTGGTGGAGGCCGCGCCCCGCTCCGGCTCGCTCCTGACGGCGCGGCTGGCGGGAGAGGAGGGCCGGGAGGTGATGGCGGTGCCGGGCTTTCCGATCGACCCGCGTGCGCAGGGGTGCAACAGTCTCATTCGCGACGGCGCCACATTGGTGCAGTCGGCCGCCGACATCATCGAGACGATCGGCCGGATCGACGGGCGGATGCTCGGCCAGCCTGCCTTCGATTATCGCCCCGCGCCGCCCTCCGCCGACCTCGCCGAGGCGGACCGCGTGAAGGTGGTGGGCTTGCTGTCGATGGCGCCGGTCGCGGTGGACGAGATCATCCGCCTGTCCGGCGCGACGCCGGGCGCGGTGCAGACGGCGCTCTTGGAGCTGGAGATCGCCGGGCGGCTGGTGCGCCATGCGGGCGGACGGGTGAGTTTGGGGTGACGTTGGGGGGCGCGGAGCATTGCTTGGGGCGGAATGTCCCCCTTGACGACCCGCGCCGTCCCTCGCCACCCTCGCGCGTGTACACGTAAGGGACCGTCTCGTCACCGCCATGCAGCTCGTCATCGTCGAATCGCCCGCCAAAGCGAAAACCATCGAAAAATATCTGGGCGGCGATTATCGCGTCCTTGCCTCCTACGGCCATGTCCGCGACCTGCCGCCCAAGGACGGGTCGGTCGACCCGGACAATGGCTTCGCGATGGCCTGGGAGAATTATGGCGACAAGGCGCGGCAGCTCAAAGCCATCACCGACGAGGCGAAGAAGGCCGACCGGCTGATCCTCGCCACCGACCCCGACCGCGAGGGCGAGGCGATCAGCTGGCATGTGCAGGAGGTGCTCCGCGCCAAGAAGGCGCTGCCGCAGGCGGTCGAGCGCGTCACCTTCAACGCCATCACCAAGGCGACGGTGACGGAGGCGATGAAGCATCCCCGCGCGCTCGACGAGGATCTGATCGACGCCTATCGCGCGCGCCGGGCGCTCGACTATCTGGTCGGTTTCACCCTCTCGCCGGTGCTGTGGCGCAAGCTCCCCGGTGCCAAGTCGGCGGGGCGGGTGCAGTCGGTGGCCTTGCGGCTCGTCGTCGAGCGCGAGCGCGAGATCGAGGCGTTCGTCGCGCAGGAATATTGGTCGGTTGCCGCGCAGATGGAGCAGGGCGGGCAGAGCTTTGTCGCGCGGCTGGTGCGCTGGCGCGGCGAGAAGCTCGACCGGCTTTCCATCGGCAACGAAGGCGACGCGCAGCAGGCCAGGGCCGATGTCGAGGCCGGGCGCTTCACGGTTGAGAGCGTCGAGACCAAGCCGGTCAGTCGCAATCCGCCGCCGCCCTTCACTACGTCCACGCTCCAGCAGGAGGCGGCGCGCAAGCTCGGTTTTTCCGCCAGCCACACCATGCGGATCGCCCAGAATCTCTATGAGGACGGCGCGATCACCTATATGCGCACCGACGGCGTGCAGATGGACGGCAGCGCCATCACGGCCGCGCGCCGCGCGATCGAGGCGCGCTACGACGGCGGCTATCTGCCCGAAAAGCCGCGCCAGTATCAGACCAAGGCCAAGAACGCGCAGGAAGCGCACGAGGCGATCCGCCCGGTCGACTTCGGCAAGGATCATGTCGGGTCAGGCGATCACGCCAAGCTCTACGATCTTATCTACAAGCGTGCGCTGGCGAGCCAGATGGCATCGGCGCGGCTTGAGCGAACCACGGTGGAGCTGCTCGACGGGACGGGACAGCATGGGTTGAGGGCGACGGGCCAGGTGGTGCTGTTTCCCGGCTTCCTCGCGCTCTACGAGGAAGGCACCGACGATCAGGCCGATGACGACAGCCGCCTGCTCCCCATGCTGCGCAATGGTGATTGCCCGGCCAAAAAGGGCGTCACTGCCGAACAGCATTTCACCCAGCCGCCGCCCCGCTATTCGGAGGCGTCGCTGGTCAAGCGGCTGGAGGAACTGGGCATCGGTCGGCCCTCGACCTATGCCTCGACACTCCAGACGCTGAAGGACCGCGCCTATGTGCGGGTCGAGAAGAACCGCTTTTTCGCGGAGGAAAGCGGGCGGCTGGTCACGGCGTTCCTCGAACGCTTCTTCGAACGCTATGTGAGCTACGACTTTACGGCGGGACTCGAGGAGGAGCTTGACGACATCTCCGGCGGCCGGGCCGACTGGCACGATGTGCTCGCTGCCTTCTGGCGCGACTTCAAGCCCAAGACCGAAGAGGTGATGGACAAGAAGCCGTCCGATGTGACAGCGGAACTCGACCAGTTTCTCGAGCCCATGCTGTTCCCGGACAAGGGCGACGGCAGCGACCCGCGCCAGTGCCCGCTGTGCGGCAGCGGCCGGCTCGCGCTGAGGGGTGGGCGCTTTGGCGCGTTCATCGCCTGCTCCAATTACCCGGAGTGCAAGTTCACCCGCAAATTCGGCCAGCCCGGCGGCGAGGACGCGGAGAGTGGCGATCCCGAGGAAATCGGCGCGCACCCAGAGACAGGCGAGGCGATCACCCGCAAGGTCGGGCGCTTCGGCCCCTATATCGAGATGGGATCTGGCAAGGAGGCCGCCCGCGCCTCCATCCCAAAGGACCTGCCCGATGGTGAACTGACGCTCGATTGGGCCGTGAAGCTCCTGTCGCTGCCGCGCGAAGTCGGCACGCACCCGGAGAGCGGAAAGCCCATTACCGCGAGCATCGGCCGCTATGGCCCCTATCTCGCGCATGACGGCAAATATGCGCGGCTCGCCTCGACCGCCGAGGTGTTCGACACGGGGATGAACGCCGCCGTCGTCAAGCTCGCCGAGGCAGCGGCCAAGGGGCCGGGCGCGCGCGGCAAGCAGGAGCCGCTCAAGATGCTGGGTGCGCATCCCGAGAGCGGCGCGGAGATCAAGGTGATGCCGGGGCGCTTCGGCCCCTATGTCACTGACGGGACGATCAATGCGACCCTGCCCAAGGCGAGCGCGCCCGAGGCGCTGACGCTGGAGGAGGCGGTTGCTCTCCTTGCGGCGAAGGCCGCAAAAGGACCCGCGCCGAAAAAGGGCAAGAAGCCCGCAGCCAAGGCCTCCGGCGCGAGGAAGGCACCGGCGAAGAAGGGGGCGGCAAAAAAGTAGCCAACCGAAACCTTTTTTTCGCCGCGGGCTGTCCTACATGGGCGTCATCCGAGCCAAGGGAGCGAACCGCATGACTGAATCCGCCGACTATGTTCCGCCGCGTGTCTGGACCTGGGAGGCGCCCAGCGGCGGCACCTTTGCCGCGATCAACCGGCCCGTTTCGGGCGCGACCCACGAAAAGCCGCTCCCTTTCGGCAAGCATCCGTTCCAGCTCTATTCCATGGGCACGCCCAATGGCCAGAAGGTTACGGTCATGCTGGAGGAACTGATCGAGGCCGGTCATGGCGGCGCCGAGTATGATGCCTGGCTCATCAAGATCGGCGACGGCGACCAGTTCGGCAGCGGCTTTGTCGACATCAATCCGAATAGCAAGATCCCGGCGCTCGTCGACCGATCCGGCCCCGAGCCGGTGCGTGTGTTCGAATCGGGTGCGATCCTGGTCTACCTGGCCGAGAAATTTGGCACCTTCCTGCCCACCGATCCCGCCCGGCGCGCCGAAACGATGAGCTGGCTGTTCTGGCAGGTCGGCAGCGCGCCCTTCATCGGCGGTGGCTTCGGACATTTCTACGCCTATGCGCCGACGAAGCAGGAATATCCCATCAACCGCTATGCGATGGAGACAAAGCGGCTGCTCGATGTAGCCGACAAGCGGCTGGCCGAGGTGCAGTTTCTCGACGGGGCGGGTTACAGCATTGCCGACATGGCGGCCTGGACCTGGTTCGCGTGGCTCATTCTTGACGATAGCTATGAGGCGTCCGAATTCCTCGACCTTGCCAGCTATCCGCATGTTCGCCGCTGGGCGGACGAGATCGCGGCGCGCCCGGCGGTGAAACGTGGCCGGATCGTCAACCGCACGCGCGGTCCCTTGTCGGAGCAACTGCACGAGCGGCACGATGCCAGCGACTTTGCCGTGAAAACGCAGGACAAGCTGGCGCAGGCCTGATTCGCCTATCGGGGCAGGTCCACCCGATAGCCATCGGGATAGTCGCCCGACGCCAGATCGACGATCGCCGCGGCGACCACATCCGGTGTCTTGAGGGTCGCCGGGTCCTCGCCCGGATAGGCACGGGCGCGCATCGCGGTGCGCGTCGCGCCGGGATCGAGGATGTGCGTGCGGATCGCCGAGATTTTGGCGACTTCCTGCCCATAGGCACTGACCAACACCTCCAGCGCCGCCTTGGACGCGCCATAGCCGCCCCAGTAGGCGCGTGGCTGCGCGGCCACGCCCGTGGTCAGCGCGATCACCCGCGCCGCCCTGCTTGCCCGCAACAGCGGATCGAAGGCGGCGATCAGCGCCTGCTGCGCGAGCACATTCAGCGTCATCAGCTTCGAGAACTGTCCGGCGTCGATTGCGGGAACGGCCGCCAGCTCACCGAGCACCGCCGCGTTGAGCACGAGCGTATCGAGAGCGGGCCAGCGTCCGGAAACAGCCTGCGCCAGCCGACCGATACCCTCCGGCTCGGTAAGGTCGAGCGGGGCGATCGTCGCGCTGCCACCAGCGTTGTGGATGGCCTCCTCGACGGACTCGAGCCCGCCCGTGGTGCGGGCAACGAGCACGACATGCGCGCCGGCAGCGCCCAGCGCCTCGGCCGTCGCGGCGCCGATGCCCCGGCTGGCGCCCGTCACAAGGGCGAGGCGCCCGGCAAGCGGTTTGTCGTCGGTCATCGCAAGGTCACTCGCTGGCGGGTTGGTCAGACCATCCGCTCCCTGAGGAGCGCAAGCTGGTCGGTTGTGTCCTGCTCATCCTGGTCGGTGAGATGGGTCGGATAGTCGCCGGTGAAGCAGGCATCGCAATATTGCGGCCGGATATCGGCCCGCTGCGTCTCGCCCAGCGCCTTGTAAAGGCCGCCGATCGACACGAAGGCGAGGCTGTCGGCGTGGATGAAGTCCCGCATGCCCTCGATATCGAGCTTATGGGCGAGCAGCTTGGCGCGCTCGGGCGTGTCGACGCCATAGAAGCAGCTGTGGCGGGTCGGCGGGCTGGCGATGCGCATGTGCACCTCGCTCGCACCGGCCTCCCGCATCATCTGCACGATCTTGAGGCTTGTGGTGCCGCGCACGATCGAATCGTCGATGAGGACGATCCGCTTGCCCGCGATCAGCGCCCGGTTGGCATTGTGCTTGAGCTTGACGCCAAGGTGGCGGACCTTGTCCCCCGGCTGGATGAACGTCCGCCCGACATAGTGCGATCGGATGATGCCCAGCTCGAACGGGATGCCCGACGCCTGCGCATAGCCGATCGCAGAAGGCACGCCGCTGTCGGGCACCGGGATGACGAAGTCGGCCTCGACCGGCACTTCGCGCGCCAGCTCCGCACCGATCGCTTTCCTCACCGAATAGATGCTGTTGCCGTCGACGATCGAATCGGGCCGCGAGAAATAGACATGCTCGAAAATGCAGGGACGCGGGTGCTGCTCGGCGAAGGGACGGTGCGAGCGCATCTCCCCGCTATGAGGCACGACGATCAGTTCGCCCGGCTCGACGCTGCGGATATGTTCGGCGCCGACAACGTCGAACGCCACGGTTTCCGAGGCGAACAGGATGGCGTCGCCCAGGCGGCCCATGACGAGCGGCCGGATGCCGAGCGGATCACGGCAGGCAATCATGCCCTCGCGCGTCATGCAGATGAGCGAATAGGCGCCCTCGACCCGCTTCAGCGCGTCGATGAAACGGTCGAGCAGCGTGCGGTAGTTCGACGTCGCGACCAGATGGATAATCACCTCCGTGTCGCTGGTGGACTGGAAGATCGAACCGCGCCGGACGAGTTCGCGGCGCAGCGTCATCGCGTTGGAGATGTTGCCGTTGTGCGCGATGGCGAAGCCGCCGGAGGAGAGATCGGCATAGAGTGGCTGGACGTTCCTGAGCGCGGTTTCGCCCGTGGTCGAATAGCGGACATGGCCGCACGCAACCTGACCGCCGAGCGCGCGGATCACCTCGTCGCGGTCGAAATTGCCCGCGACATGGCCCATCGCCCGGTGGGTATGGAAATCCGAACCGTCCCAGCTTGTGATCCCGGCCGCTTCCTGGCCGCGATGCTGGAGAGCGTGCAGGCCCAGCGCGACGATGGCTGATGCGCCTTCGGTGCCGTGAATCCCGAAAATGCCGCACTCCTCGCGCAGCTTATCGTCATCGAACGGATGCGTTGTCAGCATGGTGTGGGCGCCCGATACTGGAGATGGGGGACGAGCCCGGCGTCGTCCCTGGCGGGCATATAGTGCGGCCAGTCGCGCTTGTCGCCCCATTGTCACAAAAATCGAGTCACCCTGTCATGCTGTTCCGGGACGATGGCCGCTTTTCATGAACCGCAGGGCGCTCTAAGAGCGACTGTAATGCACATGTTCGCCAATCCGACCCGATTCCTGGGGATCGCCCGGCCGCTTACGCCCTGGCTTTTCTGGAGCGGCATCGGCCTGATCCTCGCCGGATGCTGGGCGGGTCTTTTCCTCGCGCCCGCCGACTATTTGCAGGGCGACTCGTTCCGCATCCTCTATGTCCATGTGCCTGCCGCCTGGCTGGGCATGGCAGGCTGGTCGGGCATCGCGCTTTCCGGCATCGCACAGCTTGTCTGGCGTCATCCGCTGGCGGGGATCGCCGGGCGCGCGGTCGCCGTGCCGGGCGCCCTGTTCACCGCGATCTGCCTCGCGTCCGGCTCGATCTGGGGACGGCCGACCTGGGGCACATGGTGGCAGTGGGATGGACGGATGACCTCGATGCTCGTGCTCCTGTTCCTGTATGTCGGCTACATCGCGCTGGCGCGGGCGAGCGCCGAGGCGGGCGAGCAGGGCGGGGTGAGCCGCGTCACCGCGATCTACGGCCTCGTTGGCGCCATCAACATTCCCATCATCAAGGGGTCGGTGGTGTGGTGGAACAGCCTCCACCAGCCGCCCAGCATAACGCTGCGCGGATCGGCGATCGCGCCGGAGATGCTGTGGCCGCTCGGCCTGACGGTGTCGGGTTTCAGCCTCTGGTTCGGTGCGATCGTGATTCTCCAGATGCGCGCGATTCTGGCCGAGAACCGGATCGAAGCGCGCGCGCGGCGCATGGCGCGCGGCTGACCGCATGAACCCCTGGCCGTTTGTCATCGCCGCTTATGGCCTCACCCTGCTCGGCGCGGTCGCTGTTTCCGTCTGGAGCTGGCGCCGGGCGCTGCGCGCTGAACGCCGCGCCGATGACATCGGGCGGGGGCACTGACCGGCCGATGGCGATCAAGGCCAAGCATCAGCGGCTCGTCCTCGTGATGGTTGCGCTCGCCGCGCTGGTGGGCGCGACGCTGCTCGCCATGTCGGCGCTGAAGGACGAGGCCGCCTATTTCTACACGCCAAGCGACGCAAAGGCCCGTCCGGTCGCGGCTGGCCGCGCCATCCGGCTGGGCGGCATGGTCGAGAAGGGCAGCCTGACCCGCGGCGCCGATGGCGTCTCGATCCGGTTTCTGGTGAGCGACGGCAAGGCGAGCCTGCCGGTGCGCTTTACCGGCGTGACGCCCGACCTGTTCCGCGAGGGCTCCGGCGTGGTGGCGGACGGCAGCTTCGCGCAGGACGGGACGTTCGTGGCGACCGAGATTCTCGCCAAGCATGACGAACGCTACATGCCGCGCGAGCTTGAGGGCATGACCTACAACGAAACCACGCACAAGGTGGAGCCGGGCCGATGATCGCCGAGGCCGGGCTTGCCGCGCTGTGGCTCGCGGCCGCGCTTGCCGTGCTGCAGCTCGTCGCGTCATGGGGCGAAGTGGCGCGCGGCGATGCGGCCATGGCGGGGATCGTGCGCCCGGTCGCCGTCGCGCAGGGGGTGATGACGGGCGCGGCGTTCGTCGTCCTGATCGCCCTGTTCCTGCGCTCGGACATGTCGGTCAAGCTGGTCGCCGAGAACAGCCATTCGCTCAAGCCGTGGCTGTACAAATTCGCCGGTGCCTGGGGCAATCACGAAGGCTCGATGCTGTTGTGGGTCACGGTCATGGGCATGGCGGGGGCGGCCGTAGCCCTGTTCGAACGCGCGCTCCGGCGCGATACCCATGTCGCCACCCTGGGGGCGCAGGCCGCGATCAGCCTCGGATTCTATGCGTTCCTGCTGTTTTCCTCCAATCCTTTCGACCGGCTGAACCCCGCCCCGCGCGACGGCAACGGCCTCAACCCGCTGCTTCAGGACCCCGGTCTCGCCTTTCACCCGCCGACGCTCTACTTCGGCTATGTCGGGCTGTCGGTCGCCTTTTCCTTCGCGGTCGGCGCGCTGCTGACGCGTGCGGTCGACGCGACCTTTGCGCGCGCCATGCGTCCCTGGGTACTGGGCGCGTGGATTTGGCTGACGCTGGGGATCACGGCTGGCAGCTACTGGGCCTATTACGAGCTTGGCTGGGGCGGCTGGTGGTTCTGGGACCCTGTGGAAAACGCCTCGCTCATGCCCTGGCTCGCGGCGACGGCGCTGCTCCATTCTGTGAGCGTGCTGGCGACGCGCGATGGCCTCAGGGCCTGGACGGTGATGCTGGCCGTGGTCGCTTTTTCCATGTCCATGGTCGGCACGTTCCTCGTTCGGTCTGGCATATTGACGAGTGTTCACGCCTTTGCCGTCGACCCCGAGCGGGGCACGTTCATCCTGGTGCTGCTCGCGATCTACATCGGCGGCGCGCTGGCGCTGTTCGCCCTGCGCGTCGCCACTGTCGCGGAAGGCGCCAAGTTCGACATTGTGAGCCGCGAGGCGATGCTGGTCATCAACAATCTGCTGCTCACGGTCATCCTCGGGCTGGTGCTGATCGGCACGCTCTATCCGTTGCTGACCGAGGCGATGGGCGTCAAGGTGTCGGTCGGGCCACCCTATTTCAACGCCGTGGCGGGGCCAGTGGCGCTGGCGTTGATGGTGGTGCTGGCCCTTGGCCCCGTGACCCGCTGGCGTCGGGACGAGATGGGCGCTGTCGCTCGTCGGCTCGCGATCCCGCTCGCAGCGGCGTTGCTGGCGGTTGTCGCACTGTTGATTCTTGCCGGAGGCCGGATCGGGGTGCTGCCGATGCTCGGGCTCGTCGCGGCGGCGCTCGTCGCGCTGGCGAGCGTCGCGCCGCTGTGGAAGCGCAACCTCAGGCGGACCCCGCTCTTCACCTATGGCATGGTGCTGGCGCATCTCGGCTGTGCCGTCACGGTGGCGGGCATGGCGTCCGAGAGCGCGTTCAACGTCGAGAAGCTCGTCGCCCTGAGGCCGGGGCAGAGCGTCACAACCGCTGGCTGGACCGTCCGCTTCGCAAGCGTTGCGCCAGTCGCCGGGCCGAACTGGACCGCGATGGAGGGACGGATACACGTCACGCGCGGCGCGGCGGGGGAAATTGAGATCAGGCCGCAGGCGCGCTATTTCGCCGATCCGCCGACGCCGACCACCGAATCCGCGATCCTGACCCGGTGGGATGGGCAGCTATATGTTGTGCTGGGCGATCCGCTTGACGATGGCCGGTGGCAGCTTCGCATCTGGTGGAAGCCGTTCGTGACTCTCATCTGGGCTGGTGGCGGCATGATCGCGCTGGGTGGCGCGCTGTCGCTGTTCGGCCATGTCGGGCGACCGTGGCTGCGCCGTCGCCGGATGACGCGACCGCAAGGACGATTCGCGTGACGCGCTGGGTGCTGTGGCTGCCGTTCGCGCTGTTCGCCGCGTTTCTCGGCGTTGTCGCCAGCGGGCTGCTGAACCCCGACGACAGGCTGCATCCGTCCCGGATGATCGGCAAGCCGCTGCCCACGTTCGACCTGCCGGCCGCCGCGAGCGATCGCCCCGGCCTTGCCAGCGGCGACATCGCCACGGGTGCGCCGCGCATCGTCAACATCTTCGCAAGCTGGTGCATCCCCTGCGCCGCCGAAGCGCCGCAACTGGAGGCGCTCGCCCGGTCGGGCGTCGCCATCGACGGGATCGCGATCCGCGACGCGCGCGCCGATGTCGACGGGTTCCTCGCCCGCTGGGGCAATCCCTATCAGCGCATCGGGCTAGACGCGCGCTCGGCTGTGCAGATCGCCATGGGATCGTCCGGCGTGCCGGAAAGCTTCATTGTCGATGGCCGGGGCATCATCCGCTATCAGCATATCGGCGATATCAGGCCGGAGGATATTCCGATGATCCGGCAAAAGCTGGCGGAGGTGGCGCAATGATCCGGCTGCTCGCCCTGCTGCTGGCACTGACGGCGGCGATGCCCTCGCATGGGCAGACCGCGCTGCCACCTGCACCCTATGCCGATACGCAGCTCGCCGATCCCGCGCTCGAGAAACAGGCGCGCGACCTCATGCTGACGATCCGCTGCCTCACCTGCCAGAGCCAGTCGATCGCCGACAGCAACGCCAGCATGGCATCCGATCTGCGCTCCGAGATCCGGATGCGCATCGCGGCGGGCGAGTCGCCGGAGTCGATTCGCAAATGGCTGATCGAACGTTATGGCGACTGGATCAGCTACGCGCCGTCCGCCGCGCCGATGCTCTGGCCGTTATGGGCGGCGCCCATCCTTTTGCTGGCCGCAGGCGGCGTGCTGGTCGCCGGGCGACTGCGCCGGCGGGGCAGGCGGCCATGACGGGGATTGTCGTCGCCCTCGCGCTGGCCGCGATCGCTGGCGCCGCCATTCTCCTGGCTGGCGGGCGGCGGCTTGCCGGGTGGGAGGCCGTGGTGGCTGCGCTGCTCGTCGGCGTTGCAGGGTACGCCTGGCAGGGGCATCCCGCCCTGCCTGGCCATCCGCTCGCCTCCAGGGGAGCCGGGCGCACGGCGTTCGACGAACATCTGATCGAGCGCCGCAAGCAGCTCGGCGGGCGGTTTGGCGAGGCGGCGAAGTGGCTTACGCTGTCGGACGGACTGGCCCGTCAGGGCGATACGCGCTCTGCCGCCAATGTGCTCGCCTCCGCCGTGCGCAACGCGCCCGACGACCCCGACCTGTGGATGGGCCTTGGCAACGCGCTGGTCGCGCATGAAGGGGGGCTGCTGTCGCCAGCGGCCGAATATGCCTATCGTCAGGCGTTGAAGCGCGATGCGCGATCGCTTGGCGCGCGCTATTTCTACGCGCTCGCCCTTGCCCAGTCGGGGCAACTGGCGCCCGCGCGGGCAATGTGGGCCGAACTGGCGGGGGAGCTGCCGCTCGGCACACCGTTCCGTGTCGAGCTGGAGCGTAATCTGACGCTGATCGACAGGATGAGTGCGGCAGAGGCTGGCATCGGCCCGGGGATTGGGCAATAGGGGGCCGGATGGTCGAGAGCAGTTCCAGCAGCGATGGCTTGGCGCCGGGTTCGGGGACGGAGCAGTCCGCCGGGTCCGAAACCCACGGCGGGCATGTCCCCGATGGTCAGGGCGTCGTCCGCCTTGCTGTCGGCGCGGTGGGCATCGTCTTTGGCGACATTGGCACCAGTCCGCTCTACGCCTTCCGCGAAACCTTCGCGGGCCATCACAAGCTGGCGCTTGACACGGTTCACATTCTGGGTGTGGCCAGCCTGATCTTCTGGTCGATGATGCTCGTCGTGACGGTAAAATATGTCTCGATCATGATGCGGGCCGACAACAAGGGGGAGGGCGGCAGCTTCGCCGCGCTCGCGCTCATCAACCGCAGCAGCGGGGTCAGGCGCTGGAGTAGCGGCATTGTCCTGCTGGGTGTGTTCGCGACCTCGCTCTTCTACGGTGACAGCATGATAACCCCTGCCGTCTCGGTTCTGTCGGCGGTCGAGGGGCTTACCGTGGTCAACCCGGCGCTAGCAGGCATGGTGGTGCCTGTCGCGCTCGGTATCCTCGTTTTTCTGTTTTCGATCCAGCGTGCCGGGACGAGCAGCGTCGCCACCCTGTTCGGCCCGATCATGTTGCTGTATTTTCTCACAATTACGGTGCTGGGCGCGATCAGCATCGTCCAGACACCCTATGTTCTGCACGCGCTCAATCCCTATTGGGCCTTCACGTTCTGGGCGCTGCACCCGGTTCAGGCATTTCTGGCGCTCGGCTCTGTGGTGCTGGCTGTGACGGGCGCGGAGGCGCTCTATGCGGACATGGGGCATTTTGGCCGCGCGCCAATCCGACTCGGCTGGCTTGCCTTCGTTCTGCCCGCGCTCATCATCAATTATCTCGGGCAGGGCGCACTCCTGATGCGCGACCCGGCCGCGCTCGAAAGCCCTTTCTATACGCTTGCACCCGAATTTCTCCGTCTGCCCCTGGTCGCCATTGCGACGCTTGCCGCGATCATTGCCAGCCAGGCCGTCATCACCGGCGCTTTTTCGATCACGCAGCAGGCTATCCAGCTTGGTTTCATGCCCCGCCTGAGGATCACGCACACCAGCGCCTCGACGGCAGGGCAGATCTACATTCCACTGATCAACTGGGGCCTCATGGTCATGGTGATCCTGCTGGTTCTGACCTTCCAGACGTCGTCCAACCTGACGGCCGCCTATGGCATTGCCGTCACCGGCGCGATGTTCATAGACAATATGCTGCTGACGGTGCTGGTGTTCCACCTTTGGAAATGGCCGAGATGGTGGGCGGTGCCGCTGCTCCTCATGTTCTATGCTGTCGACGGCGCCTATCTCGCATCCAATCTTACCAAGGTGCCTGACGGCGGCTGGTTCCCTCTGCTCGTCGGTGTCATCGTTTTTGCGCTGCTGACAACCTGGTCGAAAGGCAGGCAGTTGATGATCAAGCGGCTGCGCGAGTCGGCAATGCCAATTCCCGTGTTCGTCGCGTCCGCCGCCAACAGCGCGCAGCGAGTGCCGGGCACTGCCATATTCATGACGTCGACGCCCGATGGCGTGCCCCACGCCCTTCTCCATAACCTCAAGCACAACAAGGTGCTGCACGAGCGGGTGGTGCTGCTCACGGTCAAGATCGCTGACGTGCCGCTGGTCGATCCCGCGCGCCGCTATCAGGTCGACGATCTCGGCCGCGGATTCTACCGGCTGGTCATCGCCTACGGGTTCATGGAGGAGGCGGACGTACCCGCCGCGCTCGCCCAGGTCGACATGTGCGGCCAGCCGTTCAAGATGATGGAAACGAGCTTTTTCCTCGCCCGCCAGACGCTGCTTCCATCCTCGCGGCCGGGCATGGCGATCTGGCGCGAGAAGATCTTCGCCTGGATGCTGCGCAACGCGGAAAGCGCGATGGAGTTCTTCCGCCTGCCCACAAACCGCGTCATCGAACTCGGCAGTCAGGTGGAAATCTAAGCGCCTTTACGACCCGATCTTGAAGCTCTAGTTTCCTTACCATTCGCGCGACTGGCGAGAGAGGTGGATCACCACCGGGGAGCGCGAATTTGTCATGCCGCTCGCCTGGGCACCCCTGTTGCATCAAGGAGTTGTGCCATGATTTATTCCGATCCTGTGGAGATTGTCGCTTGGCGCCGCATCAACGCCCTGCTCACCACGTCGGGGCAGCCAACAGAGGCCCAGTTGCCGCTACTCCAGGGTCTCGGCGTCACGCATGTGATCAATCTGGGCCTCCACAGCCACGCGCAGGCGCTGACGGATGAGGGCGCCAGTCTCCGGCGGCTCGGCATTGACTATGTGCATATTCCGGTCGACTTCGTGCAGCCTGCCGAGGCGGATTATCTGCGCTTTCGCGATATCATGACAGCCTTGCGTGACCAGACCATTCACGTCCACTGCATCGCAAACATGCGCGTCTCTGCCTTTCTGCACCGCTATCGCCGCGAGCAGGGTGAACCGGCGTTGGATTCGGCGGTGGCTATGGAGAGCATCTGGCGGCCCGGCGGCGTCTGGGCCCGTCTGATCGGCGACGATACAGCCGCCGATCGGGGGCATCTCTTGGCCGGCAAGGATTATCCTGCGCCTGGCACCTGACCGGCTTCACGCAGGTGCGCGCCTCCTGAACCCGTTCGCCGCAGAGAGCAGCGCCTGGACCGACGCCGTCGCGACATCGCTGTCGAGGCCAACGCCGAAGACCGTGCGACCCTCCGGCGTGCGACATTCGACATAGGCGGCGGCGTTAACGTCGCTGCCCGCGCCGATGGCATGCTCGCTATAGTCCACGATCTCGAGTTCGATCCCGAACTGTTCGCGAACCGCATCCAGCACGCTGGACATCAGGCCGTTGCCGCGACCGGAAACCGGCACGGGTGCCCCCTCGCAGGCGATTTTGCCGACGAACAGGCGCGCGCCCGCGCTGCCGCCCTCCTCATAGTCGATGAGCTTGAAGGGCTGGTCGGCACCGAGGCAATAATGATCAACGAAAGCGGTCCAGATGTCGGCGGCATGCAGCTCCCGGCTGGAGCCGTCGGCCAGTTCCTGCACCACGCGGCTGAAATCGGCCTGCATGCGCTTGGGCAGTTTGAGGCCCTTGTCCTGCTGCAGCACCCACGCGACGCCGCCCTTGCCGGACTGCGAGTTGACGCGGATGACCGCTTCGTAGGAGCAGCCGATATCGGCGGGGTCGATCGGCAGATAGGGCACGTCCCACAGTTCGTCATTGCGGGCTTCCTGCGCGGCGAAGCCCTTCTTTATCGCATCCTGATGACTGCCGGAGAAGGCCGTGAACACAAGCTCCCCCGCATAGGGATGGCGGGGATGGACCGGCAGCTGGTTGCAGTAGGTGACGGTCTGGACGATCTCCTCCATGTTCGAGAAGTCGAGGCCCGGCGCCACCCCTTGCGTGTAGAGATTGAGGCCAACCGTCACGAGGTCGCAATTGCCGGTGCGCTCGCCATTGCCAAGGAGGCAGCCCTCCAGCCTGTCCGCGCCCGCCATCAGGCCGAGCTCCGCCGCAGCGACGCCCGTGCCCCGGTCGTTATGCGGGTGGAGCGAGATGACGACGCAATCGCGGCGGCTGATGTGGCGACCAAACCATTCGATCTGATCGGCGTAAATGTTCGGGGTCGCAGCCTCAACCGTTGCGGGCAGGTTCAGAATCAGCGGCCGTTCGGGCGTGGGCAACAATATGTCCATCACCGCCTCGCAGCACTCAAGGCTGAAATCGAGCTCGGCCGTCGAGAAGGTCTCGGGCGAATATTCGAAATGCCACGCCGTGCCGGGCCGAGCGGCGGCCTGATCCCGGATGATCATCGCGGCATCGACCGCGATCTGTTTGATCTGCGGCCGGTCCATCTGGAACACGATGCGGCGCCATGCGGGTGATACCGCGTTATAGACGTGGACGATCGCGGCGCGCGCACCGTCGAGGCTCTCGAATGTGCGCTCGATCAGGTCGCGGCGCGCCTGTGTCAGCACCTGGATGAGGACATCGTCCGGGATCCTGCCCGAGCGGACGAGGCCGGAGATGAAATCGAACTCGGTTGCACCGGCCGAGGGGAAGCCGACCTCGATCTCCTTGAGCCCCACACGGGTGAGGAGATCGAAAAAGCGGGTCTTCTTCTCGCTATCCATCGGGTCGATGAGCGCCTGATTGCCATCGCGCAGGTCAGTCGACAGCCAGCGCGGCGGCCGGGTTATGGTGCGCGAGGGCCATTGCCGGTCAGGCAGATCGACCTGCGGAAAGGGGCGGTATTTACGGGCGGGATCAGTGAGCATCATGACAGTCGGCTTTTCGCTAGGGCCTATGCGCAAGTGGCACAGGCGCCGGGGAACTGGGCTGGTCGGTTGGTCCCTTAGGCGGGGGCGGCGGGCCTGTCACCTTCGCGTGACGCGCGCGCGCATAGCCACGCCTAAGGGCGTGTAAGTCGAAGGCCGAGCGGTAGGAGCGCCGGAACTGTCATCGCGAGCAATATAGGGCACAAAAGCCCGTCGTCCAGTATTTTGTCCGCTGTCGGCGTGGCGCGTCGGCGCGCCAAATTCCCCCTTGCTTTTCCGCGAATCGCGCGCACTATGTTGCGATGCACAAGAGCCGGAAGCCGAGAGCGATCTGAATGGCCTTCTATGAATTGCTGGACCCGGATGGTCAGGTTCGCGACTGTTACGCGCCGGTTCAGCAATGGGTGGATGCGACCGGCATAGGCGGGCTCAACCGGCGGCTTGAGGAAGCCGAAGCGATTTTCCGCCGGATCGGGATCACCTTTGCTGTCTATGGCGAGGGCGGCGACCCGGAACGGCTCATTCCCTTCGATCTTTTGCCGCGCATTTTCACCGGCGCGGAATGGCGCACGCTCGATGCGGGCATCCGGCAGCGCGCGCGGGCGCTCAACGCTTTTCTCTACGATGTCTATCATCGCGGCGAGATCATCAGGGCCGGGATCATTCCCGCCGACCTCGTCTATCGCAACGCCGCGTACCGGCCCGAAATGGCGGGGATCACGCCGCCCGGACGGGTGTACAGCCATATTGTCGGCATCGATATCGTGCGAACGGGGCCGGATAGCTTTCAGGTGCTGGAGGACAATTGCCGGACCCCGTCGGGCGTATCCTACATGCTGGAAAACCGGGAGATCATGACCCGGATGTTCCCCGACCTGTTCCAGCAGGGCGTGGTGGCGCCGGTCGATTCCTATCCCGACGACCTGCTTCACACGCTGAAGGAGGTCGCGCCGCCCGCATGTTCCGGTGACCCGGTCGTGGTGGTGCTGACGCCGGGGTCTCTGAACAGCGCCTATTACGAGCACAGCTTTCTCGCAGACCTCATGGGCATCGAGCTGGTCGAGCCGGCCGATCTCTATGCCGAAGACGGCCTTGTCTACATGCGCACCACCTACGGGCCGCGCCGGGTCGACGTGATCTACCGGCGGATCGACGACGACTATCTCGATCCGCTGGTGTTCCGGGCGGACAGCCTGCTCGGCGTGCCCGGCCTGTTCGATGCCTATCGCAAGGGTGGGGTGACGTTGTGCTCAGCGCCCGGCGCGGGGGTTGCGGACGACAAGGCCATCTATTGCTATGTGCCCGACATGATCCGCTTCTACCTCGGCGAGCGGGCCATCCTCGAAAATGTGCAGACCTGGCACTGCGCCGACCCCGAATCGCTCGATTATGTCATTGCGCACCTGCCCGAGCTGGTCGCCAAGGAGGTCCACGGATCGGGCGGCTATGGCATGATCATCGGCCCGCGCGCCACGATGGAAGAGATCGAAGCCTATCGCGCACGCATCCGCGCCAATCCGATGGACTTCATCGCGCAGCCGACCCTTGACCTGTCCACCGTGCCGACGCTCGGCGAGCAGGCGGTCGTCGGCCGCCATGTCGATTTCCGGCCTTTCTGCCTGGTGGGCACGCAGTTGCGGCTGGTGCCCGGCGGCCTCACCCGCGTGGCGCTGAAAGAGGGGTCGCTGGTCGTCAATTCTTCGCAGGGCGGCGGTGTGAAGGATACATGGGTGTTGCAGTCATGACCGGGCGGCCCAAGTCATGCTGAGCCGGACGGCGGAAAATCTCTACTGGCTTGGCCGCTATCTCCAGCGCGCCGAAGCGACCGCGAGGCTGATCGCGATGGGTCAGCGCATGGCGATCCTGCCCGGCGCCCATCATCGCGAGGAATGGCGGTCCATCATCCGCGTCACCGGCAGCCAGCATCTGTTCGAGAAGGACGCGATCGTCCGGGAAGGCGATGTGGTCGAACAGCTGCTGCTCAATCCTGACAATCCCGAATCGATCCGCGCCTGCCTTGGCAAGGCGCGGGCCAACGCCAAGTCGGTGCGCACCGCGCTGACCCAGGATATGTGGGAGGCGCTGAACGAGAACTGGCGCAACCTCGAAAGCTATGACGTGGCGCAGGCGCGCGCGCAGCTTCCCGTCCTGCTGGACTGGGTGAAGGGCCGGGCGATGATGTTTCACGGCGCCACCGACAGCGGCCATCTGCGCGACGAGCGCCATGACTTCCTGCGGGTGGGCTTCGCCCTTGAACGCGCCTGCTCGGTGCTGCGGCTGCTTGACGTCAAATATTATGTGCTGCTGCCGGAGACGGACGTGGTGGGCGGCAACCGCGACCACTATCAGTGGACCTCGGTGCTCTATGCGCTGTCCGGCAACCGGGCCTATCACCATGTCTATGGCGGGGTCTATTCGCCTTGGCAGATCGCCGATTTCCTGATGCTGAACCGGCGTTTTCCGCGCAGCATGCTTTACTGCTTCGATCAGCTTTCCTATCGGCTGGGCCGCCTGGCGCAATGGCATGGCCAGCGGCGGGCCTGCCATGAAAGTATCGAGGCGATGGTGAACGATTTTGCATCCAAGACCAGCGGCGACATCTTTCGGCTGGGCCTGCATGAAACGGTCCAGCGGACGATCCGCGACTGCAACCGCCTCGGCTCGGAGATCGCCGAGGCCTATCATTTCGGCTGATCGCTGTGCGCCTCGCGATCCGGCACCAGATCGTCTATCGTTATGAGGGAGGCGGCTCCGGCGTGGCGATGCGCGTTCGGCTCGTGCCGGTCGACGGCGCGACGCAAAGCGTGACGCAATGGTCGGTAACGATCGACGGACAGCCCGTGTCCGGATTTCTGACCAACAGCTATGGGGTGCCGGAGACCGCCTGGCGGGTGGCCAATCGCGCGACCCAGACGATTGTCGTCGCCGAGGGTATCGTCGAAACCTGCGATACGGCGGGCATTGTCGGCAAGACCGACGAGGCGGCAGACCCGCGCCTGTTCCTGCGTATGTCGGGCCATGCCGGGGCCTCGGCCGCGATCGAGGCATTGGCCAGCGAAGCGGTGTCGGCTGAGGGCACGCTGGCGACGCTGCACCGGCTGTCCGCCGCCGTGCATGGCAGCTTTCCCCACCATAGCACTGAACCAGCGCGCGACACCGCCGAGACGAGCCTTGTCCGGGCTGACGACCGGGGGCAGGCGGCGGCTCATCTGTTCGTTGCCGCAGCGCGGCTGCTGGGCATCCCCGCCCGCTATGTTGCCGGATACAAATTCGACGATGGCGAGAACGCGGCGCAGGCGGCGGGCGATCTTCACGGATGGGCGGAAGCGTGGGTGGAGGGGCTTGGCTGGGTTGCGTTCGATGCGAGTGAGAACCGCTGCCCCGACGACCGCTATGTGCGCCTGTCCTGGGGGATGGATGCCTATGACTGCGCGCCCCTGCGCGGCGTGGCCATGATTTCCGGCGACGTGGCGATGGAAACTGAGCTGGATGTCGCTCAGGCAGCCACGGCGGAGTCATCCCAAGCCCAACAGCAATGATGACATCCTTAAGGCGACAGTGCCAAGATGGGCACGGGTCGAGTCGTTTCGCCAGGGGGGCAAACAGATGACGTACTGCGTGGCCGTCCGGGTGGATGCCGGCCTCGTGCTGCTGTCCGACACGCGCACCAATGCGGGCGTCGACAATATCGCGCGATTCCGCAAGAGCTTCACTTATGAAAATCCCGGTGAGCGCGCGATCGCGCTGATGTGCTCCGGCAACCTCTCGGTCACGCAGGAGGTCAAGACCATGATCTCCCGCGCGATCAAGGATGTCGCGGAAGGGTTCGAGACGGAGACCATATTGAACTGCCGGGACATGCACCGCGTGGCGGAGATTGTCGGCAGCCATATGCGCACGGTGCAGGCGCGGCTCCAGCAGCAGGTGGGCATGAACGCCAACGGCCTTGCCGCGAACATGATCGTGGCGGGCCAACGCAAGGGCGGCAAGCTCAGGCTCTACCTCATCTATTCGGACGGCAACTTTATCGAGGCGACGGGCGACACGCCCTTCTTCCAGATCGGCGAGCATAAATATGGCAAGCCGATCCTCGACCGGATCATCAAGCCCGAAACATCGCTGGAGGATGCCGCCAAGGCGGTGTGCGTCTCGATGGACTCGACCTTGCGCTCGAACCTGTCGGTCGGCATGCCGCTCGACCTGACGGTGATCGAACGGGACAGCTTCACGTTCAGGATGCGCCGCCGCATCGCTGTCGACGATGACGCCTTCCAGCGCATTTCGCAGCATTGGGGCGCCGTGCTTCGCGCGGGGTTCGATACGCTGCCCAATGTGCTCGACTGACCTGCTTGTCCGCGCCCTGTAAGTCCCTATGTAGCGTGACCGAACAGGAGACGCTTTCCCGATGACCGCAACCCATTCGACCCGCATGCTCATCCTCGGTTCCGGTCCGGCTGGCCTGTCCGCGGCGATCTACGCCGCGCGGGCGGGGCTCGCGCCGATCGTGGTGCAGGGGATGCAACCGGGGGGGCAGCTCACCATCACCACCGATGTGGAGAACTATCCGGGCTTTCGCGATGTCATCCAGGGGCCGTGGCTGATGGAGGAGATGCGTGCACAAGCGGAGCATGTCGGCGCGCAGATGGTCTATGACCAGATTGTCGACGTCGACCTGTCGGAACGGCCGTTTCGCCTGCATGGCGACGGCGGCACGATTTATGTGGCGGACACGCTGGTGATCGCCACCGGCGCACAGGCCAAGTGGCTCGGCCTTGAGAGCGAGCATCTGCTCCAGGGCAAGGGGGTTTCCGCCTGCGCCACCTGCGACGGCTTCTTTTACCGTGGCAAAAAGGTGGTGGTGATCGGCGGCGGCAACACCGCGGTCGAGGAAGCCCTGTACCTCACCAATCACAGTCAGGACGTGACGCTGATCCACCGCCGCGATTCGCTGCGGGCGGAAAAGATCCTGCAGGACCGGCTTTTCGCGCATCCAGCGATCAAGGTCGTGTGGAACAAGGCGGTAGACCGTTTCGTCGGCGGCGGCGAGCCGGCAGGGCTGGTCGGCGTCGACCTCATCGACACGGTCACCGGCGAGCGCAGCCACATCACGGCGGATGGCGCCTTCGTCGCCATCGGGCACAAGCCCGCGACGGAATTGTTCGCGGGCAAGCTCCGGCTCGACGAAGGCTATCTGGTCGTCGAAAAGGGCACCAGCCGCACTGATATCCCCGGCGTGTTCGCGGCCGGCGATGTGACCGACAAGATCTACCGGCAGGCGGTGACGGCGGCGGGCATGGGCTGCATGGCCGCGCTCGATGCCGAGCGGTTTCTCGCGGAAGCGGACTTTGCGGCGGGACCGCTCACCGTCGACGCCTGAGCGTCAGGCGGCCGTGCGCTTGCGATCGGCGAAGGCGAGAAGCGACCCGTAGGTCTCGAACGTCTCCGCATCGACATCATCGTCGTCAATGATGATGCCGAGCGCATCCTCCATCGCGGTCAGCAGCGTTGCGACGGCCATCGAATCAAGCTCCGGCATGGCGCCGAATAGCGGCGTGTCGGGTTCGAGGGCATCCGCTCGCTCAGGCGACAGGCCAAGGGTGGTCACAAAAACGCCGCGCAGGGCTTCGTCCGTCGACACGCGCAGTTCATCCTCCAACGCGCTGATCCCGCGCAGTTTCGGATCGCCTAGCGGCGCGGCGCGGGGGAAACAAGGGCCGGGCCATTGCCGGGGACACTCGCGGTGCTAAAGCGACATCAATGCCACAACCGCTCGACCATCTCCCGCTCGCCGGACGACCGGACGCTGAGGCGATCCGGATGCCGCGCGGCGAACCGCTGACATATGCCGCACTCGAAGCCGCCACCGGCAGGCTGGCGGCGTGGCTGGCGGGACAGGGGCTCGCGCCCGGCGACCGGGTCGCGAGCTGGCTGGCCAAGGGCGTGGTCGCGGCGGTCCTGCCGCTGGCGACGGTGCGGGCGGGCCTCGTTCATGTGCCGACCAATCCGCTGCTGAAGCGCGGGCAGGTGGCGCATATCCTCACCGACAGCGGCGCCGCCATGCTGATCGCGGGTGCAGGACGGGCCGCGCTTCTGGAGGAGGGCGACGCGACCGCGGACCTGCGCATAGCGGATGAAGCCGCGGCGCTGGCGGCGATGCGCGATCCGGCGCTGACGCCGCTGACGCCCTCGTCCGCGAACGAAGGCGATCTGGCCGCGATCCTCTACACGAGCGGATCGACCGGCCGACCCAAGGGGGTGATGCTGAGCCATGCCAATCTGATGCTCGGCGCCGAGGCGGTGGCGGGCTATCTGGGCCTCGCGGCGGACGACCGGACGCTGGGTGTGCTGCCGTTCAGCTTCGACTATGGCCAGAACCAGCTGCTTTCAACCTGGGCGGCGGGCGGGTGCGTCGTGCCGCTCGACTATCTGACGCCGCGCGATGTGGTGCGCGCCGTGGCGACGCACGGCATCACCACGCTCGCGGGGGTGCCGCCGCTCTGGGTGCAACTGTTGGAAGCGGACTGGCCGGAGGCGGCACGGGCGCCGCTCCGGCGGCTCACCAACAGCGGGGGCGCGCTGACCAGGCCGCTCGTCGCAGGCTTGCGCGGACTGCTTCCGCACGCGAAGCTCTACGCCATGTATGGCCTGACCGAAGCCTTTCGCTCGACCTATCTCGACCCGGCGCTGATCGACACGCATCCAGACAGCATGGGCACGGCCATTCCCCATGCCGAGATACTGGTCGTGCGGCCCGACGGCGCGCTTGCCGGAGACGATGAGCCCGGCGAGCTTGTCCATTGCGGGCCGCTGGTGGCGCAGGGTTACTGGCGCGACCCCCAGCGCACCGCCGAACGCTTCCGCCTTGCACCGCCCGCGTCGACCCATGGCGGCATGGCGGTATGGTCGGGCGACACGGTGCGCCGGGATGCGGCGGGCCTGCTCTACTTCGTCGGGCGCGATGACGCGATGATCAAGAGCGCGGGCAACCGCATCAGTCCGACCGAGATCGAGGAGGCTGCCGTCGCGGTGGACGGCATCGCGGAGGCCGTGGCGCTCGGCGTGGCTGACGACAGGCTGGGGCAGGCGATACGGCTGTTCGTGCGCGCGCTCGACGAGGAGACGGTCGAGCGTCTGCGAACGGTGCTGCGGGCCGAACTGCCCAATTTCATGCAGCCGCGCGAGATCGTCGCACTCGGCGAATTGCCTCGCAACCCGAATGGCAAGGTCGACCGGTTTGCGCTCGCGCAGAGGGCGGGGGCGGCGCAATGAAACCGATGGGGCAGATCCCGCCGGCGTTCGAGAGCGAAGCGGCCATGCTGCTGGTCGGGGGCGTCGGTGTCGCGGCACTCATCGATGAGGCGGGCGACACGCCACTGTTCCTTTACGATGCGGCGATTGTTGAGGCGCGCATCACCGCATTGCGTGGCGCGCTGCCGGCGCGCTGTGGCATCCATTATGCGATGAAGGCCAATCCGTTCCCGCCGCTGCTCCGGCACATGGCGGGGCTGGTGGACGGGCTGGACGTTGCCTCCGGCGGCGAGCTGGAGGCGGCGCTTGGCGCAGGGATGGCATCCGATCGGATCAGCTTCGCCGGGCCGGGCAAGCGCGATGCCGAGTTGGAAGGCGCGCTGTGGCACGGGATCACGGTCAATGTAGAATCGGCTGGCGAGGCGCGGCGGCTCCTTGCACTGGCAGAACGGCTGGGCAGGCCACCACGCGCGGCCGTGCGCGTCAATCCCGACTTCGAGCTCAAGGGCTCGGGTATGCGCATGGGCGGCGGGGCGAGGCCCTTTGGCGTCGATGCCGATCAGGCACCTGCCGTGGCCCGCCTGCTGATCGAGGGCGGGGCGGACTGGCGCGGCTGGCATATCTTCGCCGGTTCGCAGTGCCTCGATGCGGACGCCATCATTGCGGCGCAGGCCGAAGCGATAGCCCTCGCCGCGTCGTTGTCAGCGGCGATCGGCAGGGCGCCCCCGCTGGTCAACCTTGGCGGCGGTTTCGGCGTCCCCTATTTCCCCGGTGACCGTCCGCTTGATGTCGGCCGGATCGGCGCGGCGCTCGGTGCGGCAATAGCAGCCGCGCCCGCCATAGTCGAACGAGCGGATTTCGCGCTGGAGCTCGGCCGCTGGCTGGTGGCGGAGGCGGGGGTCTATCTGACCCGCGTCGTCGATGTGAAGCAAAGCCATGGCGAACGGTTCGCGGTGGTCGATGGCGGACTGCATCATCAGCTCGCCGCCAGCGGCAATTTCGGCACGGTGATCCGCCGCAACTACCCGGTCGCGGTCGCCAACCGCTTCGGCGCCCCGCCATCGCAGCGGCCCGTCAGCATCGTCGGCTGCCTGTGCACTCCGCTCGACAGGCTGGCGGATCAGGTGGCCCTGCCCGACGTAGAGGTTGGCGACATCATCGCCTTGTTCCTGGCCGGCGCCTATGGCGCGAGCGCAAGCCCGGCCGCGTTCCTCGGCCATGCGCCGGCGCTGGAACGGCTCGTTCTGGCGGATGGCGCAAGCCTCGCCGAGTAGCCGGTCCCCACTTCACTAACCCAATCTTCACCCTTTCAGCCCATAGCTCGATGCTGATCGCGCACCCTACCGATTGACGGGCAATCGGCGGAATTCCGGCGCGAAACGGAACAGGGCCGATGGGACAGACACCGCGCGCCAGCGCCATCATGCTCATGATCGCCCTGCTGCCGACGCTTGGCGCCTGTGCGGCGGGTGGCGGGTCCGGCGCGGCGCTGCCGCCGGCGTCCTTCGTATCGACCGGCGAGGTGCCGAGCGACGACTATATCATCGGCCCGCTCGACGAACTCACAGTGTTCGTCTGGCGCAACCCGGAACTGGGCGCCAAGGTGCAGGTGCGCCCCGATGGGCGCATCACCACGCCGCTCATCACCGACATGCCCGCTGTCGGCAAGACACCCGCGATGCTCGCCGACGACATCAAGCTCCAGCTGTCGCAATATATCGAGAACCCGCTCGTCTCGGTCATCGTCAACAATTTCGCGGGCACCTATTCGCAGCAGGTCCGCATCGTCGGCGCGACCGAGAAGCCCGCCTCGCTGCCCTATCGCGCCAACATGTCGCTGCTCGACGCCATGATCGCGGTCGGTGGCCTTTCCGAATATGCCGCCGCCAATCGCGCGCGCCTCATCCGCTACGACAAGCAGAGCGGTCAGCAGCGCGAATACAAGCTGCGGCTTGGGGACCTCCTGAAGCGCGGCGACAGCCAGGCGAACGTCCGCCTCGCGCCGGGCGATGTCATCATCATCCCCGAAAGCCGTTTCTGACCGGACATGACCAGCCTGTATGAAGAAATCCAGATCGCGATCCATGGCATATGGAGCCGCCGGTGGATCGCGCTCGCCGTCGCCTGGGGCGTCGCGCTCGTCGGCTGGTTCGCGCTTTCGCTCGTGCCCAACAGCTATGAGGCGAGGGCGCGCGTCTTCATAGAGCCGCAGGCCATACTTCAGGCGCAGCCCGGCGCCAATCCGCTTGCCGACCAGCAGGCCATAGATCAGGTGCGCCAGACCCTCGCGAGCGCCGACAATCTCGCCCTCGTCGTCAAGAGCACCGACCTTGCGCAGACCGCCAAAAGCGACGCCGAGGTGGGGGCGAGGATCGCCATGCTGCAAAAGGCGGTGACGATCGTGTCGCAGCAGGACAAGCTGTTCGAGATCAGCGCGAAGCTCTCTGACCGGGCCCTGTCCGATGGCGCCAATGCCCGGATCGCCGCGCAGGTAGTCGACAGGCTTATCGGGCTGCTTGGCAGCGATGGCGGGAACAGCAATGGCGCGGATACCGCCACCACGCTCAAAATTCTCGACAGCCAGATCGCGGCGCGGGCGAAGGATCTCGCCAAGGCCGAACAGGCGCGGGTCGATTTTCAACAGCGCCATCCCGGCCTCATGCCGGGCGCCGGATCGCTCGCGCAGCAGATGGACGCCGCACGCGCCGAACTCGGCCAGATTGATCAGCAGATGGTCGCGGCGGACGGCGCGCTCGCGGGCATCAACGGCCAGCTGGCCGGAACCCCGCCTACGCTGGATCAGGTGGGCGGCGGCGGTGGCCAGACCAGTCCGCTGGCGCAGGCCATGGGCGAGCTTGCCTCCGCGCGCGCGCGCGGCTGGACGGATGATCATCCCGACGTCATGGCCCTCAAACGCCAGATCGGCGCGATACGCTCGATGGGCGGCGGGTCGGGCGGGGGCGTGACCCGCACGCCCAACCCCGCCTATGTGCAGCTGCGCTCGCTCCAGGCGGAACGGGCCGCCACGGCTTCGGCGCTGCGCACGCGGCGGGCGCAGGTCGAGGCCAATCTCAACGCGATGGCGGCCAAGCAGGTTCAGGAGCCGGGGCTGGCCGCCGAGCAGGACCGGCTGGACCGCGACTACAAGGCGATCAAGGACCAGTATGACCAGCTCATATCGACGCGCGAGGATGCCCGGCTGCGTGGTGCGGTGCGCAGCGAAGCCGGTGCGTTTCGCGTAAAGGTCATCGACCCGCCGGCTGTGCCGACCGCGCCCGCATCGCCCAACCGGCCGCTTCTGCTGGTGGCGATCCTGATCGCGGCGATGGGCGTCGGCGTCGGCACCGCGTTCGCCCTGGGGCAGATCCAGACGACCTATGCCACCGCGCCCCGGCTGGAGCGCGGCACCGGGCTCGCGGTGATCGGCGCGATCACCGAGGCGCTCGGGACGGATGCGGTCGCTGAACGCAGGCGCAGGATGCGGCAGTTCGCCGGGGCGGCCGCGGGCCTCGTGATTCTCTGTGCGGGGCTCGCCCTCCTCGACCTGTTGCAACAGGGGATGAGCGCATGAGCTTCGAGCGCAAAAGCCTGATCGAGCGCGCGGCGGAGGTCTACGACTTCGGCGCCGCGCTTGGCCCTGAAGCCCTTGCACCGATCGCCGGGCAGGCGTCGCCGGAGGCGGAGGCAGTCGCAGCGCCGCCAGCCCGGCCACGCGCCGCGCAGCCCGTCATTCCACCCGCACCAGCAGACGCCGCCGCCAGGCGATGCCACGCGCTCGACCGCGCCGCGCTGAGGGCCGCGGGTTTCATTGACCCCGCCGCGTCGGCCACCAGCCTCTCCGAAGAGTTCCGCATCATCAAGCGCCAATTGCTCGCGCACTGCTTCGCGCCCGGCGCGTCGCCGGCGGACCGGCTTGTGCTCATCAGCTCGGCCCATCCCGGCGACGGCAAGAGCTGGATCGCGATCAACCTTGCTCTGTCGCTGTCTGCGGAAAGCGACATAGAGGTGCTGCTCGTGGACGGCGATTTCGGCAAGCCATCGGTGTGCGCGACCCTGGGCGTGCCGCCGACGCCGGGGCTGCTCGATGCGCTTGCCGATCCGGCGCTGAGCCTGGAAGGCATGATCCTCGCGACGGACATCCCCTCGCTCAGTGTCCTGCCTTCGGGCACCCCGGTGCATAACGACACCGAGATTCTTGCCGCCGGGCGCACGCAGGCCCTGCTCGACGCGCTGGTGCGCGCGCATCCCCGCCGCATCGTCCTGTTCGACAGCTCGCCCGCGCTGGCCGCCTCCGCTGCATCCGAACTCGCCGCGCATGTCGGCCTGACGCTGATGGTGGTGCGCGCCGACCGGACGAGCGAACTGGCGCTGCGCGATGCGGTGCAGCTTGTCTCCGCCTGTCCGGCCATCAAGGCGATCCTCAACGGCGTCAAATTCTCGTCGAGCGGGCGGCTGTTCGGCGCCTATTACGGCAAGGGGAAAGGGTGATGCGCGGCTCGTCCGTCCTCGCGATCGCGGTCCTTGCGTGGCCCGGCATGAGCCATGCCGAGCGCAAGGCGGAGGTGCATCCCCATATCGGCCTCGATCAGACCGTCATTGCCGATCTGGGCGGTGGCGACGGGACGCTGAGCTACACCAGCGCGGTGGTCGGCATCGACGCCCACGTTCAGGGCAAGCGCAGCGAGTTGCAGGCCAATCTCGCCTATCAGCACCAGTTTTCCTGGAACGACCGCCAGCCCGATCAGGACGTGATCAGCGGCCTCGTCACCGCGCGCTATGACCTGATGCCGCGCCATCTCAGCATCGAAGGCGGCGCGCTCGCCACCCGCGTGCGCAGCGACGGCATCGGCGGCGGAGACGGCAGCCTCGGCGTGCCGGGCGCCAAGAGCCAGATCTACTCGGCCTATGCGGGGCCGACCTATCGCGGCGCGATCGGTGACGTCGCGGTCAACGCGGCCTATCGCCTTGGCTACAACCGGCTGGAGGACGGCCTCGACACCGGCCTGTCCGGCGTGCCGGGCGTCAGCAGCTTCGACGAGAGCTGGACCCATCTGGCGACGATCAGTCTCGGCCAGCAGGCAAGCGAGTCTGCGCTGCCGTTCGGCTGGGCGGTCGGTGCGGGCTATGAGCGCGAGGACGCAAGCGAGCTCGACCAGCGTTTCTCCGACAAATGGGCGCGGCTCGACATTACGGTGCCGATCGGCACCGATGTCGCGGTCGTGGGCGGCGTCGGCTATGAGAAAATCACGATCAGCAACCGCGATGCGGTGCGCGATCCGGCGACCGGCGAGCCAATCCGCGACAATGGCGGGCGATTTGTGACCGATCCCGCGAGCCCGCGCCTGCTCTCCTACGATCAGGACGGGATCATCGGAGATGTGGGTCTGCTCTGGCGCCCCAGCCGCCGCACCTCGCTCACTCTCACCGCTGGCTGGCGCTATGGGGGCGAGAGCTACACCGGCAGCTTCACCTGGCAGCCGGACGACGACACGTCGATCAGCCTGAGCCTGTTCGACAGCGTCGACAGTTTCGGGCGCTCGCTGAGCGGCGGCCTCGCCAATCTGCCGAGCCAGTATGTTGTCACCCGCAATCCCTTCAGCGGCGATATCGACCCGTGCGCCTTTGGCACCGGGACAGGGGACGCCTGCCTGACCAGCAACCTTACCGCCATCCGCAGCGCCAACTTCCGCAACCGGGGCATCAGCGCGAGCTATGCGCATCGTGCAGGGGCGCTGAACTATGGGCTTGGCCTCGGCTATGCGCGCCGCAAGTTCCTGGGCGAGGACCCGGTGTTTGCCGGTATCAGCGGCGCGACCGACGAAAGCTATTATGCCGCCGCCACGCTCGGCTACGCTGTCGACGCGCGTTCGTCGCTGGCGGCCAATCTCTATGCAACCCAGTTCAACAGCGGCATAGAAGGCATTGCCGACAGCTTCAGCGCGGGGGGCTATCTGAACTATAGCCGGAGGTTCACGCAGCGCCTCCAGGGGACGGCGTCGCTCGGCGTCGGCACGGTGAAAGCGTCGGGTGCGGAAAGCGTCGTCAGCGGGCTTGCGCAAATCGGCGTTCGCTACGGCCTTTGAGCGGGGGAGGGCAGGTCTCAATGTTCGAGCAATATTACGGCTTTTCGGCGCGTCCCTTTCAGCTGACGCCCGATCCGGCTTTCTGGTTCGAGAGTGCGACGCATCGCAAGGCCATGTCCTATCTGGGCTATGGGCTGGCGCAGGGCGAGGGCTTCATCGTCATCACCGGCGAGATCGGTGCGGGCAAGACCACCCTCGTCGGGCATCTTATGGAACGGATCGACGCGCGGCGGCTGACGGCGGTCAAACTCGTCTCGACGCGGGTCGACGGCGATGCCATGCTGCGCCTCGCCGCGCAGGGTTTTGGCATAGAAGCCGCGACAGCGGACAAGGCGGCGTTGCTCCAGCACATCGAGGCGTTTCTCCACGCGGAGGCGCGGGCGGGTCGCCGGGCGCTGCTCATCGTCGACGAGGCGCAGAATCTGTCTGCGACGGCGCTCGAAGAGCTGCGGATGCTGTCCAACTTCCAGCTCGGCGGGCAGCCGCTGTTACAGATATTCCTGCTCGGCCAGCCGGAGTTCCGCGATCTTGTCCAGCGGGCGCCGGACCTCGAACAGCTGCGCCAGCGCGTCATCGCGTCGCACCATCTGGAGCCGATGCAGGCGGACGAGGTCGGCCCCTACATCGAGCATCGCCTCCGCCATGTCGGCTGGATCGGCAATCCGCGCTTCACGCCAGACGCCTATGCGCTTCTGGCGCAGGCCAGCGCACGAATTCCGCGCCGCCTCAACGGGCTGGTGAGTCGCGCGCTGCTGCTCGGCGCGATCGACCGGCTGGACGTGATTGACGCGCAGGTGATCGCGGCCGTGGTCGCCGATAGCGGCGAGGAGGGCGAGGTGCCATCGCCGGTTCAGGCGTCCGACCAGCTGGCCAGTGCGCCCGCCCGACCCGCGCCGGTTATTCAGCCGGCGGAATTGGAAGCTTGTCCGCCCGCACTTGCGTCGCTTCGGGCCGATCTCGAAGCCTTTGCGGGATCAAGGTCGCCCGCCGAGCCGCGAGAGGCTGCCGCGCCGCCCGCGCTTGCGGCGCTGGGCGAGCGGCTTGAGGCGCTCGAACGACGCGCCGACGAACAGGACGCGACGCTCCATCGCATCCTCGCAAAGCTGGTCGAATGGGCCGAGCGCGACGCCGATCAGGGTCCCTTTGCCAACCGCGCGGCCTGAGCCGCGGGACAGACATGCGCGCGCCCGATACATCCTCTCCGTCCCTCCGCAACGCGATGAGCGTGGATGTGGAGGACTGGTTTCAGGTCGGTGCGTTCGAAGGCGTCATCGAGCGTGACCAGTGGGACGGCTGCGCACATCGCTACGCCGACAACAGCGCGCGAATCCTCGACCTGTTCGCGCGGCATGAGGTACGGGCGACATTCTTCGTGCTGGGCTGGATCGCCGAACGCGCGCCCGGCCTTGTCCGCCGCATTGCAGAGGCAGGGCATGAGGTCGCCAGCCACGGCCAGGACCATCGCCGCGTGTTCACGCTCACCCCCGACCAGTTTCGCGCCGACCTCAGCCGCAGCCGCGCGGCGCTGGAGGATGCGGCAGGCGTCCGGCTGACCGGCTATCGCGCGCCGAGCTTCTCGATCGACCGGCGCACACCGTGGGCGCACGCGATTCTGGCCGAGCAGGGCTATGCCTATTCAAGCAGCGTCGCGCCGATCGCCCACGACCATTATGGCTGGGCCGAGGCACCGCGCTTCGCCTGGCGACCGCTTGCGGACGCGGCTCTCGTCGAATTTCCCGTGACGACGGCGCTGCTGGGCGGACGCAGGATCGCGGCGGCTGGCGGCGGCTTTTTCCGGCTGCTGCCCTATCCGGTCAGCCGCTGGGCCATCCGCCAGGTCAACGCGGCGGGGCAGCCCGCCATGACCTATTTCCACCCGTGGGAGATCGACCCGGACCAGCCGCGCATCGCCGCGCCGCTCCGGTCACGGTTGCGACACTACACAAATCTCGCCCGGATGGAGGGCAAGCTCGATCGCCTGCTTGGCGACTTCCGCTGGGGCCGGATGGACGCCGTGATCTCCGGGCTCGACGTGGCGGTGCAGCCATGATGCACGCCCCGATCCGCCAGGTCTGCATTGGCCGATATGGCGCGGATCATCGCCTGGCGCACGCGCGTATCGAGGCCTGGCTTGCGGGGCGTCCCGACGCGACCGCGTTTCACCGGCCCGCATGGGTGCTGGCGTCAGCGCGCGGCACCGGACAAGAGGCGCTGTTCCTGACGGTCGATGATGGGCGGGGCGCGATCCGCGGCTATCTGCCGCTCACCCTTGTTCACAGTCCGCTGTTCGGCCGCGCGCTCGTGTCGAGCGGTTTTGCGGTGGGTGGCGGCATCGTTGCCGATGATCCGACTGGCGCGATGCAGCTCGCGCGGGCGGCCGTCACGCTGGGCGAGGAGCGCGGGTGCACCAGCATTGAACTGCGCGGCGGCGCGGCACCGGGACCGGGCTGGGCGGTGCGCAGCGACTCCCATGTCGGCTTCGTTCGCCCGCTGGCCGAGGATGACGCGACCGAACTCAGCGCCATCCCGAAGAAACATCGTGCCGAAGTCCGCAAGGGGCTGGAGCGTGGCTATAAGGTCGAGGTCGGTCGAGGCGAGCAGCTGCGCGCCGCGCACTACGCGCTGTTCTGCCGCAGCGTCCACAATCTCGGCACGCCTGTGTTTCCCCGCTCGCTCTTCGAGGAGGTGCTTGAGGCGTTCGGGGAAGCGTCCGACATCCTCGTCATTTCAGACGAAGCCGGGCCGCTCTCCTCGGTTCTGACGCTCTACCACGCTGGCGTTTGTATGCCCTACTGGCAGGGCGCGGATCGGCGCGCGCGCGCGGCGCGGTCGAACGAAGTGCTCTACTTCCGGCTGATGGGTCATGCCCGTGCGCGCGGGTGCACCCTGTTCGATTTCGGGCGGTCGAAGGTCGGGAGCGGCCCCGCCCTGTGGAAACGGACATGGGGATTCACGCCCGAGCCGCTCGACTATTATACCTATACGGCGCCGGGCCATGAACCGCGCGACATCAATCCCAGCGCGCCGCAGTATCGCGCGCGGATCGCGCTGTGGAAGCGCCTGCCGCCCGCAATCGCGGACCGGCTGGGACCGTTCATAGCGCGGGGCCTGGGTTAAGTGGGTGCGCCGCGCCCGGAGATCCTGTTCATCGCCCACCGCGTTCCCTATCCGCCGGATCGCGGCGACAAGATACGCTCCTATCACGAACTGAAGCACCTCGCCGGGCTGGCGCCGGTGCATCTTGCCGCGCTGGCGGACGATGCCGCCGATGCCGCGCATGGTGCGGCACTCGAGGGCCTCACCGCCAGCCGCTGCGTTGCCCCACGCACCAAAGGCCGCGCCGCCGGGGCGATCGAGGGGTTGCTGCGCCGCGAGCCCCTGTCGGTCACGCTGTTTCGTCACCGCGCGCTCGACCGCTACATCCGTGAGACGCTGGCGCGCCGACCCATTGGCGCGGTATTCGTCTTTTCGGGCAATATGGGTGCGCATGTTCCCCTCCTGCTCGCCGGTCAGCGGCTCATCGTCGATTTCTGCGATGTCGATTCGGCCAAATATGCCGCCTATGGGCAGTCGGGCGCTGGTCCTGTCGCCTGGATCAACCGGCGGGAGGGACGACGGCTTGGTGCATTCGAGCAGGCGCTTGCGCGCCGAGCGACGCTCAGCCTGTTCGCCAGCGTGGACGAGGCGGCGCTGTTCGGCAGCCCCGAGGCGGCCGACATCGCGGTGCTCGGCAACGGCGTCGACCTCGACTATTTCGACCCGGCGACGCCATGGCCGCGACCGGAAGCCATGGCGGGCGAGGGCCCTTGCCTTCTGTTCACCGGCCAGATGGACTATCGCCCCAATATCGAGGCGGTGGAGACGTTCGCGCGCGATGCGCTGCCCGCGATCCGTCGGGCGCATCCGGCCGCCCGTTTCTTCATCGTCGGGCGAAATCCCGCACCGGCCGTGCGCGCCCTTTGCGATTGTCCGGGCGTAACGGTGACGGGCGCGGTGCCGGATATGCGGCCGTGGCTCGCACATGCCGACATCGTGGTCGCGCCGCTGCGCATCGCGCGCGGCATTCAGAACAAGGTGCTGGAAGCGATGGCGATGGCCCGTCCGGTGGTCGCATCAGCGGCGGCGGCGATGGGCGTCGATGCGGTCGCGGGCCGCGACCTGATCGTCGATGACGACGCGGCCCGGAGCATTGTCCAATTGCTGAACGATCCGGCCAGCCGGGCGGCGATCGGGGAGGCGGCGCGGGCGCGCATGCAGGTGCGCTATGGCTGGGAGGCGGCGTTGGCGCCGCTCGGCCCGTGGGTGCTCGGCCATGGCTGAGGCGGTGCTGCACCGTCGACCGCGGCAGGCCTATAGTGCCTGGACCATGCATCGCGCTGCGCTCGGTCTGGCGATGCTGCTCCTGCTGCTGCTCTACGGTCGCGAGGCGACGGAAATCGTCGGCATCTGGTGGCGGGTCGGCGACTTTCACCATTGCCTGATGATCCCGCCGATCATCGGCTGGCTGATCTGGGAGCGGCGGCGCGCGCTGGCGACCGTCCAGCCGTCTCTCGCCTGGCAGGGTATCGCGATTGTCGCGCTCGGGGCGACGATGTGGCTGACCGGGGCGGCGGCGTTCATCGCCATCGCCCGGCAGGCGGGACTTGTCGTGATGGCGATCGGGCTCGTCGTCGCCCTGCTGGGCTGGCCAGCGGCGACCGTGCTGCGCGCGCCCCTTGCTTTCGCGCTGTTCCTCATTCCCGTCGGCACCGAGCTGGAGCCGTGGCTGCAACAGATCACCGCGCGCCTCGCGGTCGGGATGCTGCACGCGAGCGGAACCCCCGCCACGGTCGACGGCGTTTTCATCGAGACGCCTGCCGGTCTGTTTCAGGTGGCGGAGGCGTGCAGCGGCACGGCGTTCCTCCTCGCGATGGGTGCCTTCTCGACGCTCGTGTGCCTGACGCGCCTGCGTTCGGCCGTGCGCCGCGCCGCTTTCGTTGCGGCGGCGCTGCCCGTGGCGATCCTTGCCAACGGCCTTCGTGCCTATGCGGTGATGCAGACCGCGCAACATACCGGCATGGACGATCCGCTGGTGACGGACCACCTCCTCTACGGCTGGCTGCTGTTTGCCGGAGTGCTGGCACTGCTCATGGCGGCGGCATCGCGCTGGTTCGAGGCGGTGCCCGCGCCGGTTGTTCCTGCGCTCGAGGTCGGGTCCGCCGCGTCCCTCCCGATCGGAGGCGCCGGGCTTGCGCTGCTGCTCCTGCCACGCCTTTGGATCGCGGCCACCGAGCCTGCCATTACGCCGCCTTCGCCGCCGCCGGTTCCGGCCCGCGTCGCGGGCTGGGCACGCCTGCCGGGTGTCCATGCCGGCTGGGGGCCGCATTTTGACGGCGCGACGTGGATCGGCCAATGGCGCTATCGCGACCCCAAGGGCGACATCGTCGATCTTGCGCTGGTCCTGTTTGACCGGCAGTCGCAGGGGCGGGAGATGATCGGCTTCGGCCAGGGCGCGACCGGCCCGGAGGAGGCGAGCTATTGGCTGCGTATCGGCACAGCGCCAGCCCCTGACGGCATGCGCGGCGAATGGCTGCGCTCGCGCGGGGGCGAGCGGCGCTATGTCGCCATGAGCTACGTTGTGGACGGCACGGCAAGCGGCAGTGGCACGGCGGCGAAGCTTGCGGGCGCGCGCGCCCGGTTGCTGCGCGGTGATACCAGCGGCCGCGCGCTGTTGCTGTCGGTGATACCGGCAGCGCCCGGCGCGCCTGAAGTCGTGGCCTCGCGCTTCCTCGGCGCGGGTGGCGGCATCGCCGCTATCGCCGAGATGATGAGCACGGGGCGCTAGTCGGGCATGTGCGGCATAGCGGGCCTCTTCCACAGAAACGGACGCGCGCCGGTCAGCCCGGAGCGCATCGCGGCCATGCTTGCGCCGATGGCGCATCGCGGGCCGGACGGGCAGGGCGTCTGGACAGCCCCCGGCACAGGCCTTGGCCATCTGCGCCTCTCGATCATCGACCTGGCGGGCGGCGCGCAGCCGATGGCGACGCCGGATGGCGCGCTGGTCGTCACCTTCAATGGCGAGATCTACAATTTTGCGACGCTGCGCCGTGAACTGGAGGCGCTTGGCCACCATTTTGTCACGCACAGCGATACCGAAGTGGTCCTCCACGCCTGGCGCCAATGGGGCGAGCGCGCGCCCGAGCACTTCGTCGGCATGTTCGCGTTCGCTATCCATGACGCGCGCAGCGACCGGCTCTGGCTGGTGCGCGACCGGCTTGGTGTCAAGCCGCTGCATTACGCGCTGCTGCCTGATGGTGCCGTCATCTTCGCCAGCGAGCTGAAAGGACTGCTTGCGCATCCCGACCTGCCACGCGCGCCCGATCTGACGGCGGTCGAGGACTATCTCGCTTATGGCTATGTACCGGACGACACCTGCATTGTCCGGGGCGTCAGGAAGCTGGGCGCCGGGGAACTGCTCTCGATCGAACGTGACAGGCCGCTGCCCGCGCCGCGCCGCTACTGGGATGTGAGCTTTGCCGAGCGGACCAGCGCGTCGCCGGACGCGCTCGAGGAGGAACTGCGCGACCTTGTCCGCCAGTCGGTCCGCTCGCGCATGGTCGCAGACGTGCCACTGGGCGCATTCCTCTCGGGCGGTGTCGACAGCAGCACGGTCGTCGCGTTCATGGCCGAGGCATCGAGCGCACCTGTGACCACCTGCACCATCGGCTTCGATGAGGCGGCGCTGGACGAGACGGCCCATGCCGACAGCGTCGCGCGCCTCTTTGGCACCCGACATCATAGCCGGATCGTCTCACCCGATGACTATCCGCTGATCGACACGCTGGCGGCCCATTTCGACGAGCCCTTCGCCGACGCATCGGCCCTGCCGACCTATCGCGTGTGCGAGCTGGCGCGCGCCCATGTCACCGTGGCGCTGTCCGGGGACGGCGCGGACGAAGCCTTTGCGGGCTATCGCCGCCATGTCTTCCAGCATCATGAGGAGCGGGTCCGCGCATGGCTTCCCGCAGCCCTGCGCCCGTGTCTGGGCGCGCTGGGGGCGATCTGGCCCAAGGCGGACTGGGCACCGCGCCCTTTGCGCGCGAAATCGACGCTGCTCGGCCTCGCGATGAGCGGCGCGGAAGCCTATGCGGCATCGGTCGGGGTCACGCCCGCGCCGCTGCGGCGGCAGTTGTGGCAGGGCGAGGCGGCGCGCGCGCTGACCGGCTATCGCGCGGAGGATCGCTATATCCGCGTCATGGCAGATGCGCCGGCACGCGATCCGATCGACCGCGCCCAATATGCCGACATGAAGATCTGGCTGCCCGGCGACATTCTCACCAAGACGGACCGGATGAGCATGGCGGTGGGCCTTGAGGCGCGCGAGCCGCTGCTCGACCATCGCCTCGTGGAGTTCGCTGCACGGCTTCCGGCCTCGCTGCGCATTGAGGGCACGACCGGCAAATATCTC
>CAZGVX010000002.1:75646-89103 GCA_964529225.1 uncultured Sphingobium sp.
CGCTGCACGGCTTCCGGCCTCGCTGCGCATTGAGGGCACGACCGGCAAATATCTCATGAAGCGGGCGATGACGCCGATGCTGCCCGACGAGATTCTCTATCGGCCCAAAATGGGTTTCGTCACGCCGATCGCCGCCTGGTTCCGGGGGCCGCTCGCGGCCGAAGCGGCGGCTGTCGCGACCTCATCGCGTGTGGCAGCGACCGGGTGGTTCGATCCCGGCGTGATGGCGCGTGTCGCCGCGCAACATCGTAGCGGCGCCGTGGATCACGGGCGGCTGCTTTGGCAGCTGCTGATGCTGGATCGGGCGATCGGGCGGCTGTTTGGCTAGGCGGTGCGGGCGTCAGCCGCCAAGTTCGCGTTTCCATTTCAAAAGGGCGCGGCCCAGCTTCTCCGAACGCTCGGTATATTCGCCTTCGAGCAACGCGCGAGCCTCCTGCGTGTGCCCGCCGGTGGCGTGGCGGACGACCTGGGCGGCGCAGGCGTGAAATTCGGCATGAAGCCGACGGATGACCTGATACGGCATGCCTGCCCGCGTTTCCGGGGAAATGGACTCTCCATAAAGCCATTGGCCGAACCCGCATTTGTCGTCGCACGCGACCGTCGCCGCATCCTGATCGAACTGGCCGGTGGCAATGGCGGTTTTGAGACGCAGTTTCCACGCGCCGTGAGCGCCTATACCAGATGTGATGTTTTCAATCATTGCGCTGTGGTGCATCGGCAGTTCCCTTGGATTCGGCGGGCTGCATAGTCCGCACAACGCTAAGGCAATCCTAATCGGGGTAGGTCGCCCCGACGAAATAGAGCCCGTCGGGCGGGGCGTTCAGCGCGAGCCGCTGGCGATCGCGCGCGTCAAGGGCCGTGGCGAGATCGTCGATGGTCCACTGGCCCGATCCGACAAAGACGAGGCACCCGACCATCGAGCGCACCTGATGATGGAGGAAGCTGCGCGCTTTGGCGGTGATGTAAAGCGCGTCGCCGTCGCGCTCCACATTGAGTCGGTCGAGCGTCTTGACCGGGCTTTCCGACTGGCAGTGCACCGAGCGGAAGGTCGTGAAGTCATGATGGCCGACGAGGCGCTGGGCCGCGTCGTGCATCGCAGCGGCGTCGAGCGGCTGGGCGACGCGCCAGGCAAGACCCGCCTCGACCGTCAGCGGCGCGCGGCGATTGACGATGCGATATTCATAGGCGCGCCCGACGCAGGAAAAGCGCGCATGCCAGTCATCCGCTACCGTCTGGCAGGCCAGCACGGCAACGGGTGCGGCCTGATGACGCAGCCGCGCGTTGAGCGCCTCCATCAGCCGGAACGCCGCGATCGGCTTGGTGACATCAGCATGGGCACGCATGGCGAGGGCGTGAACGCCCGCATCGGTGCGCCCGGCGGCATGCACGGCTGCGTCCTCCCCGACGATAGAGGCGAGCGCATCCTCCATGGCCTGCTGAACGCTGGGACCGTGGCTCTGTCGCTGCCAGCCCATGAACGGGCGTCCGTCAAACTCGATGGTGAAGGCGAAGCGGGTCACGCGCCGTCCAGCACCGTGCCCGCCGGGATGGGAAAGCCGCGTAACAGGTCGGCGGCCGTCATCGCACCCTTGCCCGCGCGCTGGACCAGCGTCGGGCGGATGCTGTCGTCGCCGCACCCGACAAGAAGCTGATCGTCAAGCACCATGCCCGGCGGGCCGCTTGTCTGTTCGATCGTGGCGGCGAGAATCTTCAGTCGCTCCCCCGCAATCGCGAACCATGCGCCGGGCGCCGGATTGAAAGCGCGGACCTGCCGTTCCACAGCGGCGGCGGGCAGGGTGAAATCCAGCCGGCTTTCCGCCTTGTCGATCTTGGCAGCATAGGTGACGCCTTCATCCGGCTGGGCCTTCGCGGGATGTCCTGGCAGGTCGGCAAGCACCGCCACCATCATATCGGCACCCATCCCGGCCAGCTCGGCGGTCAGTTCGCCCGCCGTCTTTCGATCCATTGGCGTGCGCTGTTCGAGCCGGACCGGGCCGGTATCGAGGCCCGCCTCCATCTGCATGATGCAGACCCCGGTCTCGGCGTCGCCCGCCAGGATCGCCCGCTGCACCGGGGCGGCGCCGCGCCATCGTGGCAGGAGCGAGCCATGGACGTTAAGGCAGCCATGGCGGGGCGCGTCGAGGATCGCCCGCGGCAGGATGAGGCCATAGGCCGCCACCACCGCGACATCGGCATCGAGCGCGGCAAAGTCCGCCTGCGCGTCAGCCGATTTCAGCGAAACGAGCGTGCGCACGGCCATGCCGAGCGCCTCCGCGCGCGCATGGACGGGAGTGGGGCGGGGCGCCTTGCCGCGGCCTGCCGGGCGGGGCGGCTGGCTGTAGATCGCAACGAGGGAATGCCCCGCCGCCACAAGTGCATCGAGCGTCGGCACCGCGAAATCCGGCGTGCCCATGAAGATGATCCGCATGGCGGCTCTTTCGCCGTTCGAACGGGGGCGATGCAAGCCCCTAAACGCGGTTCAGGCCGCGCGATACTCCAGTTGCGAGGACGACCCGTAGGCTGAGTCGATCTCGAAGCGCCCGACGAGTTGGGCCAGCAGCTCCGCCTCGTTGCTGAGCGTGCGTGCCGCGGCTGAGGTTTCCTCGACCAGCGCCGCATTCTGCTGGGTGGTGCGATCGAGATCGCGCGCAGCGGCACTGACCTGTTCCAGATTGGCCGACTGTGCTTCGGCGGACCCCGCAATCTCGCCGATGCGAACATTGATCTCGCCGATCTTGTCGGTGATGGTTTTGAGGGCTTCGCCGGTGCGGTCGACCAGGCGCACACCGTCGGCCACCTGACCGACACTCTGCTGGATGAGCTTGCTGATGTCGCGCGCGGCGTCCGCCGAGCGAAGCGCGAGCGAGCGCACCTCGTCGGCGACCACCGCGAAGCCGCGACCCGCTTCGCCGGCGCGGGCGGCCTCGACGCCCGCGTTCAGGGCGAGAAGATTGGTCTGGAAGGCGATGCTGTCGATCACGCTGGTGATCTGGGCGATTTCCGAGGACGACCCCTCGAGTGACCGCATCGCGCCGATGGCGTCGCTGACCACGGCGGCGCTGGCGCCCGCTTCCCGGTCGGTCGCGCGCACCGCTGCGCTGACATCGCGGGCATATTCCGCTGTCTGCCGGACAGCATCCGTCATCTGGGCGAGGGCGGCGGTGGTTTCCTCAAGCGCGGCGGCCTGTTGCTCCGTGCGTCGGCCAAGGTCGGACGAGGCGGCATTCATCTCCGCCGAGGCGGACTGCACCGTGCCGGAACCGCGCAGCACTTCGCCGATCACCTCGGCCAGCCCGTTCATGGCCTGGTTGAAGTCGGTGCGAAGCTGTTCGTAATCAGCGGGGAAGCGGTCATGGATCCGGTAGTTCAGACGCCCTTGGCTCAGTTCCTGAAGTCCCTGGCCGAGCGCGCTCGTGACCCGGGCCTGGATCTTGCCCTCCTCGGCGGCCTTCGCGGCGGCGTTGACCTTGATCTCGTCGACGGATCGGGCGACTTCGCCGATTTCGTCGGCTTTGTCCGCGCCGGGAATGGCCAGATCAAGTTCACCGGCCGCCATCCGCTTCAAACCCTCATTGAGCGCGGCAAGGGGACGCAGGATGCGCGATCCCGCCGCCCAAATTGCAAAGCCTGCGAGAGCGATCCCGAACAGTGCCAGGACAATCGCGGCGACCGTCGCGATATTGCCAACGGCCGACGCATCTTTCAGACCCTTGTCCACCAGTTTCTCGTTATAGGCGATGCTGGCATCCAGCGCCTCGTTCAGGGCGCTCTGAACCGGGCCGGTGAGGTCGCGCAGGGCCTCGGTCGCTTCAAAGGTCCGAACCTCCAGCGACAGGGCGCGCAGTTTGGCAAGCTTGGCTTTGTAGATCGACCATTTCTCGGTGGCTGCGTTGAACAGCGCCTGATCCTGGCTGTCGGAGATCAGCCCGCGATAGGCATCCAGCCTGGCGTCGACCTTCTCAACTTCCCTGGTGACGCTGGCGTCGATCGCCTGTGTCGCCTCGGGCGTCGGGGCGAGGACATGCAGGCCCATGGTTGTGGAAATAAGGGCGACCTCCTGCTCCGCCTTGTTCAGAACGAGCAGGCTGGGAACCGAGTTCTCCCCAATGTAGCTGACCTCATGCTCGAGATGGCTAACGCTGGCGTAGAAGCTCGCCCCTACGACCGCCATTGCGATCAGCAGCGCGACATTCAGGCTGACGAGCAGTGTCTTGATGCGAAGCGCGGCCATGCGACCTCTCCCGAATAATATTTTGCCGCGATATAGATCACGATGGCTTAAAGCTTCGTTGCCGTGCCGACCTGAATTTCACTGCGCGCGAAGCATGATAGCCGTTTCGCCGCTTGAATGCGGGGTCGGCAGCCCCCTAAAGACAGATATGGCCTCCCCGGAAATCGAAACGCTGACGAGCGCGCTGGCAAGACTGCCCGGCCTTGGCCCCCGGTCGGCCCGGCGTGCGGTGCTGCACCTGCTGCGCCGCCGGGAGGGCGCGCTGGTGCCGCTGCTGGAGGCGCTGGCGGCGGTCGCTGGCAAGATGACGTCATGCCGCATTTGCGGCAATGTCGACACGGTCGATCCCTGCGGCATCTGCGTGGACCCGCGCCGCGACGCACGGGCGCTGTGCGTGGTGGAGGATGTCGCCGATCTCTGGGCGCTGGACAGATCGCGGCTGTTTCCCGGCCGGTTTCACGTGCTCGGCGGCCGTCTTTCGGCGCTCGACGGGGTGCGGCCCGAGGACCTGAGTATCGCGCCGCTGGTCGAGCGCGTGGCGGCGGGCGGCATCGACGAGGTCGTGCTGGCGATGAACGCCACGCTGGAGGGGCAGACGACCGCGCATTACATCGCCGAGCGGCTGGAGCCCTATCCGCTGCGCCTCACCCAGCTCGCGCATGGCCTGCCCGTGGGCGGAGAGCTTGACTATCTTGACGAGGGCACGCTGGCGCAGGCGCTGCGCGCGCGCAGGCCAGTCGGATGAGGGCTCCCGCGCCGTTGACGCGGGAGCCCTCGGTGCGACCCTTCGGGGCTTAGCAGAATGTGAAATAGTCCTGATAGTTGAAGACGCCATCCATCAGATCCTGATAGATGGCCGCGCCATGGTCCACAGTGACGGACCATTCGCCGCCAGCCTTGCCCGGAACATTGTCGCCGGACAGGACGAGATTGTCGCCGTCCAGATGGGCATGGTCGTTGAACCAGTTCGAGACGAACTGCTGGCGCAGATTGGCGCTGGCCAGCGACCAGTTCGGAATGGCATCGGCGAAGCGCATGAGATCCTCGCCCTTGACGAAGTCGGTGATCTCCTTGGCGCCCGTATCGAGGTTGAACCAGGCCGTACCCTTCGTCCAGTCGACCGAGACGTTGCCGCCCAGGATGAAGACATCTCTGCCCGCGTCGCCGCTCATCACATCGTCGCCCACGCTGGCATAGAGATAGTCGTTGCCAGCGCCGCCTGTCAGGACGTCGTTGCCGGCGCCGCCCCAGATCTGGTCATTGCCGTTGCCGCCATCGAGCCGATCGTTGCCGTTCTCGCCATAAAGATTGTCGTTGCCGTCGCCGCCGGCAACCTTGTCGTTGCCGACGCCGGCATAGATCCAGTCAGTCCGGGCGCTGCCGGTGACGGTGTCATCGCCGGCAAAGGCATAGATCTTTGCGCCCTTGCCCTCGAAGCCTGCGCTGTGATCCATCGTGTCGTCGGCCGCGGTGCCGTGCACCACTTTCATGGATTCACGCAGGAAGTCGGTCGACTTGATGTCGCCCACATTTTCCAGCGTGATCGACATGCCGTGATCGAGCGGATTGCTGCTGTTGAGCACGGTGATGGTGGCGCTCTTGACCCCGTTGACGATGGACGCGCTGAGCTGGAAGTCGAGCATGTCGCCGTTCAGGGTCGGCAACTGCTGCACCATGGCATCGCCGGTCGCCAGCTTCACGAGCGTGAAGCCGAACTGCGAGAGGTCGAAGCTGTTGTAGATGCCGCTGTCGCTGACCAGCGCATCGGCGGCGGCGAGAATTTTGTCGACATTCGCGTCGGACAGCCGCTCGAACACGGTGCGCAGGTCGAGCATATCCTGACCGGCGGTGAAATCCGTAATCGTGTCCTGACCAAACAGTGCCTGGAAGTTCACGCTCTTTTGCGAATTGTCGAGCCAGTATTCGAAGCGGTCATTGCCAGCGCCGCCGGTCAGCCGGTCGTTGCCAGCGCCGCCGTTCAGCATGTCGTTGCCAGCGCCGCCGTTCATCTGGTCGATCCCGGCGCCGCCCCACATGAGATCGTTGCCATTGTCGCCGAAGACGAGATCGTCGCCATTGTCGCCGAACAGCCAGTCATTGCCATCATCGCCATAGACGATGTCGCTGTCCGCACCGCCATAGACGGAATCGTTGCCGGCTCCGCCATGCAGCACGTCGTTGCCAGCCTCGCCATAGAGGGTGTCGTTGCCCGCACCGCCATCGACATAGTCATTGCCGGCCCCCGCCCAGACGCGATCATTGCCGTCGCCGGACAGGACCGCATCGTTGCCGGCCGAGCCCTTGATGAAGTCATCGGCGGTCGCGGTTGGCGCGGCGCCCACTGTGGTTACAGTTGAACCCGTCGCAGTCTGCACGTTCACATTTAGTTGTATAGACATTGTTTGCTTCCCCGAGAGTATAGTTGAACAAGTCCACTCATGAATGATGAGTGAATTGACGAATATAACCGATCAATCATTTTGAATTGGTCGGGCGGTTGCGAAATAAGGGAATGTATTGGTGGAGTGGAACGGGCGTTAACCAGCGTCTATTCACTAACAATGTATTTACCAGAAATTACGGTTAACAATTCGATAATCGTCGCATTCGTTGTGTTACCGATACATTTTTTCTGTTTGGCGCCGTCGGGGCGCCCGACCGCGCCGACCTGTGGTCAAAGTCGCTTCAAATCGGGACGGGCAATAGATGTCGCGCCGGACAATTTCCGCTCGCCGCCGCCGCCGTTGAGACGGGGGCGTGCATCTTGCCAAGCGTCCGACCATCCCATATCTTTGAAAGAATATGGCCATTCTTCCCATTCTCGAGGCGCCCCATCCTGTGCTGCGCACGATCTCGACCCCCGTCGAGGCGATCGACGTCGCCTTGCAGAGGCTGATCGACGACATGTTCGAGACCATGTACGATGCCCCCGGCATCGGCCTTGCCGCCATTCAGGTCGGCGTGCCGAAGCGGTTGCTGGTGATGGATCTGCAGGAGCCGGAATCGGAAGAGGAGGGCGCACCCGTCGTCAAGCGGCCGATGGTGTTCATCAATCCGCAGATCATCGAGGGTTCAGCGGAGCTGAGCATCTATAACGAGGGCTGCCTGTCCGTGCCCGACCAGTTCGCGGAGGTCGAGCGCCCGGCCACCGTCCGGGCAAGCTGGATGGACCGGGACGGCCGCATTCATGAAGAGACGCTGGACGGCCTCCTCGCCACGTGTCTCCAGCATGAGATGGACCATCTCGAGGGCGTGCTCTTCATCGACCATCTCTCGAAGCTGAAGCGCGACATGGTCCTCAAGAAACTCGCCAAGGCGCGGCGGGCAGCTTAATCCTTCGCTGCGGCAAGTCGCGGGTCGTTCTTGTCGACCCGCTCGGCGACCCACACCGGACCGCCCGGCGTGTTGCGGCGATAGCTGACAACGCCATCCTCCGGGTCGACGAGGCCCAGATTGACATCGGCATCGGGCAGGATCACCGTCAGATTGGCGCCGACCATAACCCAGACCTGATCGCCCACATCCGCTGCCGCTCGGCCCCAGGCCTTTATCTCCTGATAATAGGGTTTATCCCGCCATGCATTCGGCCGGGCCGGATCGACGTGGATGATGAGGCGCTGTCCGCCCTCCTCGGACGCCAGGATGAGCTTGCTGCGGGCCGGAAACCAATGCTCGCCAAGCGTCGGCAGCAGCAGATAGCCGCATTCGAACGTGCGGCAGGGCGTCGGGCGCTCCGTATAGATGGTGCACCCGCTGCCGATGCGGCAATGCACGCACCAGCTATCCTTGGGCTTGTCGAGCGCCTCGATGGCGAGCAACTTGCAGCACAGCGTGCAGGCGCCACATTGTCTGTCAGTCATATCCTGCTTCCGGGCGGGGCGATGGGGACCGCCATAGCCTCAAGCGCAGAGGAGCGAAAGGTGCCGCCGCGATCAGGCGTCGATCACGTCGCCTTCGACGCTGGCCGCGTTTTCCTGAATGAAGGCAAAGCGGTGGGCCGGGTTGGTGCCCATCAGCCTGTCGACGAGGTCCCTGACGCTCGCCCTGTCCTCATAGTCCTGCGGCAGGGTGATGCGGATAAGGCCCCGCGTCGCCGGGTCCATCGTGGTTTGCTTGAGCTGGCCGGGGTTCATCTCGCCAAGGCCCTTGAAACGGCTGACGTCGACCTTGCGCCCCTTGAGCGGCCCCGCCAGCAGTTCGGCGCGGTGGGCATCGTCGCGCGCATAGACGCTCTTGCCCCCGGCGGTCAGGCGATAAAGCGGCGGCTGCGCGAGATAGAGGTGCCCGCGCCGGACGAGTTCCGGCATCTCCTGAAAGAAGAAGGTCATGAGCAGTGTCGCGATGTGGGCGCCGTCGACATCTGCGTCCGTCATGATGACGACGCGCTCATAGCGCAGATGATCGGGGTTGCAGTCCTTGCGGGTGCCGCAGCCCAGCGCAAGAATGAGATCGGCCACCTCCTGATTGGCAAGGATCTTGGCCGATGTCGCGGATGCGACATTGAGGATCTTGCCGCGGATTGGCAGGATCGCCTGGGTCTTGCGGTCGCGCGCCTGCTTGGCAGAACCGCCGGCGCTGTCGCCCTCGACGATGAAGAGCTCCGTCCCGGCCGGGTCGTCGGCGGCGCAGTCGGTAAGCTTGCCGGGCAGGCGCAGCTTGCGGCCGGAGGTCGCGGTCTTGCGCTTCACCTCCTTTTCCGCCTTGCGCTTGAGGCGTTCGTCCATGCGTTCCAGCACATAGCCGAGCAGCGCCTTGCCGCGATCGGTGGAATCCGCGAGGAAATGGTCGAAATGGTCGCGCACCGCCGCCTCGACGAGACGCGCCGCCTCCGGGCTTGTCAGCCGGTCCTTGGTCTGGCTCTGGAACTGGGGATCGCGGATGAAGACCGACAGCATGACCTCGCAGCCGGTCATGACATCCTCCGCCTGGATGTCCTTGGCGCGCTTCTGACCCACAAGATCGCCGAACGCGCGGATACCCTTGGTCAGCGCGGCGCGAAGACCCTGCTCATGGGTCCCGCCATCGGGCGTCGGGATGGTATTGCAATACCAGCTATAGGCACCATCCGACCAAAGCGGCCACGCAATCGCCCATTCGACCCGGCCCTGATTGTCGGCAAAGGCCTGATTGCCCGAGAAGAAGTCATTTGTGGCGCACTCGCGGCCACCCACCTGCTCGCGCAAATGGTCGGCAAGGCCACCGGGAAACTGGAATGCCGCTTCGGCAGGGGTGTCGTCGGCAATCAGCGACGGGTCGCAGCGCCAGCGTATCTCCACACCCGCGAACAGATAGGCCTTGGATCGCGCCAGCCGGTAGAGCCGCGCGGGCCGGAAGGCGAGATTGCCGAATATCTGGGTGTCGGGCTGAAACCGCACGGTTGTGCCGCGCCGGTTGGGCGCCGCGCCGACCTTCTCCAGCGCCCCCAGCGGAAGCCCCCGCGAAAAACGCTGGCGGAACAGTTCGCGGTTGAGCGCCACCTCGACCTCGGTCGAAACCGACAGCGCGTTGACCACGCTGACGCCGACGCCGTGGAGGCCGCCGCTGGTCTGATAGGCCTTGTCGGAGAATTTGCCACCCGAATGGAGGGTGGTGAGGATCACCTCCAGCGCCGACTTGCCGGGGAACTTTGGATGCTCGTCGACCGGGATGCCGCGTCCGTTGTCCGCGATCGACAGCACATTGCCCGGCTCGAGAACCAATTCGATGCGGGTCGCGAAGCCCGCCACCGCCTCGTCCATCGCATTGTCGAGCACTTCGGCGGCGAGATGGTGGATCGCCCGCTCGTCGGTGCCGCCGATATACATGCCAGGCCGACGCCGGACCGGCTCTAGCCCCTCCAGCACCTCGATGGCGGAGGCGTCATAGGTCTGGGGGGCAGGGGCTGTGCCGCCAGCGAACAGGTCATCGGACATGGACCAGCTATAGGGATGCCATCGGCCATCCCGCAAGCGCCGTTAGCGGGTCAGCGCACCCGCGGACCGCCAAAGGGGAGCGGCGGGGGCGGGCGCCGGGTGCCGCGCGGCAGCTGCGCCTGATAGGCGCGGCCGCAATGCTCGATGCAATAGGGGAAACCGGGGTTCACCCTCTCGCCGCAGAAATGAAAATCGGGCTCTCCGGGATGGCCCATCGGCCATTTGCAGATCTTTTCGGTGAGATCGAGCAGGCTTGTCTTGTCCGCAATCTCCGGGCTCGGCTTTGCGGGCACGAGACGGCGGGGCGGGGCGGGGGGAATAGGGGCCTGCTGATCGCCAGGCCCCTGACGCAGGAAGCCGCCCGGCCCGACCGAAATGATGCGCGGCTGGACGGGTTCCGGTGGCGCTTCGGCGACGGCATCGGCTACGCCGGAGGGGGGCGTGGGCGCTTCGGAAACGGGCGCGGGGGCAGGCGACGCGCTGGCCGGGGCCTGCTCCGTCCTGGCGGATGGCGCAGGCGCTGATGCGGGCTCGCTCTTGCGGGGCGTCGCGGACTGGCCCGCAGCCTCCCCCGGCTTTACCGGAGAGGGCCGCGCCTGCAACCCGAGCCGGTGCGCCTTGCCGATCACGGCGTTGCGGCTGACGCCGCGCAGTTCCTCCGCGATCTGGCTCGCGGTCATGCCTTTTTCCCACATTGCCTTGAGCTGTTCGATCCGCTCTTCGGTCCATGACATGCTGAATGGTCTCCGTTGAAGCCCGCGCATATGGGTGCTTGGCGCGAAAAGGTCAAATGAGCAAGCATCCGGACTTGCCGTGCGCTCCCCTTCGCCGCATATCCACGCGCATGGACATCGGCCGATCAATCGACACGCGGGCGGCGCTGGCGCGCGCGCCGGGCGAGCCAGCCATCAGGGGGATAAACTGGGCGGGCACCTATGCCCTCTATGCCAAGGAGGTCCGCCGCTTCTTCAAGGTGCATCTCCAGACGATCTGGGCGCCGAGCATCACCACGCTGCTGTATCTCGTCATCTTCACCGTGGCGCTGGGCGGCGCCACCCGGACCGTGCTGGGCGTGCCGTTTGCGGATTTCGTCGCCCCGGGCCTGATCGCCATGGCGATGATCCAGGCAAGCTTTGCCAATGCAAGCTTCAGCCTGCTGGTCGGCAAGCTCCAGGGCACGATCGTCGACTATCTCATGCCGCCGCTTTCGACCGGCGAATTGCTGTTCGCGCTCGCGGCCGCCTCCGTCACCCGCGCGGTGATGGTGGGCGGTGGCCTGTGGCTGGTCATGCTGCTGTGGCCGGGCGTCCATGTTGCGCCGGTTCATGGGTGGGCGATCCTCTGCTTCGGCCTGCTGGGCGCGCTGTTCATCGCCTTTCTCGGCATATTGACCTCGATCTGGGCCGAGAAGTTCGACCATGCGGCGGCGGTCACGAATTTCGTGATCGTGCCACTCTCGCTCCTTTCAGGGACATTCTACTCCACCGACCGGCTGACCCCGCTGTTCCGGGCGATCAGCCACGCCAACCCGTTCTTCTATATCATTTCGGGGTTCCGCTATGGCTTCGTGTCGTCGGCGGACAGCCATGTCGGCTGGGGCGCGCTGGTGCTGGCGGTGGTGACGGCGCTGGCGGGCTGGGTGACCTATCGCGTGCTGGCGAGCGGCTGGAAGATCCGGGCGTGACGCGCGCGTCCCAATAATTCCGTCGCGATGTGTACAGATGCTTGGCAAGGGCACGCTCATCGGCTAGTGGCCGCTGCTCATCGGCGGTCCACGATGGTCCTATGACCAGCGCCGGCAACCTCTGCGGAGAGGTGGCAGAGTGGTCGAATGCGCCGCACTCGAAATGCGGTTTACGGGTAACCGTAACGTGGGTTCGAATCCCACCCTCTCCGCCAGCAGCCCGCGACAGGCATTCATGACAGGCTTAGCTGCTCGATCTCGGATGACGCTGCCAGCGCCCCGCACTTACCCCGGTGCGGGGCGCTGTCGTGAACGACAAACCCTGAAACGTGCGGAGGTGGCGGGTAAGCGGCTGTGGTCATTGGAACATTCAGGACTGGCCCGACCTCAAATAGCGTAACGTAAGCCGCACTGTTCATTCATCATGCTGATCGGTCATCCAATGTTAGACAGACAAGGATGGCGATCATCATGCGATTCGCTGTTCACCGTCCCCTGATATCGGCAACGCATGAGTTGAGCGCGAGGTGTTGCCAGTTATCGAGAGCGGGGCGCTCGCCGCTGACAACATGATTGAGATTGTCGCTTGCCTGCGCCGCTGGGAGCATGACGGGACATGGAACGCGGCATATGCAGGCTGACGGTGAACCCGCGTGGCTACTAGCGTGGCGTTTCAGGCGGCAGTCGGCGCGGGCATATCCATTTTCTCCCAAGCAACGAACTTGGGCGTTTCGTTTCCAGTCGCGTAGGCGAGCACTACCTCTAGCGCCTCTTCGAATGAGAAATCATAGTTTAGCTTGCGCCGTTTTGTTTGGGTGCTGCCAACGCGTCGGGCTTGATAGTGGTGCAGGTAGTCTCCGTCCCTCATCTCGATTGTAAACTTGCCACCGCGAGCGGCTGTCTGGAGGTATTTTTCTGCGGATCTTTCCAGCACAATGAATTCATAGGTGCCGGTTTCGAGTAGCGCATTATAGATTGTATCAGTGGTCAACGGCGGAGGTGCGAGGTCGCCCGATACGCGCAAGGCAAGGTCGTCAGGTAACAGCATTTGCGTTGGCCGGGCGCGTAATGGTGCCGTGCACTCGCCAGCAACGTCTCGCAGGAAACGAACAAGCGGTTCCGCATCTTTGCGATCGGAATGCGCCAACCAGAGAATCAGCGGACTGAGTAGGATGAATATGGCGACTATGAGCGCAAGTCGTCCTGCGGCAGGGTCTCCGTCAGAGGCGCTCATGTAAACCAGCCAAATGAGAAACGGCATCAGTGCGACGAACATCAGGACGCCGTTGAGGTCCGATCCTGCCCGCCCCTTAATTCGGCAAGCCAGCCCGTCGTCAGAAAGCACGCCGACTAACATCGGACCATAGCGATCAAACGCGCTAAACCATAAGCAGATGATAGGGCCGACAACCCATCCGCGTGCGCCGGTTTTCGGATGGAACCAACCTTTTTTCCGAGCGCGGATGTTACCTTTAAGGGTATCCCGAGAAACAGGAGATTTAATGTCGAATCTGTAGCCAAATGGCTGAAACGGCATAATTCACCCCCTCGATTTGACCCAATGGACCGGCGAACTGGCGGAAGAGGTGGGATTCGAACCCACGGACGGGTTGCCCCGTCGCCGGTTTTC
>CAZGVX010000003.1:0-86837 GCA_964529225.1 uncultured Sphingobium sp.
GCACCTCCGCTCGACCCCCAAAAATTCAAATTAGGGCTGGACTGTCAGGATATGTGGCCGAGATTAATCGCTCGCTGTGGCCGACGCTGTGGTGCTGCCATGCAGTGCTGCCCCACATGCGCGCGGCAGGTCGCGGCGCGATTGTCAACATCGGCTCGGTGGCAACGCGCGGGGTCAATCGCGTGCCCTACGCGGCTGCGAAAGGCGGCGTGGCGGCGCTGACCGCTGCGTTGTCTCTGGAATTGGAGGATTGTGGCATCAGGGTAAATTGCGTGGCTCCCGGCGGGGTCAACGTGACCCGTGTCACCCCGCGCAACACCGCTCCGCATTCCGACGCGGACCGCAAAGGCTTTGGCGAAGTGATGGAGCAGACCTTGCGCGATACCCCGCTGGGCCGCTTCGGCGAGCCCGAGGAACTGGCCGCCGCAATCTGCTTTCTCGCCGCTGACGAGGCGTCCTACATCACCGGCCAGACGCTCTACGTCGCAGGTGGCGGGATCGGCTGATCCCGCCCGCCTTGCGAGCCTAACCAGCCTGCTTGAGGATTTCGCGGAGCGACACATCGGCATCGGCCAGCTGCGCCGCCTGGGCTCTGGCCCGGCGCTCGATCAGCCGTTTGCCGATGCCCATGTCCGGGGCGCGGTTGACAGTCAGGATGCCCTCGATCGTCTCGCCTGACCGGAAGAATGCGGTAAACTGGTTGCTTGCCATGTCTCCGCGCAGGGTTACCTCGGCTTGCACCGGGATATGGCCGCAGAACTGGATGTTGAGATCGAACTGATCGCTCCAGTACCAAACCGGCTTGCAGTAATCGACGTCCTGCCCGAGCATCGCGAGCGCTGCGGCCTGGGCCTGGTCGGCAGCGTTCTGGTAGGTTTCCTGGCGGATATGACCGCCGAAGAAGCTGTCCTGTTCGGCGACGTCGCCGGCGGCAAAGACATTCTCATTGCTGGTGCGGCACTGCCTATCGACGATAATGCCGTTATTGGTGACGATGCCTGCGTCCCGGGCTAGGCTGATTTCTGGCACTATCCCGACCCCGACTACCACGGCATCGCAATCCACCAGTGATCCGTCATCGAGTTCGACCTGCGTCACCCGCCCGTCAAGCACCTTCATCGCGTTCACGCCGCGTCCGAAGCGGGTGTCGACGCCGCGCTGGCGATGTTCCTCGCCCAGCCATTGCCCGAACTGCGGCCCGAGCGCGCGAATCATAGGCGCGGCAAGCGGTTCGATCGCGGTCACTCGGCACCCCAGCTTGACCGCGCTGGCCGCGACTTCAGCCCCGATCACACCCATGCCGATGATGACGATCCGGGCGCCGTCCCTGAGGTCCGTCGCCATCCGGGTGGCATCGTCCCGGGTGCGCAGGTAATGCACGTTGGCGGCGTCGGCACCCTCCATGTTGAGCTTGCGGGCGGAACCACCGGTGGTCAGCAGGATGCGGTCGGCTTGGACCAGGTCTCCGCCCGTCAGGCGCACAGCGCTCGCCGCCAGGTCGAGCGCTTCGGCACGCGTGCCAAGCCGCATTTCGATGCGGTTGGCGGCGTACCAGGCCTCGTCATGAAGGAAGAAATTGTCCGGTACATTGGCCGGATCCCACAACACCTCCTTGGACAGGGGCGGGCGCTCGTAGGGCCGCCACGGTTCTTCGCCGATAAGGGTGATCCGGCCATCGAAGCCAGCCTGGCGCAAGGACTCCACCGCGCGGCCACCCGCAAGATTTGCTCCGACCACGGCTATCGATTTCATGCAATTCTCCCAACTTTGCGTGCTTTCCGGGGCTTATTGCCAGAAGGCGCCCCTTCCCATAGACTGCCTTTGCATAATATGCAATGCGTTGCGAGATTTTGCCCGCGCTAGGTTTATTCCTGGATTTCCAACTTTTCAAGACGCAAGGCGAGCTGCCGACGGGTAAAGCCTAAGGTGCGCGCCGCGCGCGCAACGTTGCCCCCACTCGCATCAAGGGCCTCGCGGATCACCAGCCCTTCCATCTCCAGCAGGCTTCCGCCCCCATCGACGATCAGATCCAGCATCTGGCGCACCAAGCCGGCGCGATCGCCGACATTGTCAACGGCGCTGATCCTGCCATCGTTGGTCATGCCCATCGTCGGCTTCAATTCGAGACCGTCGGTTTCGAGGAACAGGTGCCTGACGTCGATCGCTCGCCCGTCGTCCGCCAGCAGCACGGCACGTTCCACCATTCGCTCGAGTTCGCGCACATTACCGGGGAAATCGTACACCAGCAGCGCGTTGATCGCCCGCGGGGTGAAGCCCGATACCGTTCGGCCATGGCGCATGGCATAATGCAGACGGAAGTGTTCCAGCAGCACCGGAATGTCCTCGCGGCGCTGGCGCAGCGGCGGCACCCGGACCGGCAAAGTCGATATCCGGTAGAACAAGTCGGCACGAAACGTGCCTTCCCGCACCGCCTCGTTAAGTTCCACATTGGATGCTGCGATCAATCGGACATCCACCTTGATCGTCCGCGTATCGCCGACCCGCTCGAACTCACCTTCCTGGACAGCGCGCAGAATCTTCGATTGTGCAAGTGGCGACAGTGTCGAAATCTCGTCCAGGAACAGCGTGCCGCCATTGGCCAGCTCGAACCGACCGGGCCGGGCGGCAACCGCGCCAGTATAGGCCCCCTTGGCCACGCCGAACAGCTCCGATTCGATCAACCCCTCGGGGATCGCCGCGCAGTTGAGCGCGATGAACGGCTCCGCCTCGCGCATGCTCAGCCGATGAGCGAGCTTGGCCAGCACTTCCTTGCCGACCCCGGTCTCGCCCATTAACAGCAGCGTCGCATTGCTCGACGCGGTGCGTTCGATCATGGTCTTGGCTGAGAGGAACCCTGCCGAGATCCCAATCACCGTTTGGCCCCCATCATGCCGCGTTTCGGGCAGGACCAGCGGCGTCGCGGCCAATTCGAGGTTGTCCAACTGATCCCATTCGGGTTTTGGTTTGGCGTGAAGTACGCAGGCGGCATCGCCTCGCCCCGCACATTCCACTTCGCGCATGATGATCGGTTGTCCCGCGAAGGTTGTGGCAAAGCCGCTGGCAAAGCCAGTCTGCATCCAGCACACCGGGTCAGTGCTGTACCCGGTCGCGCTGAGATGGATCGCCGCCTCGATCGAATCGTGGACCCTGAACCGGCCTTCGAAATGCCCTCGCGAGGAATCATTTTCCAGGATTTCGATCTGGGTCCAGCCAAACCCGGTCAAGGCGTGCGCCTGCGGTCCGACCGCGAATGCTTCAAGATAATCACCATCCGGGCGTAATTTTTTCGCGCCGATCGCGCACCGTGCGCCTTCGGCAAAACCGACACCCCAGAAGAACCGGCTGGCCGCTTCGTGCCCCAATTCGGCAACTAGGCGGCTGCGCCAGCTGGCCAGAGCCGCTTGGCTGAGCAGTACGCAGCGTTCACCATCGTGCCAGATCCGGCCCATTTCCGGTGAGAACTGCAGCTTGCTGGCAATGTCGGCGTAGCCTGGAAGTGTCTTCATCCGGTCAGGCTATCAGATTCGTAACTTTCGGGCCAGACTCAAGCCTCGACATTTACATTTACGTCGATCTGCAAGCTGCCTCGCAGTGGGATTGACCAACCCGGACTGCTGTAAACCGGTAAGAAACCGATATTGGCACGACTCGTGCTTAGAACTTTCGCGACACGAAAAATCGATGCCGACTTTAGCCATACTGTGCGGGAGAGGATCAAATGAACGACAGCATTGCCGATCTGGTTGATTCCCGCACCGGGCGCCAATCGCGCTCGATCTACGCGAGCGAAGACATTTATCGGCAGGAACTTGAGCGGATCTTCGGGCGCTGCTGGCTGTTTCTGGTCCACACCAGCCAGATTCCGAAGCCGGGCGACTATTTCCGCACCTTCATGGGCGAAGACGATGTGATCGTGATCCGCCAGAAGGACGGGTCGATCAAGGCGTTCCTCAACAGCTGTACCCATCGCGGCAACCGGATCTGCCGCGCCGATCGCGGCAATGCGCGCGCTTTCACCTGCAACTATCACGGCTGGTCTTTTTCCCCGGACGGCGCGCTCTCCGGGGTGCCGCTGGAAAACGAGGCCTATTTCGGCGAACTCGACCGCACCAAGTTCGGCCTGATCCCGGTGACGAAAGTGGCCGAGTATAAGGGCCTGGTGTTCGGCTGCTGGGATGCCAATTCGCCCAGCCTCGATGACTATCTGGGCGATGCCAAGTTTTTCCTCGATGTCTGGCTGGATGCCATGCCAGGCGGATCGGCACTGCTCGGCGAGACGCAGAAGATGGTGCTGGGCACCAACTGGAAGCTGCCAGTCGAGAACGTCTGCGGCGATGGCTATCACCTGGGCTGGGCCCATGCCGGCGCTATGGCGGCGGTCCAGTCGATGGACCTCACCGGGCTCAGCGTCGGCAATTCCGGGGTCGATCTCGATGGCGGGCTGTCGGTCGCCGGCATGAACGGGCACATGGTCCTGAGCGCGCTCGACGGCGTTTCCGGCTATGCCTTCTATCCCGATCCCAAGCCGATCCTCGAATACCTGGAGGCCAACCGCCAGACGGTGATCGACCGTCTGGGCGAAGTGCGCGGCAGGCAGGTGTGGGGTGCGCAGGTCAACATCACCATTTTCCCCAACCTGCAGCTGCTGCCCGGGCTCAACTGGTTCCGGGTCTATCATCCCAAGGGTCCCGGCCAGATCGAGCAGTGGACCTGGGCCATGGCCGAAAACGACATGCCCGAGGCGGTGAAAGCGCAGATCCTCGAAAACCAGTGCCTGACCTTCGGCCTGGCAGGCCTGTTCGACAACGACGATGGCGACAATCTGACCGCCTGCACCGAACAGTCGCGCGGCTGGCGCACGGCGCAGATGGATGTCTACACCAACATGGCGCTGGGCCGCTCGGGCAAGCGCGAGGGCTTCCCCGGCGATATCGCCGCCGGCTTGGTAAGCGAACACAACCAGCGCTATTTCTACCGCCGCTGGCAAGAGCACATGATGGCGGAAACTTGGGCCGAAGTGCCCACGTACAACATCAACTCGTTGACCGAACAGGAAGCCGAGCATGCTTGACCGGCCGCTTGCCCCTCCACCGGTGGAGGTGATCGTTGCTGTCACCCAGGCACTCCACCGCGAAGCCCGGCTGCTCGACAACGAAGATTTCGAAGGCTGGCTGGCCATGCTCGGCAAAGACGTCAGCTATCGCCTTGAACTGAAGAGCCGAAGGTTCCGCGCTGACCGTTCGCCGCCTTTACCACTTGGCCCAGGGGTAATCTTCAACGAGGATCTGGGTCGGCTCAAAATGCGGGTGGATCGCCTGAAATCCGGCTTCGTCTGGGCCGAGGATCCTCCCAACTACATCCGCCGCGCTGTCTCCAACGTGGAGGTTCTGGCCACCCAGGCCGATAACGAGGTGCGGGTCCATTCTGTGCTGGTGATGCACCGGAACCGGATCGACGGCACTACCCGCCTGCTCACCGCCGGACGCACCGACCTCTGGCGCAGCGAAGGCGGCGCGTGGCTGCTCACCGCGCGCGAGATCGTGCTGGACCATTCCGTGCTGCCGGACAGCAACCTCAACGCCTTTTTCTGAACAATCCTGACGGGAGAGAACAATCATGCGCTTCGAACGTATCGGTCGCGAACCGGATTATTCACGCTACATGGACCTCAAGGAAGGCTGGCTTGACCGCCGGATCTTTTCGGATGCCGACATCTACGAGGAGGAGCTGTACCGCATTTTCGCGCGGTCGTGGCTGTTCGTTGCCCACGAAAGCCAGATCCCCAGTTCCGGAGACTTCCTGACGACCCACATGGGCGAAGATGCGGTGATCGTCGCCCGCCAGCCCGACGGATCGATCCGGGTCATGCTCAATTCCTGCCCGCACCGCGGCAATAAGGTGTGCTTCGCCGATGCCGGGAACACCCGTCGGTTCGTCTGCAATTACCACGGCTGGGCGTTTGACACCGCCGGCGACCTCAAGGGCATGCACGAGGAATATTGCTACGACGCGGGCGATATCGACTTCAAGAACCATGGCCTCAAGAACGTCGCCAAGGTCGGCAACTACAAGGGCCTGGTGTTCGCCACCTTCAACAGCGATGCGCCGAGCCTGGAAGCCTGGCTAGGCGATTTCCGGTGGTATCTCGACATGATCCTCGACAACGAGGAAGGCGGCACCGAATTCATTGGCGGCTGCATCAAGTCGGTGATCAGCGCGAACTGGAAGTTCGGGGTCGAGAACTTCATCGGCGACGCTTACCACGCCGGCTGGACGCATGATTCGGGCACTCGGTCGATGAACAACGGCCAGCCGTTCCCGCCGATCGACATGGATAATTCCTATCACGCCAGCGTGAACGGCCACGGCTGGGAATTCGGCACCGAAGGCGTGGGCGACCTCTTCCTGCTCGGGCGCCCCAAGGTGATGGACTATTACAACAAGATCCGCCCGAAGATGGCGGAACGCCTGGGCGAGATGCGCTCGAAGATCTTCGGTTCGGTCGCCTCGGCATCGATCTTCCCCAACGTCTCGTTCCTGCCGGGCATTTCCACCTTCCGCCAGTGGCAACCCAAGGGGCCGATGCAGTTCGAATTGAAGACCTGGGTGATCGTCAACAAGAACATGCCCGACGACATCAAGGAGGAAGTGACCAAGGGCGTGATGCAGACCTTCGGCCCCGGTGGCACCTTCGAGATGGATGACGGGGAAAACTGGGAGAACTGCACCACCGTCAACCGCGGCGTCGTCACCCGGCACGAGCGCCTGCACTATCGCTGCGGGATCGGCCGCCAGATCGAACATGATACCCTGCCGGGCATCGTCTATCGCGGCCAGTACAACGACGCCAACCAGCGCGGCTTCTACCAGCGCTGGCTCGACATGATGACCCATGACGAATTCGGCAAGATGCCGGCACGGCCCGAACCGCAGCTGGGCAATGTGGCCGAAACCCGCGACCTTCCCGGCCTGTTCGCGCTCTGAGAGGAACTACAGCTATGACCGACACCGCAACGATCGAGCGCACGCGCGAAGGGACTACCGCATCGCTCGAACTGACCCACGCGCTGACCCAGACGCTGTATCGCGAAGCACGGCTGCTCGACGATGAACACTACAAGGCCTGGACCAGCATGCTGGCGGAAGACCTGCATTACCACATGCCGGGGATCGAAACCCGCTATCGCCGCGACAAGACCGAGCAGGTGACCGACCTGACCCGGATGGCCTATTACAACGACAGCAAGCCCGAAATCCTCAAGCGGCTTTCGCGGCTCGAGACCGGAACGGCCTGGTCGGAGGATCCGGCGACGCGCTACACCCATATCATCACCAACGTCGAGGTGGAGCTTACCGAAAACACCGACGAGTTCCGGGTCTATTCGAACTTCTATGCCTATCGCAATCGCAACGAACGCGACGAGGATTCGCTGATCGGCAACCGTATCGATATCTGGCGCCAGGTCGGCAACAGCTTTCAACTGGTCAAACGCCGAGCGATCCTCAAGCACAATGTGATGTTGAGCAAGAACCTCAACATCTACGTTTAGTCTATCCACGCTTATAAATAAAAATACATCAACAAGAGGGAGAATGCCAAGTGACAAAGCAATTGATGAATTTCAGGAAGGTCTTCCTGCGCGCCAGCACTTCAGCCATCATTGGGCTGACTTGCCTTGCACCGATGACGGCGCATGCCCAGGATGCTGCGGCAAGCGAACCTCAGGCCGACGCCCCGGCATCGGGTGGCCTTGAAGAAATCATCGTGACCGCTCGCAAGCGAGCCGAGAATCTGCAGGAAACTCCCGTTGCAATCACGGCAATGAACGCAGGAATGCTCGAAGCACGGCAGATTAACAATGTCGCACAGGTCGCTAAATTTGCTCCTAATGTGAACATCCAGCCGGTCGCGAATATTTCCGGATCAAGTGCTTCGCTGACAGCGTTCATCCGTGGCGTTGGGCAGACCGACTTCAACATCACGGTCGATCCAGGTGTCGGGGTTTACGTCGATGGCGTCTACGTCGCTCGCTCCGTTGGCGCGCTGCTTGATATGGCTGACATTTCCGACGTTCAGATTTTGCGCGGGCCACAAGGAACCCTGTTTGGCAAGAACACGATTGGTGGCGCCATTGTTGTTAACTCGATGCAGCCACAGAAAGATTTCGACCTAAAGCTCGAAGCCGTTACCGGACGCTACAATCGCGCAGATTTCAAGGGCATGATCAACGTGCCGCTGAGTGACAATCTCGCGATGCGCGCGGTTGCATCCTACGAAACCCGCGACGGTTTTCAGAGACGCCTGTTCGATGGCGGTCGCCAAGGCAACAAGGATAGCTTTGGCGCCCGGCTGGCGTTCAAGTGGGAGCCGACCGACAAGCTGACGGTCAACCTCAGCGGCGATATCAATATCCGTCGTGAAGAGCAGACAGCAATCTCACTCATCGAACTGCGAGACCAGCCGGTTCCGTTGCGTTTTGTGGAGATTCCCAACAGCGCCCCCCCTGGGGGCACCAATCGTCTGATCGCCGCGCCGAGCTCGATGTATTTTTGGAACAAGATCTCCGCGGTCGGGGCCGCTACGGGCGCCTGCGGCGCGGCTTGGGGCGGGTTTGGGCCCACCGGTCCGATTCCTGGAACGCTGGCCCCGACCAGCAACCCTAATTGCGCCAGCACGCGCTGGATTACCGGGGATCCTGATACGACTTGGGCCGGCGGCAACAACCGCTCGGATTTCGATCTATGGGGAGTTAACCTGACGCTCGACTATGACTTCGGTGATATCAGCCTGAAGTCGATCAGTTCCTATCGTGATCAGAAATCGAGGTTCGAATATGATTTCGACGGCACTCCGCACAACATATTGCAGCTCACCAACAATATCGATCTGTGGCAGGCATCACAAGAGCTCCAGCTAACCGGTAGTGTTCTGGATGATCGACTGAAGTTTGTTCTGGGCGGATACTATCTAAAGGAAAAAGGCCAGGATAAGGAACCGTTGGAATTCGGGTTCGCCCAATTCTTCTCCGGTGGCAAAATCGACAACGATAGCTATGCGTCATACCTGCAGGCCACCTTCAAGGTAACCGACCGGTTCTCGATCACGCCGGGCATTCGTTACACCAACGAAACCAAGCGGTTCGATCCGTCGCTACAGGTCATTTACAATGATAGGTCGCGGTTCGATCCAGTGCTGGCCTCACTTTATCCCAATGGCGCTTTCATTGCCTTCAGCCAGTGCCTCGTCGGGCAGGCCGTGCCGGGCGTGATCCCACCAGGCGTCCCCGGCTTCGAAGCCTTCGCCGGTTTCCCGCTTCCAGGCGGATGCACGCCTTCGGCAACGAACCCGGGAGGCAACCACACGATGCCAGCTGTGCAAGTCCAGGCCAAGGCGAAGGAATGGACACCAGCGATTTCGGCGGACTACAAGATCACTGACGACACCTTGATCTATGCATCCTACTCGAAAGGCTTCAAGAACGGCGGGTTCAGCCAGCGCATCTTTCCCGCAGAGATTACGACACCGTCATTCACGCCGGAGTTCGTCGAATCCTACGAAATTGGCCTCAAAAACGAATTCTTCAACCGACGACTGCGCCTCAACATCGCGGCGTTCCTGTCCGACTACAGCGATATGCAGATCGTTGTTAATGAGGGAATCGCACCGAAGGTACGAAATGCGGGCACCGGCCGGATCAAGGGATTTGAGGTCGAGGGCGAAGCGGCTCCAATCGATCAGGTTCAGTTGACCTTTGGTGTAGGTTATCTGGATGCCTATTACACCAACATCGACTTATCAGCCGCCCCCGTCACCAAGGATTCGAAATTTGCTTTCGTACCCAAGTGGACAGCTTCGGCAGCTATCAATGCGGATGTCTATGAAGGGCAAGCCGGCAAACTGACGCTTCGTGGTGACTGGTCCTATCAAAGCGGCACCTTCAAGGATGCGGTAAATAGCCCGCAATTGTTTCAGCCAGCATATAGCGTGTCCGGTGCGAGCGCGTCATTCACTGACAAAAGCGAACACTTCACCGTGACTGGCGGCGTCACCAACTTGACCGATAAACGATACATCCAAGGCGGGTACGTCGATCTCGACATCGGCGGCGCCGCCACCGCAAGCTTCTCGCGTCCGCGCGAATGGTTCCTGAAGCTCGCCTACAAATACTAAGACCCTATACCCGAGGGCGGCGCACCGCCGCCGCCCTCACCCTTGCCTCGACGGTCAAGGCCAGAGCAAAATAACTCGGGAGAAATCCGATGGACGGCCTACGCTATTTTCTCATCCCAGTCATGACCTTGGCGGGCGTTATCGGATTCATGCTCGGCGGTAGCTACGTCTGGCTGGGCGCGGCGACCTTTCCGGTATTGATGACGCTGGATATCCTGCTGCCGGCGGACCACAAGATGCGCGCGCAGGGCACGGCACTGCTTGGCGATTTCGCCATGTACCTCCAGCTCCCGTGCATGATTCTGCTGGTCTGGGCCTTTGCCCGATCGGTTGCGACCGCGATCAACCCGATCACCGGCGCCGACAATTCAAGCTGGCAACTGGCCGGATCGCTGCTCAGCCTGGGCTGGCTCTCGGCGGTGCCGACCCTGCCGGTAGCGCACGAGCTGATGCACCGCCGCCACTGGTTTCCACGCTATGTCGCCAAGTGTCTGAGCGCTTTCTACGGCGACCCCAATCGCGATATCGCCCATATCGTCACCCACCACGTCCATCTCGATACGGCCAAGGATAGCGATACCCCTCGGCGCGGGCAGACCATCTACAGCTTCGTGTTCCAGGCGACTTGGGGTTCCTACAAGGATACTTGGGAAAAGTCGGCCGAAATCCTCCGCAAGCTGGGCCATGCTTCGCTGGGATGGCGCAATCCGGTGTGGCTAATGCCGCTCTTATCGGGCAGTATCATCGTCTTTGTGGGCTTGACGGCAGGCCTTGGCGCGACGCTGACCGCTGTCGCCGCGATGGTAATGGCCAAGATGTTCGTGGAGGGGTTCAACTACTTCCAGCACTATGGCCTGATCCGGGTCGAAGGGGCGCCGATCGAGCTCCATCACGCCTGGAACCACCTTGGCGCGATCGTCCGGCCGATCGGTGCGGAAATCACCAACCACATCAACCATCACCTTGACGGGCATATCCCCTTCTATGCGCTGAAGCCCGAACCGCAAGCGCCGCAGATGCCCTCACTGTTCCTGTGCTTCGCCGCCGGACTGATCCCGCCGGTCTGGTTCCGCTTCATCGCGCAACCGCGCCTCAAGGACTGGGACGAACGTTTCGCCACCCCCGGCGAACGCAAGCTGGCGGATCAGGCCAACGCACAGGCTGGTTGGCCGCGCTGGCTGGCCAGCACTTGAACGCCAGGCCAATCGTCCACCCTCATTCGGGCGACAATCCGCAACTGCGGATTCCGCCCGCCCATTTCGGACAAACCCGACAATGTTTTCTTTCCTGCGCAAATCCAAGATGAACACCGTAACCGTGGAAGGATCGCCGACCACGCTTGACATACCGGCGGGCAAGACACTTCTTGAAGCGATGCTGGACGCGGGTTTGGCCATGCCGCACGATTGCAAGGTTGGCTCGTGCGGTACCTGCAAGTTCAAGCTCGTGTCTGGCAAGATCGGCGAATTGAGCCCGTCGGCCCTTGCACTTGAGGGCGACGAACTGCGCAGCGGCTTTCGCCTCGCCTGCCAGGCCATTCCGCGCTCGGATCTGACAATCGCGGTTGATGCGCCACTCTCGCAAGGGATCGCCATTGCTACATATCGCGGCACCATCGTCGCTGCACAACGGCTGTGCGAGGATATAATCGGGCTGACCATCGAACTGGATCGGCCACTGGCCTTCACTCCCGGACAATACGCTGATCTGACCGCTCCCGGCATCGAAGGTGCACGCAGTTATTCATTCGCGTTCGCGACGGTTGGCGAACCCACCCAGCAACTGCATTTTCACATCCGGCACGTTCCGGGCGGCGCATTTACCGACTGGCTGTTCTGCACCGATCGCACCGGAATGGAGCTGAAGGTTACCGCCCCCTATGGGCAATTCGCCCTCAAGGACAGCACTGCCCCCATTCTTTGCATCGCAGGGGGTAGTGGTCTAGCGCCGATAATCTCGATTCTGGAGCAGGCGCTTGACCGGGGCGCAGACCGGGCGGTGCACCTGCTGTACGGTGCGCGCCGTCAGTCCAATCTCTATGCCCTCGACAAAATTGCGGCCCTTCGTCAACGCTGGATGGCCCCTTTCGAATTTGTCCCGGCCTTGTCGGATGAAGAGCCAGACAGCGACTGGGCAGGAGCGCGTGGGCTGATCACCGAGCAGATTGCGGGCGTTGCAGATCTCGCGGCGCACGAAGCCTATCTGTGTGGCCCACCGGCGATGATCGACTTTGCCGAAGCGCAATTGCTCGCCGCCGGCATCTCACGTTCGGTCATTTCGGCTGACCGCTTTCTCGATCGCAGCAATCGCACGTAAAAAAAGACGGGCGCTCGACGAAGCGAGCACCCGCCAAGGGTGGAGAGATTTAAGCCGCTTCAGCCTTCGGGACGCTTGCCAATGCCGATGCCACCATCGCTGAGCAAAACCGCTCCTGTCATGTAGGCCGAGTCCCGACGCGAGGCTAGCAAGGCATAGAGCCCTGTGTGATCATCCGGTTCAGCGATCCGCGCGAGCGGCGTCATCCCGGCAATCATCGCGTCGAGGCCTTCCATGTCCTCCATGTGGACATCGGCCGTTCCGCCCGCCTTGGTGCCGCCGAGGGGTGTCCGGGTGCCGCCCGGAGCCACGCCGTTGACCCTGACATCGGGGGTAAGTTCCCATGCCAGCTGGCGGATCAGACCAAGGACCGCGTGCTTCGATGCCACATAGGGCGTGCCACCGCCGCCGGTATAGAAGCTCGAGGTCGAGGCCGTGAAGATGATGCTGCCCTTGGTCTTCCTGAGTTCCGGGATTGCGGCGCGGGCACCGAAGAAGTAGCCCTTGACGTTGACCCCAAAAATCTCGTCCAACGTTTCGGAGAGCTTGTCCGGATCCATGTCCGCCAGCGGGGTCATGTAATCCCAGATGCCGACATTGCCGACAAACACGTCGAGCTTGCCGAAGGTAGCCACGGTCGCCGCAACCGCGTTCTGGTTGTCGGAATAGTTGCGGACATCGCCCTCAACCACGACTATTCCTTTGCCATGCCGCATGCGCACCATGTCAGCTTGGTCGGCGTCCCTGACCAGGACGCCTACCTTTGCACCTTCTTCGAGATAGCGGGCGACGACCGCCGCGCCGATCCCGGTGGCGCCGCCGGTCAGCAGCGCCACCTGTCCTTCGAGTCTTGCAGTCACATCGTTTCTCCCAATGATCGTTGCTTGCCGATCACTGATCGAACATTCCGGTGCGACCTTCCTGGAGGTTGACCACCACCGACTTGGTCTGGGTGTAGTGATTCAGCACTTCATGGCTGAATTCACGCCCGAAGCCGCTTTGCTTGTAACCGCCCAGCGGCATGTTGGCCTTCAGGTTGTAGTAGCGATTGATCCAGACCGTGCCAGTTTCGAGCTTGCGCGCAATCCGGTGGGCTCGGGCGATGTCCTTGGTCCAGACGCCGCCAGCGAGGCCGTAAGTTGTATTGTTGGCCTGCTTCATCATGTCGTCTTCGTCGCTCCAGGTGATGACGCTGGTAACCGGTCCGAAGATCTCTTCCTGCGCGATCCGCATGGAGTTGTTGACGTTGGTGAACACGGTCGGCTTGATAAAATTGCCATCGGCCAGATCTGCGGCATCCGAGCGGCTGCCGCCGGTCAGGACCTCGGCCCCTTCCTCGGTGGCCAGGCGCAGGTAGCTTTGCACCTTGTCAAACTGCATCTTCGATGCCTGGGCGCCAAGCTGGGTCGCCATGTCGAGCGGGTCGCCCTGGCGGATGCCTTCAAGCGCGGTCTTGAACTTGGCCAGGAACTCGTCCTGGATCGACTGGTGCAGGAACAGGCGCGAACCGGCCAGACAGACTTCGCCCTTGTTGAGCACGGTCGACATAGTCGCGCTTTCCACCGCCGCGTCGATGTCGGCATCGCCACACACGATGTGCGCCGACTTGCCGCCCAACTCGAGCGTCTGGGGGATGATGTTGGCCGAGGCATACTGGATGATCCGGCGCGCGGTGGCGATCGAACCGGTGAAGGCCACCTTGGCGACATCGGGGCTGGTGACCAGCGCCTCGCCCACGTCCGCGCCATAGCCGGTGACGACGTTGATCACACCCGGCGGCAACAGATCAGCCATTTCCACGAAGAATTCAATCACCGAAAGGCAGACCGTTTCGGCCGGCTTCAGAACGACAGTGTTGCCCGAGGCCAGCGCGGGCGCGATCTTGCACGCCATCATCAACATCGGCACGTTCCATGGGATAATCTGCGCGCAGACGCCGAGCGGTTCGCGGTGGACGATGCCGATCGCGTCGGGATAATCGAGCGTCTGGCCGTGCAGGCCATAGGCGGCACCGGCGAACAGCTCAAACTGCCCGATCGTCTGCGGCATATCGAAATACATCGATTCGCGCATCGGCTTGCCGTTGTTGAGCGTTTCGAGGGTGGCATAGTGCGAATGGCGTGCCTTCAGACGACGCGCAACCTCGATCAGGATTTCTTGGCGCTCGCCGGGCAGGCTCTGCGACCACTTGGGAAACGCCGCCTTGGCGGCGGCAATCGCGCGTTCGATATCCTTGGCGTTGCCGGCCTGAATCTTGGTCAGCACCTTGCCGGTCGAGGGATTGAGCAGATCGATGGTCTTGCCGCTGTCCCCGGCGATCCACTCGCCGCCGATATAGTGGCCGTACTCGGACTTGATCCCGTATTCGTTTTCTGCACTTCTCAACTGCGTAGCCATCACAATTCTCCCTTAGTTTTCATCCAATTTCGATGACCAGGTCATTCAAAGGATAGAGCCGACAGGCCAGGACGTATCCCTTTGCCTGATCGGCGACAGAAACCTTGGCCGTGCTCATTTTGCCGGTCCGGTATTCGCCCTCGACGACTCGAACCACGCAAAACCCGCAACCACCGCCGCGGCAGCCCACTCCGATATCGTTGCCACCACTCCGCTCCATCGCGATCAGCACGCGTTCACCCTCGGGGCACGCGAACTGCCCCCCTCCGACGATTCGGATCTGGTGGGTCTCAGTTCTCATTCGACCAATCTTCTTCGACCCGGGGTTGCGCGGCGGCGGCGGCGGCGGCCTTCGCAGCAAAACTTAGCCCCCCTACCGCGAAATGCGCCGGGGCCATCTCGCGAAGGATGACGCGAACCGACTCACGCGGGGCCCCGATCGCATCGATGGCAGCATCGGTCAGAGCCTTGATCAGCCGCTCTTTGGCTTCTGGCGGGCGCCCTTCGAGCAGGTTGACCTCGATGATCGGCATATCAGGCCTCCACCTGGAACATGACCGCGCCAAGGTTCTGCACGGTCGTCCGCACGGTCTGGCCGGGAGCCAGGTTGGGCGCGGCGGTGATGCCGCCAGCCATGACGATGTCACCGGCGTTGATCTGTTCGCCCGCTTCGGCAACCAGCCGGGCCGCAGCAACCAGCGAACGGATGGGGTGGCCAAGGATCGCCGCGGTCGACCCGACCTGTACCACTTCGCCATCGATTTCGAGGATCACGCCCAGATTCGAAAAATCGATCCGGGGATCGTGCCAGGATCCGATCACCAGCCCCGACGAGGAAGTGTTGTCGGCGATCACGTCCTCGAGCGCGAACTTGAAGTTCTCGTAACGGCTGTCGATGATCTCCATCGCCGGGGCGATCGCTTCGACTGCTGCCAGCGCAGCGGCAGCAGTCACCTTACCGACCAGCGGGGCCTTCATCAGAAAGGCGACTTCCGGTTCGACCCGGGGGTGGACGTAGCGCGCGCGCGAAAGGGCGGATCCTTCCTCGACCAGCATCGCATCAGTCAGCCTGCCCCAAGCCACTTCGTCGACGCCGACCTGCAACATCTTGGCCCGGCTGGTCAGCCCCATCTTGACGCCGATGCGCCGTTCGCCGCGCGACAGGCGCCGATCGACCGAGAGCTTCTGCACCTGATAGGCCTCTTCCACCGTGAAAGCGGTGTCCACAGGGGTGATTTGCGGGGTAGCTGTTGCTTTACGCTGTGCAGAGTCGAGCATTTCCGCGTATTTCGCCAGCCTGTCCATCTCAGTTCGCCTTGGCTTTGATCAGATCAAGTGCAACGTCGATGATCATGTCTTCCTGGCCTCCGACCATCCGGCGGTTGCCCAATTCGACGAGGATCTCGCGGGTATCGATTCCGTACTGTTCCGCTGCCTTTTCCGCATGGCGCAGGAAGCTTGAATAGACGCCTGCATAGCCCAGGCTGAGCGTCTCGCGATCGACCCTCACCGGACGGTCCTGAAGCGGGCGTATGATGTCGTCCGCCGCGTCCATCAGCGCCATCACGTCGCAGCCGTGCTTCCAGCCCTTGCGGTTGGCGGCGGCGATGAACACCTCGAGCGGTGCGTTACCGGCTCCCGCACCCATCCCGGCAAGGCTCGCGTCGATCCGCACCGCGCCGGCTTGCGCGGCGACGATCGAATTGGCCACGCCCAGGGACAGATTGTGGTGCGCATGGATGCCGCGTTGGGTTTCAGGTCTGAGCACCCGGTCATAGGCTTGGAGACGTGCAATCACGCCATCCATGTCGAGCGCCCCGCCGCTGTCGGTGACATAGACGCAATGCGCGCCATAGCTTTCCATCAGCAGCGCCTGCTGGGCGAGCGCCTCGGGCTCGATCATGTGGCTCATCATCAGGAAGCCCGATACGTCCATGCCTAGATCGCGCGCGATGCCGATGTGCTGCTTGCCGACGTCGGCCTCGGTGCAGTGGGTCGCGACCCTGACCGAGCGCACTCCCATCGAATAGGCCCGCTTGAGTTCTTCGGCGGTGCCGATACCGGGCACCAGAAGCGTTGTCAGCACCGCGTTCTTGATTACGTCGGCGGCAGCCTCGATCCAGTCCCAGTCGGTATGGGCGCCAAATCCGTAATTGAAGGTCGAACCGTTCAGGCCATCGCCGTGCGAGACCTCGATCGCATCCACCCCTGCCTCGTCAAGCGCCTTAGCGATCGTGCGGACGCTGTCGGTGCCATACATATGCAGGATGGCGTGCATCCCGTCGCGCAAGGTCACGTCCTGGATGTAGAGCCGATCAGATGTTGGATCAAAGGTCATGCTGCGGTCTTTTCCATATGAGTCTTGGCCAGGCTCTCGCCTGCCGCCTTGGCGGCAGCGGTCATGATGTCGAGGTTGCCGGAATAGTTGGGCAGATAATCGCCCGCGCCCTCGACCTCGAGGAACACGCTGGTCTTGAGTCCTTCGAATTCACCGTAGCCGGGGATCTTGAGCGGCCGGTTCGAGCCAAAGCGTTCGAACTGTACTTCCTGCTTGAGCCGGTAGCCCGGCACGTACGACTGCACCCTTGCAATCATAGCCAGGACCGAATCGCGCACCTTGTCCTCATCGACCATTTCCGACAGCGTGAAGATCGTATCACGCATGATCATCGGCGGTTCGGCGGGATTAAGGATGATCACAGCCCGGCCCTTGGCCGCGCCGCCGACAGTTTCGATCGCCCGCGCCGTTGTGCGGGTGAACTCATCAATGTTGGCACGGGTGCCGGGACCGGCGGAGCGCGACGAAACCGACGCGACGATTTCGGCGTAGTGCACCTTGGCGACCTGCGAGACCGCCGCGACGATCGGGATCGTCGCCTGCCCGCCACAGGTCACCATGTTGATGTTGCGCACCGCGGCATCGACCGCCGGGTTGACCGGGGGAATGGTCGCCGGGCCGATCGCGGCCGGGGTAAGGTCGACCATCAGCTTGCCGTCACGGGCGAGGATTTCGTCGTGCGCCTTGTGCGCATAGGCCGAGGTCGCATCGAAGGCGATGCCGATATCGGCATATTGCGGCATCCGGCACAGGCCCTCGATTCCTTCGTGAGTCGTCGGGACGCCGCGTTCGCTGGCCATCGCCAGCCCCTCGGAGGCCGGATCGATCCCGACAACCGCCGCTAGCTCCAGTGTATCCGAACCCTTGAGCAGCTTGATCATCAGGTCGGTCCCGATATTGCCGGAGCCGATAATTGCGCACTTCATCTTGGCCATTTGACCAGCCTCCAATTTGAATTCAGTCAGCGGCGAACGCGGCGCGGACCGTTCCGAGTCCGTTGATCCGGGCTTCGACAACATCGCCGCGCGCAACCCCGGCCATCGGCCCGAGCGCGCCCGACAGGATTACATCGCCTTCGAGTAACGGACGCCCCGCTTTGGCCATCACCCGCGCCAGCCACAGCGAGGCGGTGATCGGGCTGCCCAGACAGGCGATCCCGGCACCGACCGAAATCGGCTCACCCTTGGCTTCCATGACCATGCCGCAGCTGCGCAGATCGAGCCCGTCGAGCTTGCGCGGCACCGCGCCGAGCACGAACAACCCGCTCGAGGCATTATCGGCGATCGTGTCCCAGATCTTGATGTCCCAGTTTGCGACGCGGCTGTCGACGATCTCGATTGCCGGAACGACATATTCGACCGCGCGAATCATTTCGGCGGTCGTCATGTCGGGGTGGGGCAAATCCCGCCCAACGACGATCGCAATCTCGGCCTCAACCTTGGGCTGGATCACCTGGTCGAGCGACACCGGGATGCCTTCCGGCACGTCCATGTCAGCGAACAGCATCCCATAGTCGGGCTGATCCACCCCAAGCTGGCGCTGGACCGCGATCGAGGTCAACCCGATCTTGCGGCCGACCAGGCGCCGTCCATTGGCGAGGTAGTGCTTGGTGTTGGCTTCCTGCACGGCATAGGCGGCTTCGACGCCACCAGCCGAAATCAGGTCGCGGATCGGGCTGACAGGCTTCCCCGTTTCGGCCGCGCCGCGCAGGGCCAAGGCCGCTTGTTCGATAGTCTTGGAGTCGATTGTCATCGTCTTACAGCTTCACGCAAATGTTGGTGATCTCGGTGTAGAATTCGAGGCTGTGCACCCCGCCTTCCCGGCCGATGCCGGAATGGCCGGACCCGCCGAAAGCCGTGCGCAGATCGCGCAGGAACCAGGAATTGACCCAGCACACCCCCACGTCCATCGCCGCCGCCACGCGGTGTCCGCGGGACATGTTTTCGGTCCAGATCGAGGCGCACAGGCCGTAAACCGTATCGTTTGCAAGTGCGATCACCTCGTCCTCGCTGTCGAACGGCACGATACCGCAGCACGGTCCGAAGATTTCCTCGCGCATCACGGTATCGCCGTGGGCGACGTCGATCCACAGCGTCGGTTCCACGAAGAAGCCACCGGCTTCCGCACCCGAGATTTCGGGAACGCCGCCGCCGGTGACCACGGTGGCCCCGTCCTCGACCGCACGGCGATAGTAACCCAGCACTTTCTCGCGGTGCTCGGCGCTGATCAGCGGGCCGAGATAGGCGCGATCACCGGTCACGCCCGGCTTGAAGCCCTGCGCCGCCGCCGCCATCCGCGCCACGAAGGCGTCGAAGATCGGTCGTTCGACATAGACCCGCTCGGTTCCGAGGCAGACCTGCCCGGTGTTCAGGAAGACCGAGCGCGACAGACCCTCGACCGCCTTGTCGAGGTCGGCATCGGCGAACACAATCGCCGGGTTCTTGCCACCGAGTTCGAACGAAATGTCGCGAACGCCGATCGCGGCCTTCTGCATGATCGCCTGTCCGGTGCCGGTCTCGCCGGTGAAGGTGATGGCATCGACATCGGGGTTGGACGTGAGGAATTCGCCGGCCGAACCCGGACCGAATCCGTGGACGACGTTGTAGACACCCTTGGGCATGCCCACCGCGTTCATTACTTCACCCAGCAGGGCAGCAGTCCGAGGCGTTTCCTCGGACGGCTTGACCACCACGGTATTGCCGCAGGCCAGCGCCGGGCCAACCTTCCAGGTCATCAGCAGCAGCGGGAAGTTCCATGGGCAGACCACCGCGACCACACCCTTGGGCTTGCGCACGGTATAGTTGAGCGCCTGGCCGCCATCGGGGGTCGATGTGTTGAAGCTTTCGCCCGGCATTGTCGAGACGACATCCGCGAACATGCGGAAGTTGGCGGCCCCGCGCGGAATGTCGATATGGGACGCGACATGGCGCGGCTTGCCGGTGTCGGCCACTTCGGCAGCCAGGAAATCATCCGCTCGGCGTTCGATCTCGGTCGCCACGGCGGCGATCAGCTTGACCCGCTCGGCCGTGGTCATCTTGCCCCATGGCCCGGTAAGCGCTGCCTTGGCCGCAGCCACGGCGTCTGCGACGTCGGCCTGGCTTGCTTCGTGCACAACCCCGATCGCGGTGCCGGTGGCCGGATTGACGTTGGGAAACGACTTACCCTCGCTACCTTTGCGATAGGAACCGTCAATGAAGTTCAGGATAGTTTCGGTGACCGGAGAGGAGGAAGTTGAGGTCATTGGTGCATAATACCTAAGTTGGCCGGAGGCCATGGTGCGTCAGAATTGCCTTGCGCCGATCGCAGCGAGACCGGCGTTGGCGTATTCGACGTCCATCGCTTCGCTCCCGCCGGAAACACCGATCGCACCGACGAATACACCGGCGATTTCGATCGGCAGGCCGCCGCCGAACATTGCTAATCCCGGCTGCGCGACGATTCCGTCGCGCAGGGCCGGATTGCCGGAAACCATCGCATAGAGATCCGGCGTCGGGACGCGGAAGCTGGCGGCGCTGTAAGCCTTATCTTGCGCGATCTTTGCGGATGGCGAAGGGGAGCCGCTGGCGCGGACGAACGCGACCAGATCTCCCCCGGCGCCGACCACCGCGGCAACGACCGGACAGCCCGCCGCCGCACCCGTGGCAACGGCGGCAGCCGCTGCCTTGAGCGCCAGTTCGTGGCCTACCGTCCGGACCGAAACCACCCCGTCCATGATCAGGTGTTCACCGTCATGAAGCGGTCGTTCAGCGCCTTTTCGTAGTAGAAGATCGCCTTGCCGGCGCTCTCTGCCTGCCACATGCGCTGCGGATTGTCGGGATAATAGATGTAACCGCCGCTGAAGGTTTCGTTGCGGTTACCCGAGGGATCGAAGAAGTAGATCGTCTGGCCGCGGGTGATCCCGTGACGCGTCGGCCCGATATCGAGCGAAATATCGTAGCGGCTGATGATGTCGGCTGCATGGCCGACGTCGTGCCAGGATTCGAGGTTGAAAGAGGTGTGGTGGATCTTGCCGTCTTCGGGATAACCGAGGAAGGCAACATCATGCGCCTTGTTGCTGCAGCTCAGGAAGATGCCGAGGCGCGTCCCACTGCCTTCATCGACCAGCTCCTCGGTAACCGAGAAATCCAGCGCATCGACGAAGATTTTTGCGGATGCGGAGATGTCCACGCCATTCAGTGCGCAGTGATCGAATCGGGTGGCACGCATGCCGCGCGGTTCGACCACCCAGACATCGGGGTTCTTGACCGCCGGGCCGGTGGCCGACAGTTCCATTTCGGCGTAGAGTTCGAACACGTGCTGGGTTGGCGTGTTGAAGCGGATCTTGCGACCCACACCGGGGTCCGATCCGGCCGGGATCACATCGACATGGACGCCGATATCGAGCAGGCGCTCCGCGAAATGGTCGAGGTCGGCATCCTTGACGACCTTAAAGCCCATCACGTCCATCCCGGCTTGGTCGGCCTCGCGCAGGATAATGCTGTGCCGATCGAATTCGTCAAACGCCTGGAAAAAGGCGCGGTCGCCGTCGCGATTGACGAAATTCAAACCAATCCGGTCGCGGTAATGGCCAATAGCCTCATCGAGGTCGAGAACCCTGAGCTGCACGTAGCCAGGACGAATTACACCAGTTAGAGCCATGTCGACACTCCTTTCCGTTCAGCCTTTGAGACCATTCCTAAAGAACTCGGCAACCATCCGGTTGAAACTTGCCATCCGCTCGATCTGCACCCAGTGTCCGCATTCGGCGAACAGATGCAGATCGGCCCGCTTCATCAGCGTGGCGAGGCGTACGGTAGAATCGAGCGGGATCACCTGATCGGCAATCCCGTGCAGGATCAGGGTTTCGTGCGCGATTGCGGCGATGTCCTCCTCACGGCTGGCGAGCATCGCCACGTTGGCCTGGCGGTCGGCGCCGCCGAACGTTGCATGATAGGGTTCATGTGCTTCGGGCCGGGCGCTGGCGACATAGCGCGACTGAATCAGATCCTCGGTCAGGCGGCTGTGATCCCAGGCAAGGTACTTGAGCGATTCGCGCATCGCCTCGACCGAGGGTTCATAGCCCCAGACCTTGTCGAGCGCAGGGGTAATCGGAAAGTTGAGCCCTGCAGGTCCCATCAGAACGGCGCGCTCCACCCGATCGGGGTGGGCGATCATGAACGCCAGCGTGATCCCGCCGCCGAAAGAATTGCCGACGATCGAAACCTTGTCGATGCCCAGACCGTCGAGAAAGCCGGCGAGCTGATCGACCCAGACCTGCTTGTCCTCGATCCGGCCCTTGCTGTCCGAATAGCCGAAGCCGAACATGTCGGGCGCGATGACCCGGAAATCCTCGGCGAGGATCGGCATATTCAGCCGCCAGTTGGCCCAGGCTGTCACACCGGGGCCCGATCCGTGGACCAGCAGCACCGGGTCGCCTTCGCCGACGTCGTGGTAATTGGTCGAGCTTCCGCCGACAACCAGCGACCTACCGATTTCCGGACGTGCCGTGTCCAAAGTCGAGCGTGCCATGGTAGCCCTCCGATCCTTTCCCGCCTCGATGATTTTGCATTCGGCTGGACCTGGACGCCGAATCGCCGTCTCTGTCGCCAGCAGCCTCATCCATTGCACTATTTGAAACGCATTTGCAAATGAAGAACGACGTGGGCGACGGCAATCGCCGGCGCCCCGCGCTCTTCGATCAGATGAGACCTTCGGCCTGCAAGGCCGCCCCAACCGCAGGCCGCTGAGCAATCCGACCGCAATAGGCGCCCAGCGCGGGATAGGCGCTCATGTCGATCCCGACATGGGCAGGCCAGCCCAGCATCACGAACAGATAGATGTCGGCCACGCTAAAATCGGCGCCCACATAGTGCTCTTTGCCGGCGAGATCCTTATCGACCGCGGTCAAGTGATTCTTGACTGCGGTCGTAGCGGCTGCCTTGGCTTCATCGCTGGTGCCGGGCGTAAACAGGGGCACGAAGGCCTTGTGAAACTCCGAACCCAGGAAGCTCAGCCGGCTGAGCAGGCGGTACCGGTCCATGGTGCCGTCGCGCGGCGCCAGGCCGGCTTCCGGCTTCTGGTCGGCGATGTAAAGCAGGATCGCGGGATTTTCGGTCAGGGTTTCGCCGCTGTCGAGGGTCAGCGCCGGAACCTTGCCCGACGGGTTGACCGTCAGGAAATCGTCTCCGGTCTCGACCTTGCGGGTCGCCAGATCGACCTTCACCGCATCGAAAGTGGCGCCGGTTTCGCGCAGGGCGATATGCGGAGCGAGCGAACAGGCACCAGGGCTAATGAACAGCTTCATGGATAGTCTCCTTCTGGGAAAACAGGAAATTGGGGATTGGCTCAGATCGGGGTCGCCAACAGCGTGGCGATGCGCAGCGTGTCATAGATGCAGGTCCGGCTTTTCAGTCGAACGGTTCCACCGCTAAGATCAAACCGATCGACATATTTGCCGGCATTGTAGATGCGCGTTTCACCATCGTTACGGGTCTGGAAGACGACATAGCTGGCTTCAGCAGAAACCTGGTCGCCTTCCACGCCGGTGATCACCGCACGCCCGATCAGGTGCCGGTTGAAATGTTCGGGGAAGACGTTTGCCTTGCGCAGCGCGACAACCCGATCCGCCAGCATCCCTTTGCTGTCGCAATACATCACAGCTGCGGGCAAGCCGTTATCGACATTCTCGCGCGCGATCACCTGGTACAGGCAATCGTCAACGAACAGCGTGGGCCATTGCTCGAGCCGGTCATCATCAAGGCAAAGCCCGTAAGCCGCGTTGAAATCGTCGATCGCACTTTGCGCGACTTGCGCTACTTCGGCTGCAACGCTCATGCCCGGCCCTCCGCTGCGAGATCGGCCAAGGCATTGCCCATCAGCCCGAGATAGCCCTTCCAGAACCCGCGCACGGAATTTTCATCCATACCCATCGGGGCGTATGACGGTCGGACATCGTCCCCGCCCATCTCGACGAAGCTGCGCTTGCCTTCGGCACCGATCGTGCCCTGCTGGCACAGTTCGACCGCTTCGCCGTCTTCCATCGAAATCAACCCAGACGGTCCAACCAGGTTGAGGTTGCGAAGGCGGTGGCGAGTCGTTTCATCGTCATCGTCGGCATAGCCGAAATAGGTCCAGACCAGCTCGGTCTTGTCGGTCCCGTGGGGCACGATCTGCCTGGTGGCGAGGGTGTTCTGGATCTGCTGGACAACGACAGACGGGAAGATCGACTGGATGTGCAGTCCGACATCATCAGCGATCTCCGGGCGGAATGCCAGCAGGCGCTCGTCCTGCAACTTGGCCTCACCCTGCATCTCGCGGTTGGCCTCGTCACCGAACGAGCCGTAGTCGACATCGCCCTTGGGCTTAGACACGGTAAAGACGGTGTGGTAGCCCTCGTCCGAAACCAGACCCGCGCTTTCCTGGCTCTGGCGGTAGATGCCGAAAGTCGGATAGAACAGGTGCAACAGACCGCCGTGGTAGCTGTCACGACTGTTTTCCGAATAGAGCTTCCAGTTGCCGGCCATGAACTGCCGCGCATAGCCCAGAACCTTGACCGGGCGCTGGAAGACGCGCTGAATGTATTTGCGCATCACTGGACCCAGAAAGTCGTCGAGCGGGGCGATGGTCGAGTTGAAGGTGCCGAACACGAGGCCGCCGAATGTCTCGACCCGCAACCGCTCCAGCGAATGCTCGGCCATATTGAATTCCTTCGAATAGCCGCCCACGCCTTTCAGCCCCCGCCGGAACGGCACGCCGACAAGCGCACCGGTCGCGTCGTAGGCCCACTGGTGATAGACGCAGACGAACGCCCCGTCGGCCTGGTTGCCACGCAGCGAGCGGCACACGGTTGCGCCCTTGTGGGCGCAGCGATTTACCCAGGCATGGATGGTGCCATCGGTTGCCCGCGTCACCACCACCGGAGTATTGCCGACATGGGTCGAACGGAAATCGCCGCTGTTGGCCAGCTCGGCTTCGAGGCCGAGGTAGCACCAGGTCTGTCCGCGAAAGATGTTTTCCTGTTCGGCAGTGAAGATCGCTTGGCTGTGATAGACTGCGTAATCGACCGCAGTCGGCTCCGACCCCGCGGCGACGGGCATGGTTTCGGCGTTCATGGTCTTCTCCCTAAGCTTGTTCGAAACCGCGGCCCGAAGCGAGTCGTCCGCAAGTGCGCATCGCGCTCAGCATCATCGCGGCATCGGCCTTGCCGGTACCGACGATGTCGTAGGCGGTGCCATGGGCCACCGACATGTGCAGGTACGGCGGCCCCATGATGATCACGCTGTTGCCCGAAAAGCCCCAGGTCTTGACCGCGATGTGGCCCTGATCGTGGAACATCGCCAGGACCATGTCGTAGCGACCCTCGATGCAGTGGCGGAAGACCGAGTCAGGCGCGATAGGCCCTTCGACATCGATGCCCCTTGCCCGCGCCGCTTCAATCCCAGGCGCAATTTCAAGGCGATCCTCGTCGCCCATGGCATGTGGGTTGAGACCGGCAACCGCGATCCGCGGTTGGGCGATGCCCCACGATTGCATGGCCTCGTGCAGTTGCCCCACCGCCGTGGCGACGAGATCGGCTGAAATAACGTCGATCACTTGCCGCAGCGACATGTGGTCGGTGAGATGCGCAACCCTGAGCGGCCCGGTCAGCAGCACCAGATAGCTTTCGCCCGGGGTCGGGCTGATGACCCTGTCGAGCTTCTTGGCCAGTTTAAGCGAACCAGTGCTGATCGGCCCCATGATCGTGGCGGCGAAAGAACCGTCGCGGGCCAACGCGTCGAGCTCATCCAGCCATTGCGCGGTGGCGTGCCCGGCGGCCTCGGTGTCCTCGCCCAGGGGCAGAACGCCATCGGGCAGCGCGCCGGTATCGATGACGTCGATGATCGCGGGATCGTCGCTGGGTTTTTCGAAGCCGCGCATCACCCGCAGCCGTGCCTTGGTGCCAGTGAAATCGAGCGCCCGCTCTACCGCCGCAGCAGACCCGACCAGCACGGGGATCGAATCCGTGTGTACGGCACCGTCGGCCAGCGCCCTGACAGCCACTTCGGGTCCGATCCCGGCGGGATCACCGATCATCGTCCCCACGACGGGGCGCACCCGCTCAGAGGCTGTAGACATCGGCTACTTCTTGGAACAGATCGGTGACGACAATCGTCTTCTTGCGGCGGATCACGAACGAATCATCCCGAGGTTCGAGATCATAGAAGGCCCACCCGCTGAGAGTGGCGACTTTGCCTTCCAGCACCGAAACCGTGGTCCAAGACGTCCGCGCATGCACCTGGCCATCGCTCTCCTCAGCAGACAGCAGGGAGAACTGGTGAACCGTGCGTGGCTGCGGCGTGCTCGCCGCCGAGCGCCGGGTCCTGATCCGGAACACCCGATCCTCAAGCCCGCCCCGGTTGGGATAGTAGATCAGCGAGACTTCGTTCTGCGGATCCGCAGTCGGCCGTTCGTGATCGTCCCAGGCTGGAACCCAGTATTCCGCCTCTTCGTGATAGAGCGCCAGCCAGGCATCCCAGTCCTTGTCGTCAAGCGCCATGGCTTCCTGACCGATGAAGCGGGAAACCGCCAGCCAGCGCGAATGGAATGCGGTCATCATGCCTTCTCCAGCGAACGCTCAAGGAAGGCGGCAAGCTCGCTGCACTCGCTGTCGATGGCCTTTTCCATGAGCGTGAGCCACTCGTCATGGATCGCCACATAGAGGCCTTCGTCGGCAACCGCCGGGCTGCTCAGCACCACATTGAAATCGAGCGGCTCGCCGAACTTGCCCGGGCCGGTGTCCCAGCGCGTCGAACCGCGCGACATCTCGTTGTAGCGGCCTTCGCCGGCGCCATAGCCGGTCTGGCAGTTGTTGAATTCGGTCAGGTCGTCCGGGGTCGCCATGCCGGTCGAATTGAAGAAATCCTCATACTGACGCAGCCGCAGGGCACGCGCCTCGGCGCTTTCGCCGACCGGGGCGATGCACACCGTGCTGACTTCGGTCTCATCCACCGCCAGCGGCTGGATGATGCGGATCTGAGTGCTGGTCTGGTCCATCAGGAAGACGTTGGGAAACAGCTGCAGGTTGCGGATGCGCTTGTTCATCCACTTGGCCTTTTCGGCGCCGTAGGACTCTTCGAGCCAGTCGATGATCTCGAAATTGGGGCGATCCATGAAGTTGGCATAGTCGGCCCACAACACCGTGTGTCCGTTGTGGAACGAGAACGACCCGCCATCGCGCGCGGTGAAGCCATTGAAGCTAATCGCCTTGGTTTCGTTCTTCGAAATGCCTTCGACGCGGCGCTGAACCGTCATGAAGTAGTTGGCGTGCGTGGTCATAACGTGATAGCCGTCGAGCCCGTTCTCGACCTGCATCTTCCAGTTGCCGTGATAGCGGTAGCGGTTGGTTCCGGGCAAAACTTCCATTGCGCCGGACTTCGACTGGTCCACCAGGATATCGATGAAATCCCGCGCGCCGGCGAGGTGATCGACCAGCGGGACGACATCGGCGGAGAGGCTGGCAAAAATGAAGCCGCGGTAGCTTTCCACCCGGGCGACCGGTTGAAGCCCGAAATCAGCGCGATTGAATGCCTCCGGATAGCCCCCGATGCTCTCATCGGTGACGTCCAGCAGGTCGCCCCCGGACGAGAACGTCCAACCATGGAACGGGCACATGTGGTTGCGCTTGTTGCCGGCCCGCTCGCGGCACAGGCGCGCGCCACGGTGCGAACAGGCATTCACGAAGGCGCCGACATCGCCGGACTTGTCGCGGGTCACAAGGATGGGGACGCGGCCGATTTTCGTGGTGATGAAATCGTTCGGCTTGGAAACCTGGCTCTCGTGCGCGAGGTAGATCCAGTTCCGCTCGAAGATGTACTTCATCTCGAGCTCAAACAGCGCAGCTTCGGTGAAAGCGGCGCGGTCCAGCTGGAAGATCCCGCGCTCGTGATCCTTCTTGAGCCAAGCGCGCATGCGCTCTTTCAAGCCCTGCAAGTCGGCAATCCTGCCGCCGATTTTCTCAGTGAGTTCCATCGATCCTCTCCCGTTCTGTGCGTCGGGCACCCAATACCTCCGCGAATCAACCGCAGATCGCACACGGCTATTACCTCATCCCATCATTTCGTGCAACGTATTGCACAATGAAAAACGTTCTGGTAGGTGATTGCGCAGAAATGGCTGAAACCGGCGGCTCGAATCGAAGCAAGGCGGCCAGTAAATCGCAAAAATGTCCCCGCTTTGGGGTGAATTGGGAGAGTTTGAACTATGTCGGTCGTCACCGAACTCGGCTATCTTGGTCTTTCCGTTTCCGATCTCGCTGCCTGGCGCGCTTACGCCGCCGAAGTCGCCGGCATGGAAGTCGTCGATGAAGGCGAAGGGGATCGGCTCTATCTGCGGATGGACCTTTGGCATCACCGCATCGTTCTGCACGCTGATGGCAGCGATGACCTGGCCTACATGGGCTGGCGCGTGGCCGGGCCGCAGGAATTCGCCGCGATGCAGGAAAAGCTGAGCGCGGCGGGAATCCCCTTCACCGTGGGCACCGAAGCCGAGGCGCGCGAACGCCGGGTTCTCGGGCTGCTCAAGCTGGCCGATCCGGGCGGCAACCCGACCGAGATCTTCTTCGGCCCCCAGGTCGATACGCACAAGCCGTTTCACCCGGGACGTCCGATGTTCGGCAAGTTCCTGACCGGCTCGCAAGGGATCGGGCACTGCATCCTGCGCCAGGACGATGTCGAGGCGGCGGCCCGGTTCTATGAACTGCTCGGCCTGCGCGGGTCGGTTGAATACCATCTCCACCTGCCCAACGGCATGGTCGCCCAGCCCTATTTCATGCATTGCAACGAGCGCCAGCACTCGGTCGCCTTCGGCCTCGGACCGATGGAAAAGCGCATCAACCACCTGATGTTCGAATACACCGATCTCGACGATCTCGGCATGGCCCATGACGTTGTGCGGGCGAAGAAGATCGACGTAGCGCTCCAGTTGGGCAAGCACGCCAACGACCAGGCCTTGACGTTTTACTGCGCTAACCCGTCGGGTTGGCTGTGGGAATTTGGCTGGGGTGCGCGCCAGGCGCCGAGCCAGCAGGAATACTACACCCGCGACATCTTCGGGCACGGGAACGAGGCAGCCGGATACGGGATGGACATTCCCCTGCTCTGACAATCTCAATTTGAATCAGTTCTTGACAGGGAAACAGATCGACCATGTCGAAAAACTTGCGCCTTTGTGAAGTCGCCGGGGTGAAGGACGGTGAGCCGGTCGCGGCCTTCGCCGAAGGGATGCCCGCGCTCGCCGTATACAATGTCGATGGCGAGATCTTCGTTACCGACAATCTCTGCACCCACGGCAATGCCATGCTCACCGACGGGTACCAGGACGGCGATGTCATCGAATGTCCGTTTCACGGCGGCTCGTTCGACATCAAGACGGGGGCGGCGAAGGCCTTTCCCTGCCAGGTGGCGATCGTGTCCTATCCGGTCGAAATCGAGGATGGCTGGGTCTGCATCACGAAGCCCGAAGGAGCAGCATGATGGGCCTTCCCACCCTTGAACAGATGCAGTTTCAGCATGCCGCTACGCAACTTAATGCGCTTCATGCGGAACTGATCGATGACGACCGGTTGGAAGAATGGCCTGACCTGTTTGAGGAAAATTGCCGATACAGTGTGATCTCTGCGGAGAACCACAATCGTTCGCTGAATCTGGCTGCGGTGTTCTGCGACAGCCGCGGCATGCTGGTCGATCGCATCGTTTCTTTGCGCCGCGCCAATATTTTTCCCGCGCACAGCTACCGGCATATTCTCGGTCCGACCCGCGTGAAGTCGACTAGCGGGCAGATCGTCACCACACAGACCAACTATGTGGTCCTGATGACGCGCAACGACGGTCAGACGTCGATCTACAATTCCGGAAAATATGTCGATCAAATCGACGTTTCCGGGGCTGCCTCGCGCTTCCTTTCCAAGACCGCGATCTTCGACACCCACCTCATCGATACAATGATGGTCCGCCCGATCTAGCTGCAAAGTTGAAAGCACCCAATTATGTCTATTCCCCAGCAAACAGACGCCTTGGATCAAGCCCCGTCCACTGCAGGATGCCGGGTTCCGTACCGCGTTTTCACCGATCGCCAGTACTACGATCGCGAACAGGAGAACATTTTCAAGGGTGACTGCTGGTCCTTCGTCGGACTTGAGGCTGAAGTTCCGCAGGCGGGTGATTTCAAATCGACCTTCGTGGGCGAAACACCGGTGATCCTCACGCGCGACAGCGACGGCTCGTTGCATGTCGTGGTCAATCGCTGCGCCCATCGCGGTGCCCTGGTCTGCCGCGAAATGCGCGGCAACCGTGCAAGCCTAGAATGCGTCTACCACCAATGGGCCTACGATCTGAAGGGGAACCTCATCGGGGTTCCCTTCCGCCGCGGCCTCAAGGGGCAAGGAGGGATGCCGGGCGATTTCGACATGTCCCAGCACAATCTTCGCCAGCTGCGCACCGAATCCGTTGGCGGCCTGGTGTTTGCCTCATTCTCCGAAACTGTCGAATCCTGCCGCGATTTCCTCGGCCCGATCGTGGTCGAGCAGATCGAGCGGATCATGTGCAAGCCGATCACCGTGCTGGGCGACCAGCGCCAGCGGATCCGCGGGAACTGGAAGCTCTACGCCGAGAACACCCGCGATCCCTATCACGCGAGCCTGCTGCACCTGTTCCACAACACATTCGGTCTTTACCGCTCGACTCAGACCGGCAAGGCGCTGATGGATTCGAGCAAGCGCCATTCGCTGCTCTATTCGATCGCCGCCAGCAACGACGATGCCGCCGACAAGCAGGCCTACGGCGATTCGCGCACCTTCGACACCGAGTTCAAGCTCCAGGACATGTCACTGCTGAAGGGCCGCCAGGAATTCGATGACAAAATCACGCTGGTGATCCTCGCGGTCTACCCCAACCTGGTCCTCCAGCAGATCCAGAACACTCTCGCGGTGCGCCAGACGGTGACCTACGGGCCGGATGAATTCGAGCTCGTCTGGACCCATTTCGGCTACCAGGACGACGATGCGGAAATGCAGGCCATCCGGCTCAAGCAGGCCAACCTGATCGGCCCCGCCGGGCTCATTTCGATGGAAGACGGCGAAGCGGTGGAAATCGTCCAGAACGCCATCGTCGGCGAGGCAAGCGCGACGTCCTACATCGCGATGGGTGGCGGCCGGGCCGAGGATGCCGACCATCTCGTCACCGAGGGCGCGATCATCGGCTTCTGGGACAATTATCGCGAAATAGTCGGCTTTGAGGTGGAGCCGACATGACCCGCACGATCGACTTCTACTTCGATTTCATCAGCCCGTTCAGCTACCTCGCGCAGCTGAAACTGCCGGATATTGCCCGCAAGGCGGGTTGCGAAGTCGCCTATTGGCCGATCGACATCCCCGAGGCCAAGATTGCCGCCGGCAACTATGGCCCGTCCAATCGCGAGGTCTTGCCCAAGATCAAGGTCATGAAGGCAGACCTTGAGCGCTGGGCCGAACGCTATGGAGTGCCCCTCACCTTTCCGGCCAGCTTCGCTTGCGCGGACTGGAACTGTGCGGTGCTGTTCGCCAGCCAGCATGGCAAGGCAGAGCCCTTCGTGACCGACGCATACCGCCGGATCTGGGGCCTTGGTATCGATCCCGGCGACCGCAACGAACTGGCCGCATGCGCGATAGCAGCGGGGCTTGATCCCGCGGTGCTGATCGCTTTCGTCGAATCGCCCGCCGGCCAGAACGAATATCGCAAGGCCCGGAGCCAGGCGATCCAGCGCGGCGTGTACGGTGCGCCGCTGATGTTCGTCGACGACCAGATTTTCTGGGGAAATGACCGATTGGATTTTCTTGCCGAGTATTTGAACAATTCAAAATAAGCAATTCGGTTACATAGGGGAGGTTTGCATGAAAAAGTATGGCTGCTATTTCGTTGCCTTGATGGGAGCGACCGCGCTGACGCCGCAGATGGCCTTGGCACAAGACATCACAAGCGAATCGGACGAATCCCACGCTACCGACACGGGCCTAGGTGACATTATCGTCACGGCCACTCGGCGCGAGGCCAGGCTGCAAACCGTGCCGGTTGCAGTTACTGCGGTTACCGGCGACGCTCTGGCTTCCGCCGATGTTTCGACGGTCCGCTCCCTCACTCAGGTTGTGCCGGGCTTCATCGGCAGCCGTAATATGGGCGTCTTCCAGCCGGTGGTCCGCGGGGTCGGCTCAACCGGCATTTCGGTTGGTGATGAACCCAATATCGCAACCTACGTCGACGGCGTCTATCAACCGGAATCGGCCGCCAACTGGATCGACCTGGTCGAGGTCGAACGGGTCGAGGTGCTGCGTGGCCCGCAGGGAACGACCTTTGGCCGCAATGCCACCGGCGGACTGATCAACGTAATCACCCCCGATCCCAGCTTCGACTTCCGCGGCAAGGCTTCGCTGCGCGTGGGGCGGATGAGGCGCGATGCCGGCGATTACGATGCCCGGCTCTATTTCACCGGCCCAATGAGTGACAAGGTCGCGGCTGATTTTGCCGCGCTTTTCCGCAAGAACGATGGCTATATCGACGATCTGGTCCGCGGCGGCACACTTGGCAACCAGCGCGTCATCGACCTGCGTAGCAAGTTGCTGTTCAAGCCGACCGACAATTTCAAGGTGGTCCTGACCGGGGAATACTTCAATCAGGAAAGCACCACCAATTCGCCGCAACCGCTGGACGGCAACACCGCGGGCCGCAACTGGCCGGGCGTGATCGTACCGACCGATGCCTGGCAGGCGTCGTTGACCGAGGTTCCGCTGCTCAATCTCACAAGGTGGAGCTTTGCGCTGCACACCCGGCTCGATCTGGGCAGTGTGATGCTTGAGACCACCTCTGGTTTCCTCAACCTGCGCTGGCAGCAGACCACCGATGGCGATGCCTCGAACATCAAGCTTTCGAACTTCCCGGCAGTGTTTGAATCGGAGTCGGGCAGCCAGGAAATCAAGCTGAGTTCGGCCAACCCCGGTCGCTTCCAGTGGCTGGTCGGCGGCTATTTCTACCAGTTCGGCGGCGGCGCGCCGGTGCTTCAGCCTTGGTCCACGACCAACCCGGCCTCGCCCCTGGCGGGTCCGTCGCTCACGCCGAAGCTTGATGGGCGCTCATTCGCGGGCTTTGCCGAAGGCACCTATGAGGTTCAGCCGAAGCTGTTCCTCACTCTTGGCGGGCGTTACACTACCGAGACGCGCTGGTTTAGCCAAAGTAACAATGGCGTATTGCTGGTCGATGACGTTTCAAAAACGTTCAACAAGTTCAACTACAAAGTCGGTGTCCGTTATGAGGTGACCGACAAGACCAACGTCTACGCCACCTACAGCACCGCGTTCAAAAGCGGGGTGTACAACATGGCGGCAACCGGCGGCACCCCGGTCAACCCGGAAAACATCAAGGCGGCTGAATTCGGGATCAAGTCCGATCCGCTGGACTGGCTGCGCACCAACCTTGCCGTCTATTATTACGACTACAAGGATCTGCAGCTTCAGTCGAAGGCCCCGACCGGCCCCGGATACATCCTGCAAAACGCCGCCAATGCCGAAATCTATGGCGGCGAGTTCGAGACCACCATCAGCCCGGTCCGCGACCTGAGGCTGCGCGCGGCGGTTGCCTATACCCATGCCCGCTACAAGGATTTCCCCAACGCCCAGGGATTTACGCCGATCGTCAGCGGCAATGGCGACTTTGCCGGCAACGTGGCGGCGCCGTTCGATGCATCCGGCAAGGTCATGACCCGGGCGCCGGAATGGTCGGGTAATATCGGGTTTGATTGGGGCCATGACGTCGGCAATGGCCGCGTCACCCTGGCAGGCAATCTCCTGTGGAGTTCCCGGGTCTATTACGACTTTGCCAACAGGTTCTCGCAGCGGCCCTACACCCTGTCCAACCTTTCGATCAATTGGCAGCCCGAAAGCGAAGCCTTCAAGGTTGGGCTGTGGGTGACCAACTTGACCAACGAAAAGGTCTTTCAGACCATACGTCCCGGAACGTTGGGCACCGACGGGTTCTACGAACAACCGCGCAAGATCGGGATGACGATCGAGACCAAATTCTGAGAACCTGATCCGAAACTCGCGAAAGAGCCATTTTCAGGCCGGCACCGAACGATCCGAAACGAAGTTTCGGATCGGGCGCCTAATCAGCATAACATGAGGGAGAATGCAAAATGCCAAACCGACTAATGTATTTCAGGAAGGCCTTCCTGCGTGCCAGCGCCTCGGCTATGGTCGGATACATCGGGCTTGTGCCGATTTCGGCGCATGCACAGGATGCCGCAGCAAGCGAGCCCCAGGCCGAGGAGCAACAGACCGGCGGCCTCGAAGAGATCACCGTGACAGCGCGCAAGCGGGCCGAGAACCTGCAGGAAACACCAGTCGCGATCACCGCGATGACCGGCGGAATGCTCGAGGAACGCCAGGTCACCAACGTAGCAGAAGTCGCAAAATTCGCGCCGAACGTGAACATCTCGCCGGTCGCCAACATTTCGGGTTCGAGCGCCTCGATCACCGCGTTCATCCGCGGCGTGGGCCAGACCGATTTCAATATCACCGTCGACCCGGGCGTGGGCGTCTATGTCGATGGCGTCTATGTTGCCCGCTCGGTTGGCGCGCTGCTCGACATGGCCGACGTTTCGAGCGTCCAGGTCCTGCGCGGGCCGCAGGGCACACTGTTCGGCAAGAACACTATCGGCGGCGCGATCGTCGTCAATTCCGTCGAACCGCAGAACGATTTCGACATGAAGCTCGAAGCGGCGACCGGACGGTTCAACCGCGCCGATTTCAAGGGCATGATCAACGTACCGCTGAGCGACACTCTCGCAATGCGCGCGGTTGCTTCCTATGAAACCCGCGACGGCTACCAGAAGCGTTTGTTCGACGGAGGCCGCCAGGGCAATAAGGACAGCTTCGGCGGACGCATTGCGTTCAAGTGGGAGCCGACCGACAAGCTGACCGTCAACCTGAGCGGCGATATCAATATCAGGCGCGAAGAAATGGCTGCTTCGACGCTGGTCAACCTTTTCGAATCGCCCAACCTGCTGCAGGTTGTCGACTTGAATGGCCGAACCGTGGTTTTCCCCAGTTCGACTTATGCTTGGAACAAGTTGCAGGGCGGCGCAGGTTTCTGCGGTGCGGACGGGCAACTGGCACCGGTCAACGACCCGCGCTGCGCCACCACGCAGTGGATCACCGGCGATATCGATTCAACCTGGTCCGGTGCCAAGAACCAGTCGGATTTCGACCTGTGGGGCACGAACCTGACGCTGGATTATGATTTTGGTGACATCAACCTGAAGTCGATCAGCTCCTATCGCGATCAGAAGGCCACGATCCAGTTCGACTTCGACGGAACGCCACATCCCTACCTCAACCTGACAAACAATATCGATCTGTGGCAGGCTTCGCAGGAATTCCAGTTGACCGGCAGTGTCCTGAATGATCGGGTGAAGTTCGTTCTGGGCGGCTATTACCTGAAGGAAAAGGGCCAAGACAAGAACAACCTGCTGTTCGGCTTCGCTGACTTCTTCAGCGGCGGCAAGATCGACAACGACAGCTATGCTGCCTATCTGCAGGCAACGATCAAGGTGACCGATCGTCTTTCGATCACGCCGGGCATCCGCTATACCGACGAGACCAAGCGGTTCGATCCTTCGTTCCAGACCATCAATGTTGATTACACTGCTCCGCTTGGGCAGGCCGGCATCATCCCTTACCCCCAGGGCGTGTTCATCGCCTTCAGCCAGTGCGTGACCGGCCAGCCAGTGCCCTTGCTGGTGACCGATCCGGCGAGCCCGCTGTTCGGCTTCCCGCTGCCTGGAGGCTGCGCACCAGCCGCCACTAACCCTGGTGGAAACCACACGATGCCGGCGGTCCAGGTTGCCGCCAAGGCCAAGGAATGGACGCCGGCAATTTCGGCTGACTACAAGATCACCGACGATATCCTGGTCTATGCCTCCTATTCCAAGGGTTTCAAGAACGGCGGCTTCACGCAGCGAATCTTCCCGGCTGAACAGGTTGCGCCGTCGTTCAGGCCCGAATTCGTGGAATCATACGAACTCGGCCTCAAGACCGAGCTGCTGGATCGCCGCCTGCGGCTGAACCTCGCCGCGTTCATGTCAAACTACGATGACATCCAGGTCGTCGTCAGCGAAGGCATCGCCCCCCGGGCACGAAACGCCGGTTCCGGCCGGATCAAAGGCTTTGAAGTCGAAGGCGAGGCGGCTCCGACCGATTGGCTGCGCCTGACCTTCGGCGTTGGCTATCTTGATGCCTATTACCGCTCCATTGATCCGCTCGCGTTCCCCGTGAACCTGAACTCGAAGTTCGCCTTCGTGCCGGAATGGACCGGATCGGCCTCGTTCAACGCCGACGTCTATGAAGGTGACATGGGCAAGCTGACGCTGCGCGGAGACTGGTCGTACCAGAGCGAAACCTTCAAGGATGCGGTCAACAGCCCGCAACTGCGCCAGCCTGGCTACAGCGTCTTCGGCGCCAGTGCTTCGTTCACCGAGAAGAGCGAGCACTTCACCGTGACCGCTGGTGTGACCAACCTGACCGACGAACGCTATATCCAGGGCGGTTACGTAGATCCGTTCGTCGCCGGGACAGCGTTGGCAACCTATTCGCGCCCGCGTGAATGGTTCCTCAAGCTCGCCTATAAGTACTGACACTTACCACCCCCGAGGGCGGCGGTCCGCCGCCGCCCTCACCCTTCTGGTGGCACCGACCAAGAGCCTGCCAGACACCTCGCCGCCCAATTTGGTATTGGCAACTTGTCTTGCGGCCAAAGGAGCAATGTCTTGGGCGTTACGATCCCCCCGCTCGAGCGCAGCGATTTCCTGACCGGCCAACCACTTGTCGACGGCACCGAGATCTGTGCCGGCTCTACCTACGCGGTCACTAACCCGGCAACCGGCAAAACGCTGGCGAATGTCGTCAAGCTGGGCGCTGCCCAGACGCGTCGGGCAATTGAAAGCAATTCCCGCGCCTTGATCGATTGGCGCAAGCGGCCCGCTCAGGAACGCGCGCGCCTGCTGCATGACTGGCTGGCGCTGGTCCGGCTCCATCGCCACGATCTTGGTTTGCTGATGACCGCCGAACAGGGCAAACCGCTGGCCGAAGCGCTGGGCGAGGTCGATTACGCCGCAAGTTTCATCCAGTGGTTCGCTGAAGAGGCGCGCCGTGTCTATGGCGAGGTCATTCCGGCCAGCGCTGACCGGCGGATCGTCGTGATCCGTCAGCCGGTCGGCGTGGCGGGCGCCATTACGCCGTGGAACTTTCCCGCCGCGATGATCACCCGCAAGGTCGCGCCTGCACTGGCGGCGGGCTGCACCGTGACCCTCAAACCGTCCGAACTCACCCCCATGACCGCTTTCGCTCTGGCGAAGCTCGCTCGCGAAGCGGGCGTTCCGCCCGGCGTGTTCAACGTGGTCTGCGGGGATGCGCCCGAAATCGGATCGGTCCTGACCAGCCATCCCGATGTTACGAAGTTCACCTTCACCGGTTCGACCGCGATTGGCAAGCTGTTGACCGCTCAATGCGCTGCCACGCTCAAGCGGGTTTCGATGGAACTGGGCGGCAATGCCCCGCTGCTGGTGTTCGACGATGCCGATCTCGATCAGGCTGTCGAGGGGGCGATCGCCTCGAAATTCCGTAACACCGGACAGACCTGCGTTTGCGCCAACCGGATCCTCGTGCAAAGCGGCATTCATGACCGCTTCGTCGAGGCGCTGGCCGCCAGGGTCTCCGCGTTCCGGGTCGGAAACGGCCTTGAAGGTGCAACCGACCAGGGACCGTTAATCACCGCATCAGCCTTGGCCAAGGTTCAGGGACATGTCGCCGATGCCGTGGCGCAAGGTGCCCAGCTGGTCACCGGCGGCAAGAGACACGAGGCCGGAGAACTGTTCTTCCAACCAACTGTGCTGACTGGAGCGAGACCGGCGATGCGGCTGGCGGACGAGGAGACCTTCGGGCCGGTGGCCCCGGTGTTCCGTTTCGAAACCGAGGCCGAAGCGCTGGCGCTTGCCAACGCCACGCACTCGGGGCTGGCGGCCTATGCCTTCACCCGCGACATTGACCGCGCCTGGCGGGTTTCCGAAGGCCTTGAGACCGGGATGGTCGGCTTGAACAGCGGCATCGTCTCGACCGAGACCGCCCCGTTTGGCGGCATCAAGGAATCGGGACTGGGCCGAGAAGGTTCGCGACACGGTATTGAAGAATTCCTGGAGATGAAGACCATCAGTGTTGGGGTCCGGCCCGAGAGTCCGGTGTAAGCGGAATGCGGTCCCAAGGAGTCAAGATTTTCGTTGCCCAATGCGGAATGCATTGTATGATGTCGATAAAAGAGCGGGAGATGGAATTCAGCATGCCCTTCAAGGTTAGGCCTTACGCGACCTTGACCGCCCAAAACGCGCAGGAAAGTCTCCTGCCGTGAAGCGCATGGTCGTGGGGATTACCGGCGCAACCGGCTCGGTCTATGGTCTTCGCCTGCTTGAGCTGCTGCGCGAGACGGGCGGTTGGGAAACCCATCTGGTAATGTCTCCGGCTGCGCTGCTCAACATTCGCGAGGAACTGCCCGAAGGCAAAGCCCGGCTCGAAGCGCTGGCCGATGTGGTGCACAACGTCCGCAACGTCGGCGCCTCGATCGCCAGCGGTTCGTTCGTATGCGAAGGCATGGCGATTGCGCCCTGTTCGATGCGCACGCTGGGCGCGGTGGCGCACGCCCTGTCCGACAACCTTATCACCCGCGCGGCCGACGTGATGCTGAAGGAACGGCGCCGCCTGGTGATGATCACCCGCGAAGCGCCGCTCAACCTGGCGCACCTGCGCAACATGACGGCCTGCACCGAAATGGGGGCGGTGATCTTCCCCCCGGTGCCGGCCTTCTATGCGCGGCCGACCTCGCTGGCCGACGTGGTCGATCACACCTGCATGCGGGTACTGGATCTGTTCGGGCTTCATGCGAAGTCGGAGAAACGCTGGCAAGGCCTTAGCAAAGAGGCGGCAAGCCTTGTTCCGGGTGCTGGGCAAATGGAAGGGAATTGAGAATGGCGTGGGATGTCAGCCGTCGCACGGTCATGAGCGGTGGCGCCGTGGGTGCTGCCGTTGCCGGTCTGGGGATCGGCCGCAGCGCCTTGGCGCAGCGGCCGCGCAAGATCATCGTCATCGAGGAGACGCACGTTCCCGAAAGTCGACTATTTGCCGAAACCTTTACCAATTTGGGGTGCGCAGCGCAGGTTGTCCGGATCGACCGGAGCTTCAACGGCCTGCTGCATGAACTTGAAGCGGTTGAAGGCGTGCTGGTCGGCCTTACTTCCGATCCCGCGGCGATGATCGCCGAGCAGATCCTGGTGGCCGGCGGCGCCCGCCCGCTACTACAGTGGACCCATCAATACCGCAAGCTGCGCTGGGAACACAAGACTGTTGGCGCGCCAACGCTGCTTGCGCGGGCTAGCGTCGGCTGGCCCAGCGTTCTTGCCTACCACATGCAGGATGCGCTCGTCGGCGATCGCCAGGATGCCGAACTGCGGTGCCAGTCAGGAGGACATTGCGGCCTCGATGGCAAGAGCCCCGGCATGCTGGTTTCATGGGCATTCGAAGTGGGAGTACAGCAGTCGTGAGTACGCGCATGCCACAAGGCGTCGACGCCGCAACCTTTACCAAGGCTCTGGACGAATTAGCGGCTATCGTCGGCAAGGAATGGGTCTTCGTCGATGAACTGCCGCTGTCGGCCTATCGCGACGCCTATTCACCGCTGGCCGATGGCGAGATGCTGCCCTCGGCTGCTGTGGCACCGGCCAACATGGAACAGATTCAGCAGGCGCTGAAGGTATTCAACGCTTACAAGCTGCCGATCTGGACATTCGGCAACGGCCGCAATTTCGCCTATGGCGGCCCGGCCCCGCGCCAGTCCGGTTATGTCATGTTCGACCTCAAGCGGATGAACCGCATTCTCGAAGTCAACGAGAAATACGGCTATGCGCTGGTCGAACCGGGCGTTTCCTATTTTCAGCTTCACCGCCATCTGCGCAAGATCGGCAGCAAGCTTTGGGTCGATCCTGCGGCACCAGGTTGGGGCGGCGTCATGGGCAACGCGCTTGAACATGGCGCGGGTTACACCCCCTACGGCGATCACTTCGTTATGCAGTGCGGCATGGAAGTGGTCCTTGCCGACGGTCAGGTCGTCCGCACCGGTCAGGGCGCGATCGAGGGGTCGCAGCATTGGCAATCCACCAAGCATGCAGCCGGCCCGCATTTTGATGGCATGTTCACTCAGTCCAATTTCGGCATTGTTACCAAGATGGGTATCTGGTTGATGCCCGAACCGCCGGGCTACAAGCCGTTCATGATCACTTACGAGCGCGAGGAAGACCTTGCCGCAATCTTCGACGCGGTCAAACCGCTCAAGGTTAACCAGGTGATTCCCAACGCCGCGGTGGCGGTCGATCTCTTGTGGGAAGTGTCCGCCAAGACCACGCGCCGCCATTACTTCGATGGCAAGGGCCCTATCCCGGATTCGATCCGCAAGAAGATCGCGTCGGATCATGGCCTGGGCATGTGGAACTTCTACGCCGCGCTCTATGGTCCGCCGCCGATCATCGAGAACAACTGGAAGCTCGTCGAGGAAGCGATGATGAGCATTTCGGGTGCCAAGCTGCACCTCAACCGCGAAAACGATCCCGCCTGGGATTATCGCGTGCGGCTGATGCGCGGCGAGCCGAACATGACCGAATTCAGCATCATGAACTGGATCGGCGGCGGCGGGCATATCAACTTCTCGCCAATCTCGGCACCCGACGGCAAGGAAGCGCTGAGCCAGTATAACCTGATCAAACAGCGCTGCCACGATTTCGGGTTCGACTATATCGGCGAGTTCCTGGTCGGCTGGCGCGACATGCACCACATCCTGATGATCATGTACGATCGCGCCGACGACGGCATGCGCAAGAGCGCCTATGACCTGTTCGGCAAGCTGGTCGACGAGGCAGCCGGTGCGGGCTTCGGCGAATACCGCACCCACCTCGCCTTCATGGACCAGATTGCCAAGACCTATAAGCACAACGATGGGGCGCTGTGGGACCTGCACCACCGTCTCAAGGACGTGCTCGACCCCAACGGCATCCTCTCCCCCGGCAAGCAGGGGATATGGCCCCAGGCGATGCGCAACCAAGCGTAATCACACGGCCGGCTGAACAAAGACTTCAAGGATTGACGACCATGACGCAAATTGAGCACTGGATTGGCGGCACCGCCGTGGCTGCAACGGGCGGGGCCTATTTCGACGATCTTAACCCGGTCGATGATTCGGTCTATTCCCGGGTTCCCGCCGGCACCGCGGAAGACGTGAACCGCGCCGTGGAGAACGCGCATCAGGCCTATCTCCAGCATCGCGATCTGCCCGCCGCAGTGCGCGAAGGGTGGATCGCGAAAGCCGCCGAAATCATGGAGCGCGATACCGCCAAATTCGCCGACGTGCTGGTCGACGAAATCGGTTCGCCGATCGCCAAGGCCGGGTTCGAAACCCGCTTCGCGGTCAGCTTCCTGCGCGCGGCGATCGGCGTGCCGCGCCGGATTCGGGGGGAAACGATCCCTTCGGACACCCCTGGGCGGTTCAGCATGAGCCTGCGCCAGCCGGTCGGTGTGGTCGCCGGGATTACCCCGTTCAACGTGCCGCTGATCAAGGGGATCAAACAGTCGGCCATGGCCCTGGCCACAGGCAACGCCTTCGTGCTGCTACCCTCGGAAGCCGCGCCAATGATCGCCGATCTGCTCGCTAAATTGTGGAAGGAGGCCGGCGTTCCCGACGGCTTGTTCAACGTGGTCTACGGCAATGGCGCGGAGATCGGCGACGTGCTGACCGGCCATCCCAAGGTCGCATCGATAACCTTCACCGGGTCCTCGCGCGTCGGCAAGCACATCGCCGAAATCGCGGCCCGCAACCTCAAGAAGTACACGCTGGAGCTGGGCGGCAAGAGCCCGCTGGTGATCTGCGCCGATGCCGATCTGGACAAGGCGGTCAACGCCGCGCTGTTCAGCATCTTCATGTACCAGGGCCAGGTCTGCATGGGGGCTTCGCGGATCTATGTGGAACGGTCGATCTTCGACCAGTTCACCAAGGCCTTCGCCGCCGCGACAGGCCGCGCCAACAGCGGCGACCTGCGCGATCCTACCACCATGCTGGGCCCGATAATTTCCGAACGCCAGCGCGACCGCGTCCGCCGCCACATCGACGATGCCCGGTCCAAGGGCGCCGCGGTGCTGGCCGGCGGCGAGTGGAGCGGAAACAGCTGCGCGGCCACCATCCTGAGTGGCGTTACCGCGGAAATGACCGTGTTCGAGGAAGAGACCTTCGGCCCGGTCACCTCGCTCTTTCCGTTCGACACACTTGAGGAAGCCCTCGAACTCGCCAACAACACCGAATACGGCCTCAGCGCCTCTATCTTCACCCGCGATCTCGACAAGGCGCTGGCCTTTGCCCAGCGGGCCGAAGCGGGGATGGTCCACATCAACGCGCCGACCCTGCACGACGAGCCGCACGTTCCGTTCGGCGGAACGAAGGCCTCTGGGTTCGGGCGCGAAGGCACCGAAGCCGATCTCGAGATCATGACCGAATGGAAATGGGTCACGATCCAGTCGGCGACTGAGGGCGGACACTGACAGGCGGGAACGAATGACCATGAACGATCTCCCTAACCGCGCCCGCTCGATCTCGTCGCTGCGCGACTTCCTCGAACTGCTCGAGGATGCCGGCCAGGCGATCACCTGGAGCGATGCGGTGATGCCCGAACCCGGCGTGCGCAACATAGCCGTCGCCGCATCGCGCGATGCCAACGGCGCGCCGGCGATCGTATTCGACAATATCACCGGTTACCCCGGCAAGCGCTTGGCGGTGGGCGTCCATGGTTCGTGGGACAACATCGCCCTGCTGCTGGGCCGACCTAAAGGCACGACCATCCGCGAGCTTTTCTTCGAGATCGCCGGCCGCTGGGGCGATCAGGAAGCGCAAATCAGCTTTGTCCCAGAAGCCCAGGCCCCGGTGCACGAATGCCGGATCGAACAGGACATCAACCTTTACGATGTCCTGCCGGTCTATCGGATCAACGAATACGATGGCGGGTTCTACATCGGCAAGGCCTCGGTCGCCTCGCGCGATCCGCTCGATCCAGACAATTTCGGCAAGCAGAATGTCGGCATCTATCGCCTGCAGATCCAGGGGCCGGACACCTTCACCCTGATGACGATCCCCTCCCACGACATGGGACGTCAGATCATGGCGGCCGAACGGGAAGGCGTTCCGCTAAAGATTGCGGTCATGCTGGGTAATCATCCCGGCCTTGCGGTGTTTGCTGCCACCCCGATCGGCTACGAGGAATCGGAATATTCCTATGCCTCGGCGATGATGGGCGCGCCAATCCGGCTGACCAAATCGGGCAACGGGATCGACATCCTGGCCGACAGCGAAATCGTGATAGAGGCCGAACTGCAACCGGGTGGACGCGAGCTGGAAGGGCCGTTCGGCGAATTCCCCGGTTCCTACAGCGGCGTGCGCAAGGCGCCGATCTTCAAGGTCACGGCGGTGTCGCACCGGCGCGATCCGATCTTCGAGAACATTTACATCGGGCGCGGCTGGACCGAGCACGATACGCTGATCGGCCTGCACACCTCCGCCCCGATCTATGCCCAGCTGCGCCAGAGCTTCCCCGAAGTCACCGCGGTCAACGCGCTTTACCAGCACGGACTGACCGGGATCATCTCGGTCAAAAACCGCATGGCCGGCTTTGCCAAGACGGTCGCGCTGCGCGCGCTGAGCACGCCGCACGGCGTGATGTACCTCAAGAACCTGATTATGGTCGATGCCGATGTCGATCCGTTCGATCTCAACCAAGTGATGTGGGCGCTTTCGACCCGCACCCGTGCGGACGATATCATCGTGCTGCCCAACATGCCTGCCGTGCCGATCGATCCTTCGGCAGTGGTCCCGGGCAAGGGGCACCGCCTGATCATCGACGCGACCAGCTATCTCCCGCCCGATCCGGTGGGTGAAGCGCACCTTGTCACCCCGCCGACCGGGGACGAGATCGACGCCCTGAGCAAGCGGATCCGCGAAATGCAGCTGGGAGCCCTGTCATGACCACCACCGTCTGCGGGCGCTGCAAATCGAGCGGCGCTGTCACCGATCATCAGGGCAGGCAGGACGGCGCGGTCGTGTGGACGATCCTGCGCTGCCCGACCTGCAACTTTTCCTGGCGCGACAGCGAACCGGCCCGCGCTATCGACCCGGCTGTGCGCTCGGCCGATTTCGCCGTCGATGTCGGCGATCTCCAGCGTTATCCCAAGATTCTCCAGCAATAAGGCTCCCAACGCCATGATCGATCAAGCCCGCCAGACGGCCACGCTCGGCACCCTCGCCCAGGCACTGGGCAAGGCCGCCGTCGATACCAGCCCGCAGACCCTGGCCCGCTATGCTGTCCCAGGGATGGCACCGGCAGGCGTGGTGCTTCCGGCCGATGAAGCCCAGCTCGCCAAGGTGCTGGAAGCTGCGCGCACCAGCGGCGGTGTGGTCCAGACGGTCTGCAACGGCGCCTACGGACTTGAAAAAGCCGTACAGGACAAGGTGATCGTGCTTGACCTGCAGAAGATGAACAAGGTCCTCGAGGTCAATGACGAACTGGCCACCTGCCTAGTCGAACCGGGCGTCACCTTCCGCCAGCTCGATGCCCACATCAAGGAAAAAGGAATAAAGCTGTGGGTCGACTTTCCCGGCAATCCCGATGAAAGCGTGGCCGCCAGTTTCATCAACCGCCGCCCCGGCTACACCCCCTATTCCGATCATTTCCTGATGCAGTGCGGGCTCGAGGTCATGCTGGCTGATGGCAAGATGGTGCGCACCGGCATGGGCGCCATGCCCAAGAGCACCTGCTGGCAGCTGTTCAAGTTCGGCTATGGCCCTTGGGTCGATGGCCTGTTCACCCAGTCCGATTTCGGGGTGGTGACCAAGGTCGGCATGTGGATGATGCCGCAGCCCCCGGCGCACCAGACCTTCATGGTCTCGGTCCCCAAGGAGGACGATCTGGGCGCGTTGTTGGACGTGCTCGGGCCGCTCAAGCTCAACATGGTGGTGGCCAATGGCGTCGCGGTGGGCAATGCGCTCCACGAAGCGGCCCTGCTCGGCAAGCGCCGCGCCGATTTTGAGGGCCAGGGGCCGATGGCGGCAAGCGCGGTCAAGGCCGCTGGTGAGGTGCTCGGACTAGGCTACTGGAACCTTTACGGCTCGCTCTATGGCCTGCCCGGCAACGTCGCGATCCTGTGGGACATGGTCAAGGGCGCGTTCTCGTCGATCAGCGGCGCAAGGGTGATTACCGATGGCAAGGGCATCGATCCCAAGCTGTGGGCCTGGCGGATGGGCACGATGACCGGTGTGGTGGCCGATCCCCCGGCCAGGACAGCAGGCTGGAGCGGCGACTTGGCGCTTACGGTCAACCCGGTCAGCCCTGTGGATGGCGAGGAAGCCGTCAAGCTCTATGAACTGTCGCGCGATATCTGTGCCAAAAACGGCTTCGACTTCGTTGGCGAAACCACCGCGATCTGGCGTTCGGCCAACCATCGCCAGGTGCTGCCCCATGCCGCCGGGAAGGGCGAGGATGCGGTACGGGCCAAGACTTGCGCCGAAGCCCTGATCGCCGCGCAGGCCGAGGCCGGCTTCGGCCAGATCATGACCGACCCCGGGCTGGGGGCGGCGGTTGCCAAGACCTATGAAAAGGGTGGCCGCTCGGCCCTGCATGCGCGGGTCAAGCAGGCGCTTGATCCCAACTCGATCTTTGCCTCGGTCTGAGCCGATGCGTCGCCATGCCTGCGGAGGTAAAATGAATAAGTTCCTCGCCCTTTCGCTTTTCGCTGCACTTGCTGCCTGTTCGTCCGCACAAGGCGAATCAGTGGTGGACGGTGCGGAGAATTATGAGCGTTACTGCGCAGGTTGCCACAACCCCGGCCCGGGCCACGGTGGCACCATGCTGCTGGCCGAAAAAGGTGCTCCGGTGCCTTCGCTCATCGGTCGCAAGGACTTAGATTACGATTACCTACATTCGGTCGTTCGCCAGGGCCTGATCGAAATGCCGCCGTTCCGACCGACCGAATTGTCGGACGCGGAGATCAAGCAGATCTACGATCACATCGTGGCGCAGAAGCTTCCCCCCACAAAGGCCGAACCCGCCAAAAACAAGGCACTTTGAGGTCAAATCAAGCTGGGCGGAAAAGGTCAACAGGGTTTGTAAGGCTGAAATTGCTAGGGTGCCAACGGAGTATGCGGATAGCTGGTTGCTTTGGTGAGCACGCAGGCTTGGTGCCATTGAGAAGTCAGCCATCTCCGGTTGGCACCGCAGTCGTCTGCAGACCCGCCGCATCTGATCCCGAACCGGGTTCGGTCAGGCCGAAAGCGGCGATTTCATGCGCGGCAGCCATGCAGACTTCTGCGCTTCTGTTCCACCATTCTTGAAGGCTGATGCGAACATGCCGACATTGATCGAAATGAACGAGCGGAATGCCGGCATCGCATAACTTAGCGTGTGCCTGGTGAGGATATACTGGCTGATGTTCATGCCGGCGCCGCCATGCTCTTCCGGTATGGTCAATCCAAACAGACCCAGGTCGCGCATCGCTCGAGGACGCTTTCGGGGATGAGGTCGGTTTCAATAATTTTGCACTCGACAGGACTGAGCCGGTCGCGCACGAAGCGTTCAAGCTGTATCAAGACTTCTGCATCTATGCCGGCATTGCTCATCGGTTACCTGTCAGATTGCATCATAAGGAAAGACATGCGCCGAGACTTCATCGGCGCGCGCGAAGCTGCTGCGAAACGAAGGTACAAGCTCGTGGGCAATTGCCTCCGGCGTCCAGCCTTCGACCTTGGTCATCGACCGGATCGGCCGGGGCTTGCAAAACAGGGCGATTTCATTCTTGCGAACCGCGAAAATCTGGTTCGTCACGTCCTTAGACAGGTCGGATGCCAGATAGGCAACCAACGGCGCGATCTTGTCTGCCGACATGGATTGCAACCGTTGGACACGTTCGTGTTCGGCAGGAGTTGTCGCGGGAATTGACGAGGTCATGCGGCTCCACGCAAAAGGCGCGATGCAATTCGAGCGGACGCCAACCCGCGCCATGTCGAGCGCGATAGACTGCGAAAGCGCGACGACGGCAACTTTGCCGCCGAATAGTTCGCCTGCCCGATGTTGCCGATCAGACCGCTCGTCGAAGTGAAATGATCGAAACTGCCCGCCTTCTGTTCACGAAAATAGGGCGTGGCGGCCTTGGAAACGTTGAAGACACCAGTAAGATTCACCGCGATAACGCTGGTCCAGTCCGCGTGACTCATCTTGTGCCAGATGCTGTCTCGCAGGATGCCTGCATTGTTCACGACCGCATCGATTCGGCCAAATTTCCGTACCGCATCCTCGATAATGCTCTGCGCCTCCGCCGGATCTGCAACATTACCGAAGTTGGCCGCCGCTTTGCCCCCGGCAGCGATGATGTCGTTGGCGGTGTTCTGAGCGAATGCGGTGTCGCCGCCGTTGCCCGCCTGCGCCACGCCAAGATCGTTGACGATAATTGCCGCCCCCTGCGCGGCGCAATACAACGCCAGTTGGCGACCTATTCCGCGCCCGGCACCAGTGATCCATCCAGGCACCGATCCATATCCCGTTCCTCAAATGCAATTAGCCCGACAGGCAGGCCTGGCTCAATGCCAGGCCCTGGCAACAAGCTCACCCAGTTCCTCTGCCACTCCGCCAGGTGTGCTCGCCAACGTACAATAGTTGGCGAAGCTTGCCCGGACTGCTGCTTCGGACGACTCGGCACGGGTCAACTGGTCCAGGTCCAGCCCAGTAATCATTTGCGACTGAACCAGACGTTCACCATGCAACTCGGCCGTCTTCAGCGCCGCATAGGCTGCGGCGTTAATTTCCGACACAGGCATACCTCGGCACCACTGCTTCATCCAGCGCCGCACTGAACGGACCGGTTGCACGAAGCGTTCATTCGCAGTTGCTGCCGAGTGCTGCGCGGCCTCGATGTCCGAAACAGCGAGAACGGTGCAACGCGCCTCTGCCAACCAAAGGCAAAGCAACACCATGTTGACGTCACACCCATGCTGGTCCTGCAAGGCAAGACAGGAGGCTGCCACACCCGGTTTTGCATAAATGTGTAAGGAATAGTCCCAGAACGCCGCCGCGTGCTGCTCCACCTGAACTGAAGCTCCAGCACCCACTCGCGGCACGGCCGGGCCTTGGTCCGACCGTGCCGAAGTATCCAATCGCGGACCTTGGTGAAAATGCTGACCAGACATGCAACGAGGCCAAACCGCCTAGAACGTGCGGGCGCCGAAATGGATTTCCATCATCGGACGCATGACATCCCACCGTTCCAGCTGCGACCAGTGACCCGAACGGTCGAGAACGTACAGTTCGGCATGCTTGAGATGCTGGATCAGGTAGAGGCTGGTGTCGAGCGGCACCACCCGGTCCTGGCGGCCATGGAAGATCAGCACTTCGTGCGGCATTTTGCCCAGCAGTTCGGGCGGCATGTTGAGCGTCTCAATGCCGTTCTTCATCGAATCGATCATCTTGACCGCAGTCTTCATGATTCCCGGATCGGTGGCGATCTTGTAGCGGTTCTCGACGATTTCCTCCATGCCTTCGAACTTCTCGGCATCGTAGGCAAAGCTGTGCATCACCTGGCGATAGCGGGCATAGCGTGGATCGGAATAGAACGAGAGCAGGCGGATCAGTTCCGGGGTGCGCGGGCCGGGGGCTCCGATCGAACCCATCAGCACCACCTTGTCGATCGCGTCGGGTTCCTCGCTCATCATCTGCAGGGTCAGCGCGCCGCCCATCGAATTACCGACAACGTGGGCCTTCTTCACACCGAGCGCCTCAAGCAGGCCAAAGCACTGGTCAACCCGGGTGCCGATCCAGCCCATCACGCTGTCAGGCCACGGATCGGGAATCACCGACTGTCCGAAACCGATCAGGTCGGGCGCGATCACGAAGAAGTTTTCGGCGAGGTCCGGCATCAGGTGATACCAGTTGGATGCGGCATGTGCGCCCGGACCCGCACCGTGGAGCAGCAGAATTGCCGGCTTGGACGGATCGCCTGCCAAGAGGGTGTGCGAGGTCAAGCCCCGGCCCGTGATCTTTTCTTCCCTGATAACCCCTTCAGCAGCCATAACATTCTCCCAATTGATCTTGACGAATTATCCGCGCGACTCTTCGCCGGAGTTCACGGTCAATTTTGCCGGAGCCTAAGATATCGTTTGACATTGTGCAATGAGTTTTCCCAAAGGATATACCACGGGAGATTGCAAGATGGCAGTGGAGGTATTCAGCGACCTACTGGTCAACGAGCTGGCGCTTGAACTCGACGGCGCCGAACAGACCCGCGAACGGGTCAGGCCGTTCTCGGCGCGCTATCCCGCCATGCGGATCGAGGATGCCTACCGCATCAACCAGGCTTGGGTCGATCTCAAGCGAGAGCGCGGCCGGACCGTCTTTGGTCACAAGATCGGCCTGACCTCGCGCGCGATGCAACAGGCAGCCGGGATCACCGAACCCGATTACGGCACCTTGCTGGATGACATGGTGTTCGAACAGGGCAGCGACGTTCCGGCCGCGCGGTTCATCACGCCCAAGGTCGAGGTCGAGTTGGCCTTTGTGCTCGGGCGCCGCCTGGAAGGAGCACAGACGACGATTTTCGATGTCCTGAGCGCCACCGACTATGTGGTTCCGGCAATCGAAATCATCGACACACGGGTGCATCCCAAGGATGCCGAAACCGGGGCCGCGCGCAAGGTCCTGGACACGATCAGCGACAATGCCGCCAATGCCGGAATCATTGTCGGCGGTCTGCCGGCGAAACCCGACGGGCTCGACCTGCGCCGCATCGGCGCGCTGCTCAGCCGCAACGGGGTGATCGAGGAGACCGGCCTTGCGGCAGGGGTGCTCAACCATCCCGCCAACGGCGTCGCGTGGCTGGTAAGGCGGCTCGCGCCCTGGGGGCAAGGGCTAGAAGCCGGAGAGGTCGTGCTCGGCGGATCGTTCACGCGTCCGGTCGAAGCGGCGCCGGGCGATGTCTTCAACGCCGATTTCGGCGAGTTTGGTTCAATCGGGTTCCGGTTCGTATAGAGGGTGACAATGCAAACACCCGTCAACCGCTTCAAGGCGGCCTTGCGCGAAGGTCCGGTCCAGCTTGGCTTCTGGTTGGCCCTCGCCCATCCAGACATTGCCGAAATCAGTGCGGGCCAGGGCTATGACTGGCTGCTGATCGATGGCGAACATGGCCCGCAGACCCTGCCCGGCATCGTCGCGCAGCTGCGTGCGGTCGAGGCGACGCCGCCGTGTTCGGCGATCGTCCGGATTGCCGGCCACGATCCGGTAGCAATCAAGCAGGTTCTCGATCTTGGAGCGCAGACTCTGATGGTTCCGATGGTCGAAACCGCCGAACAGGCCCATGCCATCGTAACTGCGTCCCGCTATCCGCCTGCAGGCGAACGCGGCCTCGGTGGCGCCCGTGCCGCGCGCTGGGGTGGCTATCCTGCCTATGTCGCAGAAGCCAATGCGCAGGTTTGCATCATCGCCCAGATCGAGACCGCGACCGCTGTCGACAATATTGAGGCGATCGCCGCAGTGGACGGGATCGACGCGCTGTTTCTTGGACCTGCGGACCTGGCCGCGACCGAAGGTTTGCTGGGCGGAAGCAGCTTCGATGCCCTGTTCAAGCTGACCGGCGAGGCGCTGGCGCGTATCGTGGCAACCGGCAAACCGGCCGGGATCCTTTCGCGCGACGAGCGGCTCGTCCAGCAGTTCCTCGATGGCGGTGCCCGCTTCATCGCCAACGGCATCGACAGCTTCACCTTGGCAAAAGGTGCAGGCGACGGGCTTCGCCGCTGGCGCGAACGCATCGCCGCGCTGGGCGGAGTCTGACCATGGCGAAACCGTCCTGGCGGGCCGCGGTAACCGGCGATCCGTCCAAACCGCTCGATGGGGTGCGGGTGCTTGCGCTCGCCCGCATTCTGGCCGGCCCCTGGTGCGGGCAATTGCTGGCGGACCTGGGCGCCGAAGTGATCAAGATCGAGCGGCCCGGTGCGGGCGACGACACGCGGCATTGGGGGCCGCCGTTCGTCACCGCAGAAGACGGTACGAGTCTGGGCGCGGCCTATTTCCATTCGACCAATCGCGGCAAGCACTCCTTCGCGATCGACATCGCCAGCGCGGAAGGCCAGGCCATCATCCGCGAGCTGGCGAACGGGGCCGACATCCTGATCGAAAACTACAAGGTCGGCGGGCTGGCGAAATACGGGCTTGACCATGCCGCGCTGTCCGAACTGAACCCGCGCCTGATTACTTGCTCGATCACCGGGTTCGGGCAGACCGGGCCTTATGCCCACCGCGCGGGCTACGATTTCATCGCCCAGGCCATGGGCGGCATGATGTCGATGACCGGCGAACCCGATCGCGAGCCACAGAAGGCGGGCATCGCGGTGGCCGACCTGTTCACGGGCATGTACAGCACTGTGGCGATTCTCGCCGCGCTCAACCGCCGGGACCGCACCGGCAGCGGCGCCCATATCGACATGGCGCTGCTCGATACCCAAGTGGCGGTCATGGCCAATCAGGCGATGAACTGGATGACTTCGGGCAAGGTCCCGCGCCGGTTCGGCAACGGTCATGCCAATCTGGCACCCTATCAAGCCTTCCCCACGCTTGACGGGCCCTTGGTGATTGCGGCCGGCAACGACGGCCAGTTCGCCAGCTTGTGCCGCGTTTTGCGGTGTTCACTGCATGAAGACCCACGCTTCGCCACAAATCCTGCCCGTCTCTCGAACCGGGCGGAACTGGTCACAACGGTCGAGGGGCGCACGGCCCAGTGGAACCGACAAGCGCTGTTCGACGCGCTTGAAGAGGTTGGCGTGCCAGCCGGACCGATCAACGAACTCGACGAAGTGTTCGCCGATCCGCAGGTCGTCGCCAGGGGCCTCGCCGCAATGGCCGGAGGGCGCAAAGGCGTCGCCAGCCCGATCGTGATCGACGGAGTGCGAATGGTTTCGAATCTGGCCGCGCCGGGAAGTGCCGAGCCGGTCGAAGACGAATAGGCGGCGCAGTCAGTTCGCAGCCTGAACCGGTATAGGTCCCCCGAACAATCGCCAGCCTTCGCTGAACAGTACAAGCACGATGGTCACGCTCGCCACCCCGAAGAACGAATAGGCCAGAGGCAGCGGGGAACCATTGTAGGCCTGCCCGATCAGTGCGCCCAGCCCCGCGCCAAGCACCAAACGGAAGAACGTCTGAACAGAGGCCGCGGCCCCGGCCACCTTGCCGAACGGCTGCAGGGAAATCGCCGTGAAATTGATGAAGACCGTGATCAGCAAGCACATGTTCGCGGATGTCAGAAGCACAAACTGAAGCAGGGTTTCGCCCGGTCGGGATGCCAAATAGATCTGGCCGATCGACACAAGGAAATGGCACAGGATGGCGGCATGGCCGATCCCCCGGATGCCGAAGCGGTGTACGATCGCAGAATTGGCAATGCTGGCCAGCATCATCGAGCCCGCCATCAAGCCAAAGATTACCGAATAGGCCCCGCCGGCCCCGAAATGTTCGCCGATCAATTGCTGCGAGCTGTTGATGAAGCCGAAGTGAGCGCCGAAAATCAGGGCCATGCCAATGACGTAACCGATCGACCGGCGGTTTGTCAGAACGAGGCGGATGTTGCCGAACAATTCACTGGCACCATGGGACTGCCGCCGGGAAAGCGGCAGCGTTTCTTCCATGCGGTAGAAATACCATGCTGACACTCCCATCGACAGCACGCCGATGACAATGAAGACGACACGCCAGCCGAGCGTAGTAAAGATCACATAACCCAAACTTGGGGCAAGGGTCGGGACTGCCATAAACAGCATCGCGACAAAGGCTTGCAGCTTGGCCATGTCTTCGCCTTGATAGCGGTCGCGAATGATCGCCAGAGGAAGGACGGTCAGGGCGGACGAGGCACAGCCAAGCAGCGCGCGGGCCGCCAGCAGGACGGAAAAGTCAGCCACGAAAGCACAAAGCAGATTGATCAGGGCGAACAGGCCCATGCAAACCAGCAGGACCGGCTTCCTCCCAAGCCGGTCGGAGATCGTCCCCGGGACGAGCGAAAACAGGCCGGAGCAGATCAGGAAGGTGCCGATGACCCATTGCCGCTGATTTGAACCGCTTGCCCCCAGATCGTTTGCCATGACACCCAAGGCCGGAAGCAAAGTTGTAAACCCAAGTGACTGCAATGCCTGGATCATCGCCATCATGGCGATGAACTCCCGTTTGCCGATTGGCTCTTTATGGGTCAGCGACAACGTTCATACCTTCCGGATGGTCGGGCCTGGCAGCGACTCCGCCATGAAGCCGGTCCACCAATATGGAGGCCAGTCCACTTCTGATGGAAAACCGCAGGAGCTATCCTTGCCAGCCGATCGCACGACTCGCTGCCATGGCCGCCGAACGGATCTTTTCGATCTTCGGCTTTGAATAAAAATGCTTGTCCTGAACTCGCGAGAGAACGCTCATCGTTGCAACAAGCCTGTTCCCGGAATCAAGCACAGGTACACTCAAGGCAGAGAGACCAGGCACAACCGTACCCTGTGTGGTCGCGTATCCCATCTCGCGCGCTTGGACTATCTGCCTTTCCAGTTCGTCGTCGGAAACCACCAGCCCGCTGGCGCGCTCCTGAGCGATGACGGGCCGAGTCAAAGCTCGTGAACAATGGGTCAAATACAGGATGCCGGTGGACGAAGCCTGCAAGGGCAAAACAGAGCCGACGTGCAAACTGGTAAACAGGGGCAGACCGCCATCGATCCAGCGAATCACCGTTGGCCCATAATTGCCCCAGACCGACAGCAACCCTGTCGTTTGCAGTTCTTCCAGCACGCTCGCCAGATTATCGCCAGCGATCCGTACCGGCTCCACCCGCGCCAGCGCGGCCATGCCAATACGAACTGAAAACTCACCTAGTGCATAGCGGCCATTCTGGATATTCTGCTCGACCACGCCTGTATTGACAAAAGCCAGCAGGTAACGGTGTGCCTGGCTGCGTGACAGACCCGATTTCTCGGCAACTTCACGCAGATGTGCGCCATCCCTTGGGCAATCCATCAAGGCCCTGAGGACGCGAACACCAATTTCCACGGACTGGATAGCCTTGCGCGGCGAATCATTCGCGCTCAAATCTTCGGGAGGCAAGCGCTCGGTAGCCTGATGTTCCATTTCATCACCTTTAGCTGCAAGCTGGCTAGCCTTGCGTGCGTTCATCGGTATTCCCCTTCACCAGCCACTCCCCGGCCCCAAAGCCCCTTGCATGATGGGAAAGGAGTTGCATATTGTCCAACGAGTAATGTAAGGTGCAAACGCGTGCAAGAGGATGATCTGAGTCAATTGCGACAAAGAGGCCGAGCGTCAACCCAACCAGGCGCTTAGAAACCAGTGAGAGGAAAGGAAGTCAGGTAATGGCTGCAATCGCGTTTCCCAGATCGTCCGAAGAGCATTTCGAACAGTTGCGAAAGGCGCCCGTTCTCGCCCTGCCGACAGCTCTCTTGTTTGTCGTTTCCATGGCAGGGATCGCAACGACCTGGTACCTGGCGCTGAACGCTATGCTTCCGCTTTGGGTCGGTGCGATCTCAAACGGCCTCGTCACATATCTGCTTTTCAGCGTGATCCACGACGCCTCGCACAAGTCGCTGTCGAGCGTTGGCTGGATCAACGAATCGATCGGCGCGATCGGCTTGTTCTTCCTCTTTCCCTATGCCCCGATGGTCCTGCTCCGCTGGGTCCACAACAAGCACCACACGCATACCAATGGACCCAAAGACCCCGACCGGTTCGAGCATGAATCGCCCTGGTGGCAGGTTCCATTCCGCTGGACCTTCTTCGATGGTGCCTACATCTGGTATTTCGTCAAATATGGTCAGAACGTGCGCAAGAAACATGGCACCGAACTGCTTGTCTTCTATTCGCTCCTCGCGCTGCTGTTCGTTGCGGCAATTTACTTCGGCTTCGGCTGGGAACTGTTCATGCTGTGGTTCGTGCCGTCACGGATCACGCTGTTCATCATCGCCATCGTCTTCGTCATCCTGCCACATCATCCCGCGATCATCGCGCAAGACGAAGACCCTTACATGGCTACAACCATGCGGTTCGGCTGGGAATGGTTGCTCAACCCGCTGCTGGTTTATCAGAATTACCACCTGATCCACCACCTCTGGCCGGAAATCCCGTTCTACCGGATGCACAAGGCCTATTACCTCAAGTACGATGAAATCAACGCCAACCGCATCCCGCGCCAGAAAGCCTTCGCCCTGAAGCCCGAGAACTATGACGACCACTTTGCGGTTCGCCGGGAACTCGACCAGGCGCAAGGCAAGGCCATGCCTACCTAACGAAATAACGGCCGGACCGTTCGGTATGGTCCGGCCGTACCTCCAGACCGGGAAACGCACTGATGGCCAAGCAACTTCACCTTGGCGCGTTCATGCGCCCGGTCAGCATCCACACCGGAGCCTGGCGGTATCCAGGTGCCTTACCCGACGCGAACTTCAGCCTGGCAGCGATCCAGCGCTTCATCCGCAGCCTTGAAGCTGCCAAGTTCGATTATTTCTTCATGGCTGATCACCTCGGCGTGCTCAACCTGCCACGCCAGGCGCTGATGCGCAGCCACACTGTGACCTCGTTCGAGCCATTCACGTTGCTTTCCGCACTGGCCGGGGTGACTGAGCGAATCGGCCTCGTCGCAACGGCCTCGACCACTTACGACGAGCCGTTCCATGTCGCGCGCCGCTTTGCCTCTCTCGATCACATCAGCGGCGGGCGGACCGGCTGGAACGTGGTGACCACTTCGAATCCGGACAGCAGCCGCAACTTCGGCCTAGAGACCCAGCCAGATCACGCCGCGCGCTATCACCGCGCCCGCGAGTTTCATGACGTTGTGACCGGGCTGTGGGACAGTTTCGCCGACGATGCCTTCGTTATGGACGCAGCAAAGGGCATCTATTTCGACCCCGCCCGGATGCGTGCGCTGAACCACAAGGGCGAGCATTTCTCGGTCACCGGGCCGCTTAACATCGCCCGTCCGGTTCAAGGCTGGCCCGTCATCTTCCAGGCCGGCGCCTCGGACCCGGGCCGCCAGCTCGCTGCCGAAACCGCCGAAGCCGTATTTGCTGCGGAATCGACGCTGGAAGGCAGCAAAGCCTATTACGACGACGTCAAAGGGCGGGCGGCGACGGTAGGACGCAATCCCGATCACATCAAGATCATGCCGGCCGTATTCCTGGTTGTTGGAGACACCGTCGAGGAAGCCCACGCGAAGCGCGCGAAACTGGACAGCCTGGTCCACTACGACAGCGGCATCCATTCACTGTCCGGCATGCTGGGTCACGACGTATCGAGCTTCGATCCCGATGGCCGCCTGCCCGACATCCCCGAATCCAACGCCAGCAAAAGTTCGCGGCGGTTCATGATCGAATTGGCCAGAGCTGAGAGCCTGACGATCCGCCAGCTCGCCGCGAAGGCCGGCAGCTATGGCGGTTTGGCTTTTGTCGGCACCGCCAAGACCATCGCCGACGAGATGCAGCATTGGCTTGAGCAAGGCGCTTGCGACGGTTTTACCACCATGTTCCCTTACCTGCCGGAAGGCCTGGAAGACTTTGCCGGCAAGGTTGTGCCCGAACTGCAGGCGCGCGGCCTGTTCCGCACCGAATACGAAGGCGAAACGCTGCGCGACCATCTTGGCCTGCCGCGCCCGGACAACCGCTTCTTCGCCTGATGCGGTGAGCCGGTTTGTCATCATCGGCGCCGGGGCAATCGGCAGTTTCCTGAGCACGCGGTTGCACAACGCCGGGCATGAAGTTCTGCTGATCGCCCGAGGAGCGCGGCTCGAGGCCTTGCGAAACACGGGCGTGCTGCTGTCCGAAGGCGGGGCCGAGCGGCAAGTGCGTGTGCCGGTGTCCGCAGCATGCGATCCCGCAACGCCGCCGGATCATGCCATCCTGGCAACCAAGACGTTTCAGATCGAATCCGCGCTTGCCCTGCTCGAACCACTGCGCGGAAGCCGCTTCACGCTGCTGACGGTGCAGAATGGGGTCGAAGCACCCGGCATCGCCCAGGCCGCCCTGCCCCGCGCTGTCGTGCTTGGCGCACGCATGCACGGCTTCTTCGAGCTGGAAGACGGGATCGTGCGCCACACCGGCGTCCCCGCCACGCTGCTGGCCGGCCCGGTCGCCGATCGCGCAACCGACCCGGCTGCCGGACAGGCCTCGGCAATCCTTGCGGGCGACCTTATTGCCGCTGGGGTCCCCACCACTCTGACAGGCGACATGCGCCCAGCGTTGTGGGACAAGTTCCTGATGGCCGCGACGATCGGCGCGGTGGCCCCGGCGTTCGGCCTGAAGGTCGGTCAGGTGCTGGGCCATCCCCAGGCCAGCGCGCTTTTGCGCGAGGCCATGGCCGAGGTCGAACGGATCGCAGCGGCGTTGGGCATCGAATTGCCGCCCGATTGCATATACGAGAAGCTGGACTTCATCGGCCGCTTTCCACCCGACGTCACCAGTTCGCTGCAGCGCGATCTCGAAGCGGGCAGACCGTCGGAATTCGTCCACCTCAGTGGGGCCATACCCCGCTTCGCGCGACAGGCCGACCTGCCCTGCCCGGCCACAGACGAAATCCTCGCGCGGCTGCGCGCCCGCGGGCTTCAACCTGATTGATCAGACGATATCCCGCTCCATCGCGCGCCTGGCAAACCATGCACCCGCCATGATCACAGCATGCGCGGCCAAGGTCGTCAAGCCGACCCACAAGGCTTCTCCGCTCCAAACGACGCTATAGATGTCCCAGGCGGAGCCGACGAGTTCGGTCAGCACGATCACCGGAACCAGCGCCCAGTAGCGCAACGGATCGCGCGCGCCCCACAACGCCACAAGGCCGATTGCCGCCAGTTGGATGCCAACGATCAACCAGGCATCAAGCAGCAGGCCGAAAGACGGCGTCCCCTGCCCCAGCGCAATACCGGGGTAGATCAGCCGCAGGGCCCCCGCATAGACCGGCGGCCAGAGCAGCACGAGATTGCAGAGATACCAGATCCCCACGGCGATCAGGTAAGTGCGCAGAACCTTCATGGCGGCCTCCTCAGGCGATCGCGAAGATATCCGATGTGGCGCAGGCGATGCGCGCATCCTTGTGCGGCGCATAGTCCGGATCGTTCATGAAGGCGTCGATCGCCTCCATCGAAGGAAACCGGATCACCACGACATAGTCAGGTGCGGCTCCCTCGCCCTCATAACGGACGAACTCGTGCGAACGGCAGACCATTTCCCCGCCGTGGCGTCCGACCAGCGCCGGGACCGCCAGCTTTCCGGCTAGAGCCCCAGCAAGGTGCTGCGAACAGCTTGCGCAAATCCCGCGGTTGTCCCGTTTCCGCCAAGATCGGGGGTCGTCGCAATATCGGGCGCAATGAGCGCCGTTTCGAGTGCGCGCATCACCAGCGCGGCGGGCTCGGTTTCGCCGAGATGTTCCAGCATCATTGCACCCGACCAAATCTGGCCGATCGGATTGGCGATGCCCTGCCCGGCGATGTCCGGGGCAGACCCGTGGACCGGCTCGAACATCGAAGGGAACCGCCGTTCGGGGTTGAGGTTAGCAGAAGGAGCCACAGCGATGGTGCCAGTGATTCCCGGCCCCAGATCGGAAAGGATATCACCAAAAAGGTTCGAACCAACCACCACATTGAACCGTTCGGGCGATATCACAAAGCGTGCGGCGAGAATATCGACATGATATTGATCGGCGGCAACATCGGGGTATTCGGCGCCGATTGCGGCAAAGCGCTCGTCCCAGAACGGCATCGAATGATAGAGTCCATTGGACTTCGTCGCGCTGGTCACATGCCTGCGCCCGCTCCGCCGAGCGAAGTCGAAGGCATAGCGCAAGATGCGGTCCGTGCCCCGGCGGGTGAAGATCGCCTGCTGGACGACGATTTCGTTCTCGCCGGTCCCGGTCCGACCGCCGATCTGGGAATATTCGCCTTCCGAGTTTTCGCGCACCACCCAGAAATCGATGTCGCCAGGAGCCTTGTCGCGCAGGGGCGAAGCGATGCCCGGCAGCAGCCGCACCGGACGCAGATTGACGTACTGCTCGAACTCGCGCCGGATCGGCAGCAGCAGCCCCCACAGCGAGATATGATCGGGTACCCCGGGAAAGCCGACCGCGCCGAGGAACACCGCATCATGATCGCGCAACCGGTCTAGCCCATCATCGGGCATCATCTTGCCGGTTTTGAGGTAGGTCTGGCAGCTCCAGTCGAAGTGCCGGAATTCGAGCACGAAACCGCACTTGGCCGCTGCCGCCGTCAGCACCTCGATTGCGGCAGGCACCACCTCGCGGCCAATTCCATCTCCCGGAATGCTGGCGATGGAATAACGCCTCATGGTCAATCTTTCACTACAGATAGCTGTTCAAAGTCTTGAGCACCCGATAGGCGCTGAGAAAGGCTGGCGCAGGAACCTGCAGTTGCTCCGCTGCCGCCGCGAGCGGCCCCAGAACCTCGTCAACTTCCATCCGCCGGCCCGCCACGAGATCGTCATGCATCGAGGTGCGGACGGGACGGTTTTCCGGCTTGAATCTGGTGCCCATCGCCATGACACCGTACACTGCCTCTTCAAAGCCTTCACGGTCAATCTCGACCAATCTGGATACAGGCGCGAAATAGTTCTGCGGTTCGTAGCCAAGTGCCTTGTAGATCGCCAGCAGATCCTTGACGACGTGGACATAGTGTTCGGCGCCTTCGCGAACCGCCACACCATCCACAAAATCGAGCTTTGGAAGCGCGCCCAGCGTACTGGCGCTCCACGACGATGCTCCACCGACCTGAACCACTTTTTCCCAATGGACATGGACGATATCGGGAGTTGAGCGCGAACCCATGCCCGCAGCGTCGAGCGCTTCGGCCATGATCCGCGTGCGCTCGCTCTCCCCGCCTTCCAGCTCGCCGAAATAGGCGGTGACGGGAACCGCCATGTGATTGAGCGCCTTGCCCGGTTCGAGCAGGGTCGCCCCGTCCATGATCGAGCCGCCGATCACCTTGTCCTTGCCAAACGCGGCCTGGAGTTTGCCTTCCTTGCCCACGCCGTTCTGCAAAGTCAGCGCGCAAGCGGTGCGATCGACCAACACCTGCGCATCGGCCAGCGCCTGATCGGTACCCTTGGCCTTGGTCAGCAGGATGTAATAGTCGATGTCGCCTTCAACCTCCTCGGGCGTTTCGACCGCGAAGAGGTTTTCGCGCTGGACGAATTGCGTCCGCACACCCGAAATACTCAGGCCATCCCGGCGGATCGCCTCGACATGGGGCTTGCGCGCAATCAGCGTGACCTTGTGGCCGCCGCGCGCCAGGAATCCGCCGATGACCGAGCCTAGCCCGCCGGCGCCGTGGAAACAGAAATGCAATTGCTTGGACATGCTTTGGGATTCCCGTTGGTTCGGCTCAGGCAATGCCCAGTTCGACCAGCTTGGCCCTGATCTGCTCTTTCTTTTCCGGCGTCACATCAGCCACCGGCGGCAGGATCGGGCCAGCCTTGAGGCCAATCGCTTCGTACCAGGCCTTCACATTGGCAAGTGCGCTGGCATAGGTCGCGGTGCGGGCGATATCCCACAGGAAGTTGTCGTGATAGAATTCGCGGACTTCGCTGAGCTGATCGGAAGCGGCCCGCGCTTCCTCCCATTTTCCTTCATGCGCCAGGCGGATGTATTCCTTGGCGAAATGGCGCTTCTTGCCGTACAGCATGTAGGACAATTCACCCCAGCAAACGGTGCCGCCAAGACGCAGATCGTCGAGGAAGAAGTATTCAAATGGCTCCATCGTGTTGAAGCCTTCGGGCATTAGCTGGCGGATCTTGATTGTCTCGGCACGGCTCATGGCACCTTGTTTGACGCCGATCACGGTATCGATATCGGCCAGGCGGCGCATCAGGTCCCAGCTCAGCACGGTGCCCGAAACCGGGGTCCGGTAGAGGCAGACGGCCAGATCGGTGTGGTCGGTCAGGAACTTGAACCAGGAATAGATTTCGTCGTCGCGCTTGAGCTGCACAACCGGGTTGATCACCTCAGCCCCGTTATACCCGAGCTTCTCGACGAACTGCATCTTCTCGATCGCGGTATAGACGCTGGGATCGAGCACGATGGTCCACAGATCGAGCCGCCCGGCATTCGCCTCGGCAACGATCTCGTGATAGCGAAACCAGTCTGACGCTGAGACGTTCCAGCATTCGGCGATGAACCCGCCGACGGCCAAGCCATCTACGCCCATTTCGACATATTTATCGATGTTGTAGCGGATACCGTCCACATCGAACTTGTAATCGGCGGTCATCGGGGTGATCGGACACTGATAGAAGCCCCTGACGGTCTTCGTTGCCCAGGCCTTGGCGTCCTTACGATCATATTCCATTTGAGGTGCACCTCATCTCGATTTGGTTCAGAATTTCAGCTTGCATCGTCCGTTCATGAAGGCGCCAGCGCCGCCTGGGCCGCAGCCAGTCGGGCAATCGGCACCCGGAAAGGCGATGCGCTGACATAGTCCAACCCGATCTCCTCACAGAAGGCGATCGTGGCCGGATCGCCGCCGTGCTCGCCGCAGATCCCCAGTTTTAGGTCGGGCCGGGTTTCGCGCCCTTTGCGCGATGCCATTTCGATCAGCTTGCCGACCCCTTCGATATCGAGGGTGACGAACGGGTCCTTGGCGATAATGCCTTTTTCCACATAAGCACCCAGGAAACGCGCCGCATCGTCGCGGCTGATCCCCAGCGTAGTCTGGGTCAGATCATTGGTTCCGAACGAGAAGAATTCCCCGCTTGCAGCGATTTCGTCGGCAACCAGGGCTGCCCGCGGCAGCTCGATCATGGTGCCAACGCTAAAGGCGATCCGCTCGCCTTTTTCGGCGAACACGACTTCAGCGACCCTGTACAGGGTATCCTTCAGTGATTCCAGTTCACGCGGCAATCCGACCAGCGGAATCATGATTTCGGGACAGACCGCCATGCCCGCCTCGCCCGCGACTTCGAGCGCCGCCTCGAAAATCGCGCGAGCCTGCATTTCGTATATTTCGGGATAGACCACGCCCAGTCGGCAGCCTCGATGCCCCAGCATGGGGTTGGTTTCCGCCAATTCGATTGCGCGATGCCGAACCTGCTCCACGTCAATACCCATCGCCCGCGAAAGCTCGGTGAACTCGCTATCCGTATGCGGCAGAAACTCGTGCAGCGGCGGATCGAGGAGGCGGATGGTGACTGGCAAGCCTTCCATGATTTCGAAGATCCGGCGGAAGTCGGTGCGCTGTTCGGGCAATAGCTGGTCGAGCGCGGAGCGTCGTTCCTTTTCGCTGTCGGCCAGGATCATCTGCCGCATGGCGAGGATCCGGCTTTCATCGAAGAACATGTGCTCGGTTCGGCAAAGCCCGACCCCTTCGGCCCCGAACCGGCGGGCCATTTCGCAATCGAGCGGGGTTTCCGCGTTGGTCCGAATCTTCAGGCGGCGATGCTTGTCAGCCCATGCCATCACCGTTGCGAAATCGCCCGAAAGTTTGGGCAGGATCGTCGGCAGTTCGCCCAGGAACACTTCGCCGGTCGAACCGTCGATCGTGATGAATGCGCCCTCTTCGAGCCGCTGGCCGCCGATCTCGGCGACCCGCGCGACCGGGTCGATCTTGAGACTCGCGGTGCCCGCCACGCATGGCCGGCCCATACCCCGCGCGACCACGGCCGCGTGGCTGGTCATGCCGCCGCGCGCCGTCAGGATGCCGGTTGCGACGTGCATGCCATGGATGTCGTCAGGCGACGTCTCATGCCTGACGAGGATGACCTTCTCTCCCAATTCGGCCCACCGTGCCGCTGTTTCCGCATCGAATACCACACCTCCCGAGGCTGCCCCGGGCGAGGCAGGCAAACCCTTTCCGAGCAGCACCCGTGGGGCATTCGGATCGAGCGAGGGGTGAAGCAACTGGTCGAGCGAGGCCGGGTCGAGGCGGAGCAGCGCGGTCACTTCGTCGACCAGGCTCTCTTCGACCATGTCGACGGCAATCTTGAGCGCGGCCTTGGCGGTGCGCTTGCCCGAACGGGTCTGAAGGAGGTAGAGCCTGCCGCGTTCGACTGTGAATTCGATGTCCTGCATGTCGCGATAGTGGCGCTCCAGCAGTTCGAACACCTCAGCAAGTTGGGCATAGGCCTTCGGCATCGCTTCCTGCATTGAGGGAAGCCGCGCACCTGCGGCTTCGCGGGCAGCCCTGGTCAGATACTGGGGCGTGCGGATGCCGGCGACAACATCCTCACCCTGGGCGTTGGCCAGCCATTCGCCGTAGTAGGCCTTCTCGCCGGTTGCAGGGTTGCGGGTAAAGGCGACGCCGGTAGCGCTGGTCTCGCCAAGATTTCCGAACACCATGGCTTGGACGTTAACCGCCGTGCCCCAATCTCCGGGGATATCGTTCAGGCGCCGGTAGACCTTGGCTCGCGGTGAGTCCCATGAGCGGAACACCGCCTCGATTGCCGTCCAGAGTTGTTCCTGTACATCCTGAGGAAAGGCCGCGCCGTGATGGGCAAGCACGAGATCCTTGAAGGTCGCGATCACGCCGCGCAGATCCTCCACTCGAAGATCGATATCCTCATCGACGCCGCGATCTTCCTTGATGCGGTCAAGGGCTGCCTCGAATACGCCATGCTCGATTTCGAGCACGACACTGGAATACATCTGGATGAAGCGGCGATAACTGTCGAGCGCGAACCGCTCATCCCCGGAGGACTGGCCCAGGCCGGTGACGGTAGCATCATTGATGCCAAGGTTGAGGATCGTGTCCATCATCCCCGGCATGGATACCCGCGCGCCCGAACGCACCGAGACCAGCAGGGGATCGCGAGGATTGCCGAACGTCTTGCCCGTCGCCCGTTCGACCAGCCCCAAAGCAGCCGAAACCTCATCGCGGATGCGATCAAGTGAAGCTCTGCCGTGGTCAAGATAAGCGAGGCATTCGCCGGCGGAAATCGTGAATCCAGGCGGGACGGGCAGCCCGATCCGCGCCATCTCGGCGAGGTTGGCCCCTTTCCCGCCCAAGACGCGCTTGTCGAGACCAATCTGACCTGCGACCAGAACGCCGGAACCGAAGGAAAACACACTCGACATTGTTAAATTCCTGAGGTCCAAGTGCAGGTCCAAGGCGGCGCAATTCGATTGGTGCGCCGCCCCAGAAGCGATCTACATTTTGAGAATGGCCTTGATCGCCTTGCCGGTCTTTTCGGTATCCTCGACGGCCTGGTTGATCTGGTCGAGATCATAGAAGGTGCAGAGCTTCTCGAACGGGAACAGCCCGGCCTTCTGCATCGCAATCAGTTGCGGGATGAAGACCTGCGGGGTGCTCGATCCTTCGACTACGCCGCGCAACTTGCGGCCAAACAGCATGTTGTTCATGTCTAGCGAAAATTCGGTGCCCAGCTTCGCCCCGCCGACCACTGCGGTTTCACCCATGTTGTGCGTGCTGTCCACCGCCGAGCGCAGCACCGCTGGAATGGCGGTGGTATCCATGGCATAGTCGGCGCCGCCACCGGTCATCGCGACGATCGCTTCCTGAGCGTTGACCGTGTTGGCGTCGATCACATCGGTGGCGCCCAGTTCACGCGCCAGTTCCAAGCGGCCTGCGTTGCGGTCAACCGCGATGATCTTGAGGCAGCCCGAGGCCTTGGCGGCCATCACGGCGCTGAGGCCGACCGACCCGACCCCGAAGATCGCGATCGAGGAGCCAGGTTCGGGACAAAGCGCATTGAGGATGCTGCCCGCCCCGGTCTGGATGCCGCAGCCCAGTGGGCCCAAAAGTTCGATCTGTGCGTCGTCGGCAACCTTGACGCAGTTGTTTTCCGACGCGATCGAATAGGTCGCGAACGAGGATTGCCCGAAGAAGCAGGCGTTGACCTCTTGGCCGTTGCGGGTAATCGGCGTCGAACCATCCAGGCGGCGGCCCATGAAATTGAGCGGGAACAGGCTCGGACAATAGGCCTGATGCCCCTTGAGGCACGATGGACAGGTGCCGCAATAGCTGAAGGAGAGCACGACCTTGTCGCCTGGCTTGACAGTGGTGACGCCACGTCCGACCTTTTCGACAACGCCCGAACCTTCATGGCCCAGCACCGCCGGCAGCGGCGTCGGGTAATATTGATCGCGAACCGTCAGGTCGGTATGACACATGCCAGCTGCGGCAACCTTGACCAGCACTTCGCCGTCGCGCGGATCCTCGATAGAGACGTTATCCAGAACGAATTCGCCGCCTTGACGCTCGATAATTGCCGCGTATGCGTCCATTTTTGCTCTCCCCTTTCCTGATTTCCAGTTGATTGAATTTGCTTATACAAAGAAATAGAGATTCTTGTCCTGCACGACGCGCGCGTCGATATTCAGCTTCCTGCTGAATACCTTGAAGCCGCTGCCTGTTTTCCGCAGCTTGTCTTCGCGTCCCAGCGTGTGCACGTAAACTTCGCTCTGTCGGCGATTGCGGTGCACCAGAACATTAGAGAAGACCTCGAATTCAAACGGTGCAATTTCGAATGCTTCGACATTGGTGACGAAATAGCGGATACGTGATGGCGGATCTTCCATCCATACCTGACCCGTCAGCAACCGGTCGACCCGCTGCTGCAGCTCGGCATAGTCATCGTTGTAGATTGCGGCATCCCCCGGGGTTGGATCCGGGCGGCGGTCACGTGCGAACCGCTGTTCGTAAACTGGCATCCAGTAATGGATATCTTCGGCGATTACAGTATCGAACCATTCGCGATATTGCTGGTTTTGCAACATCCGCACCTCGGCGGAATAGTGACTGACGATGGCATGATGCAGTTCCATGCCTACGGGCTTGCGTGTTTCGGTCATCTTGCGGTCCAGATTGCTGTCGGGATCAGTCTTGCGGCTCGGCTTGCTTCGCCGACAGACGTTCAGGCCAGAAATTACGGTTGGTCCACATTGCATCCCAGGTATCGTCATTGGCCCGGATGGCGGCCCAATCTGGCGCATCGAGCATTTCTTGCCAGAAACGATAAAAGCCTCGATACGAGGTTTCGCCGATGAAGCTGACCCCGACAATTCCTGGATAGACGGGGTGCGGCCCTTCGCGGTCCTTGCCCATGCTCGAATTCATCCGCCCCTTGCGGGTGATGATACCGTTGTTGTTGTAGGTGGCCGACGACATGTTTTCGCCATCGTCGCTTTCGAGCGTTCCCGCCGTACCAAATGAACGGATCGCTTCGCGCTGGATCGACCGCTTAGTTTCGGTGTCGGCATTCTTCGGTACCATGGTATAGGTCCAGACCTCGATTTCATGCGGCCCGCGCGGATGCCAGATCTTGAAGGTGTTGGTTCCGTAGAGGAACGAACAGTTTGGGAAGATCGACGTATTCCAGTGACCGACATAGAGCCGTTCGCGCTCCGGCCCGAATTTTTCGCGAATTCCGCCCCGCGTCTCCTCGAGATATTTGACGTACCCGTCGCGCTTGACGTGGATCGCAGTCGCCGCGTTATCGATCAGGCCAAACCCGTGGCCATGCCGCATGGTGAATTGCAGACCAAGGTCGTCAAACGGCATGTCGGCGCGATTGCCCGACAGGCCAGCCAGCTCGCCCCCGATCATCTGGAGAGCGGCGGCATGCGTCCAGCCCACGTGATACCCATCGCCGACGAAGTTCTCGGTCGGGACTTTCCAATTGCAGGCGAGGGTGCTCTTCAACGGCGGCCCGAGCAGTTCCAGACCACCGTCCGGACCGTCCCAGATCGTATCGAGGTACCAGCAGAAGTCCCCCAAATAGTCCTCAAGCGAGGGCGCTTCGGGATCATGGCAGCCGAAGATGAAGCCCTTGTAAGTTTCGACCCGGATCGGCGCGAGCCCCAGCTTGGATTTGTCGAGATCGCTGTGATAGCACCGCTCTTCCATCGGAACATCGACGAGCGAACCATCCTGACCGAAAACCCAACCATGATAATTGCACACGAACGCCTTGGCGCTGCCGCTGTCGGCATGACAGATCTGGTTGCCGCGGTGAGTGCAGGAATTGATGAACGCCTTCAGCGAACCGTCCGGCTGCCGCGACAAGATGACACGGTCTTCTGCCATGTACGTCGTAATGAAGTCGCCCGGTTTGGGAACTAGCGAATCATGTCCGAGCATGAGCCAGCATCGCGAGAATATCCGCTCCAGCTCCAGCTGATAGACGTCCTGATCCCAGAACACCCGGCGAGACTGGCTCGCGTTGGCATTATCGACGAGTGCCGCCGATCCATTCATCGCATCGCTCCCATGCTTTTTGTTCCGAGTGCTGCATAGTCGATTCGTGCTATACATGCAACGCGATGCACCATATGCAAAACCTACCGTTGGCGCAAGGACGATTCTCAAGCCGCGTTTCTGGGGAGAATTTTAGGTTGCAAGATGCCGACCGCAACACGTCCAGCATCCTGGGTCTTGTGTCCAGGCTCTGGCAATCACCAGCCCTGTTGCTGTGTCTGGCCTCGTTCTTTTGGGCCCTGAATCCGATCGTCGGGCGGGCGGCCAAGGACTTGCTCTCACCCGTGACGCTGGCGTTCTGGCGGTGGGTGGTGGCGCTGGTCTTCGTGCTCCCGTTCGCTTGGCGACACCTCCGCGACGACCTGTCCGCCATTGTCGGCGGCTGGCGGTTCCTTGGGCTCCTCGGGGCCTTAGGAGTGGGGCTGTTTTCCTTTCTCGTCTATCAAAGCTTGCAGTTCACCACCGCGACCAACAATCTTCTATTGCAATCGACCATGCCGGTGATGACCCTGCTCATGCCAGTTGTGCTGTTTCGGGAGAGGGTGCACCCGATCCTTCTCGTTTGCGCACTCCTTTCGATCACCGGAATCGCGTGGATCATGACCAAGGGGCATCCCGACTATCTGCGCTGGGATGCGCTGAACCGAGGCGATCTGCTCGCCATCATTGCGGTTTTTCTCTATTCCGCCTATGCTACCTTCCTGCGCCGCGCACCGGCGATGCACCACCTCAGTTTGCTGGTTGTCCTGTTCGGGGTAGGGATCGCGGCTTTGAGTGTGCCCTATGCCTGGCACCTCTGGTGGGCTGGCCTGACCGTGGCTTCACCCGCGGCGCTCGCATCCCTGCTCTATGTCGGGATATTTCCTTCGCTGCTGTCCTACGCGCTGTTCAATCGCGCGGTCGCCTTGGTCGGCTCGGGCCGTGCGGGGGTCTACATGAACCTGCCATCAGTGTTCGGGGTCCTGATGGCCGTACCACTGCTTGGAGAACGGTTCGCAAAATACCACCTGATCGGTTCGCTGTTGGTGGTTGCATCAATCCTGTTGTCGCGTCGGGTCAAGACATAAGGCCAATGAAGTTCTGGAGCCGACAGAGCCAGATCTGCCTCCTGGTTGCCGGTCAGTCTTCTTTAGTGGCCCATCGTAATGCCGCCTGATTTCGACGGTCGTGGGGCAAGCCAGATCAGGGCGGCGGCAAAAAGCAGAACGGCTGTGGTCGCCCAGAAGGTATGAATAAGCGCCAGCGTTGTCGCCTCCAGCTCAACCATGTTGCTGAGCACTTGCCTTATCTGTTCAGAAGGGAAGCCGAGGCTGGAAAGGCTTGCCTGCGCCGCTTCCGGCTGCAGGACCGCCACCGCATCGCTGCGCGCGATGCGCTGAGTATCACCCCAATAAGACAGAGTGATGGAAGTCGCTACGGCGGTGGCGATGGTTCGCATGAAGCTTTGCAGGCCGGCGGCCGATGCCACCTCGTTTTCCTTAACCGTATTGAGCGTCAGGGTCATGAGAGGAAGCATCATGAAGGGAGTGCCCAGCCCCTGAACGAACTGCGGAATGCTGAGGGTCCAGAAATCGGAGTCTGTTGTCCAGGTTGTGCGCACGAGCGTCATCGCCGCAATCCAGGTAACGCCGCACGAAACAAGGAAACGCAGGTCGAGGCGGCTCATCAGGAAAGCCACCAGCGGAACGGTGATCAGTCCGCCCATGGCCGAAAACGAAGAGGACAAGCCGGCTGCTGTCGCAGGAAATCCGAGCCAGGCTTGCTGCCACTGGGGGACAACGACAAACGCCGCGAAGTATCCGGCAAATGCGAGCGACAGAACAGTCAGGCTGACGCTGAAGCCACGGTGCCGCAGAACTCGCAAATCGACGATCGGGTGATCCTCGCCCAACTCCCAGATAATGAAAACGATAAAACCCACAGCAGAGGTGATCGTTAGCGCCACGATCATCGGGTCGGCGAACCAGTCGTGGTTACGGCCAAGGTCAAGCACGATCTGGAGGCAGCCGACCCAAAGCACCAGCAAGGCAAGGCCGACATAGTCGATCGGCAGGATCTGCCGCTCGGTCTCGATCGGCCTGAGCAGCGCGAAACCAACCACGATGCACAGGATGGCGACGGGCACATTGATCAGGAATATCCAATGCCAGGAATAATTTTCTGTGAGATAGCCACCGATCATCGGACCAAGAGCAGGTCCCATCAGCAGTGTAACAGCCCATAGTCCCATCGCCATATTGCGCTTCTCGGGCGGGAACACGCTGAGCAGCAAGGTTTGCGACATGGGCATCAGGAAGGCGCCGAAAATTCCCTGTCCGATACGACTGGCGACCAGCATGCCCATCGTGACTGAGATCCCGCACAGGAATGAGCAGATCCCGAACCCGACCATGCTGAACAGGAAGGTGCGTACCGATCCGAAGCGTCCGGCGACCCATCCGGTCAAGGGAACGCAGATCGCCTCGGCGACCGCGTAGGAGGTGATGACCCATGCGCCTTGTTCAAGCGTGATGCCCAGATTGCCCGCGATATGCGGGATCGAGACATTGGCGATGCTCAGGTCGAGAATGACCATGAAATTGGCAAGGGCAAGCACGAGCCCGGCAACAAGCTGCCGGGACGGGGCTATTCCTGCGCCTGATGAAGCGGTCTCGCTCATCTGGTTTCACTCACCGGAAACATCGATCTCGACTTCCATCGACAGCCCGACGCGCAACGGGTGCTTGCGCAGTTCGGCAGGATCAAGCTCGATCCGCACCGGCAGGCGCTGGACAGTCTTGATCCAGTTGCCGGTGGCGTTCTGGGCGGGGATGATTGCCATCGACGATCCCGTACCGCCGGCCAGCCCGGTGACCTTGCCGTGGTAGACGACATCGCCGCCATAAAGATCCGACTTGAGGGTTACAGCCATGCCAGGACGGACACGGCCGAGTTGGCCTTCCTTGAAGTTGGCATCGACGTAGAGCTTGTCGATCGGGACGATGGTCATGATAGTCTGACCGGGGCTCAGGCGCTGTCCCACCTGAATCTGCAGGCGGCTCACCACCCCGGAAACCGGCGCGCGAATTTCGGTACGCTGGAGGTCGAGCAAGGCGGCATCGAGCCGGGCCTTGGCCGCCTGAACCGCTGGGTCGGTATCTACGCTGGAGCCGCGCACCAGGGCGTCGTTGGCGGCAAGTTGCCCTTGCGCGACCCGTCGGGCCGAAGTGACTTCGGAGATGCCCCCGCGGGCCGCCTCGAGCGCCGCGTTGGCGGAGGCGTAGGCCTTGCGCGCCTGGGTCAGTTCCTCACCCGAGATCGCGCCGCTGGCAATGACGGCCTCACGGCGCCGCAAGTCGATCCGCGCCTTGTCGAACTCGGACTCTGCAGTGCGAAGTCGCGCCCGGGCCTGTACGAGACCGGCGCTTGAGGTGTCGATCTGGGCCGACAGCGCGCTGTTGGTCGCGACAGCCTGCCCGAATTTGCGGCGGGCGGCGGCAAGATCGGCTTCGGCCTGCGCGACGGCGATTTTGGCGTTGGCCTGGTCGAGCCGGACCAGGACATCACCCGCCTTCACCTGCTGCGTATCTTCGACCAGCACCTCGATGGCCGATCCAGCAATCAGCGGCGTGACCTGCGCCATTCGCGCATTTACGTAGGCGTTGTCGGTGCTGACATAGTTGCGGGCGACCAGCACGTACCAGGCACCCCATGCGAGAGCCACCACTGCGAGCACGATGGCCAGGCGCTTGAGCCACATCGTCCGGCGTGCCTTGCGAAAGGCGGACAGTTCCGGATCGACTTCGGCAGCTTGTGTCGCAGTATCGCTCATTGCTCGGTCTGTCCTGATGGTTGGGTAGTGCCCGCGTCGAACCCGCCGCCCAGTGCACGGATCATCGCCAGCGTCGCGCCGCGTTCGTATGTCTCAAGGCCGATGACCGCGACGCGTAGGTCCTGCACACCGCGTTCGCTGGCGAGGACGTCGAGGTAACTGGCAAGCCCGGCCTCGTAGCGTGTGCGCACCAGACCTAGCGCTTCCTCGCTTGCGGCCAGCGCCGTGCGGGTTGCGCCAAGCCGCTTGTCCGCTGCGTCGCGCTGGGTCACCGCGTCGGCAGCCTGCTGGTACGCGGTGACAACGGTCTGGTTGTAGTTTGCGACGGCCTCGTCATAGGCGGCCTCGGCACTGCCATATTGCGCTTTGAGCGCGCCGCCCTGAAAGATCGGCAGGCTGATGGCCGGACCGACGCTTCCGAACAAGGAGCCGGAAGCGACGAGATTGCCGAGACCGAGCGCCTGAAGGCCAATCAGCGCCCTGAGGTTGATCGACGGGAAGAACCCGGCCCGCGCCACTTTGACGCGGCTCGCCGCCGCTTCCACGCGCTCGCGCGCGGCGACGATATCGGGCCGCCTGCCAAGCAGGTCGGTGGTGACACCGGCGGGAACCCCGCCGGGTGTCGAGGGTGCAAGCGGCAGACGGGTAATCGACGTTCCCCGATCCGGGCCAGCACCCAGGAGCGCGGCAAGCTGGTTGCGGCGGATGCCGATGTTCTCATCGACGGCTGCCAGATCCTGCTCCGCCAAGGCAACTTCGGCATCGGCGCGGCGCAGGCTGGCGAGGTTGTCGAGCCCGTTGCGTTGGCGCTGGGCGACAAGATCGCGCATCAAGCGGCGGTTGGCGAGCGTGGCCGCTGCGTTGTCGCGCTCGCGGTAATGGCGCCCGAGCTCTGCGTAGGCGGCGGTTATCGCGACCGACAGCACGAGGCGAGCCTGCGCCGCATCGACCATCGCCGCGCGGGCCTCCGATGTCGCGGCAGCATAGGCCGCGCGGTTGCGACCCCACAGGTCGAGGTCGAAGCCGAAGCTCAGCGAGGTCTGTCCATAGTCCTGCCACCCATCGGGAAGGAACTGTGCGGGGATGCCGTTGTTGCCGCTCTGGCGGCGCAGACCGCCCTCAGCTTCCGCCCCAATCGTTGGCAACCGCGCGGCCCCGACGCGCTGCGCCTCGGCTTCCGCGCGCCTGACCCGCGCCACCGCCACCGCAACCTGCGGTGCATTGGAAAGGCCCTCCTCGATCAGCGCAGTCAGTTGCGGATCGCCCGCCAGACGCCACCATTGGTCTGGCGGCCAGGTCGTATTGCCGCGCGCGGCCAACGTCTGCGCAGCCTCGATTGTGTCGGCGGTTTCCATGACCGGACGAACTCCGGCGTCGGGAACCGCAACGCAACCCGCCAGCGCAAGTACTGCCAAGGCTCCCGGAGCAGCTAAGAGCTTAGCCGACATAGGCACCCCGTCCGCTGGCCAGCAGCCTGCCCCCGGCATCTTCGATCCGGGTTTCGGCAACGCTCAATTGCTTGCCCAGCTTGACCACCCGCCCGATCGCGCGCAGCGGCCCCGAAGTGGCGGGTCGGTGGAAATCGACCAGCATGTCAGCCGTCGCGCGCGCCGATCCGCCGAGCGCGTTGATGGTGCAAAGCCCGGTCAGGTCGATCAGCGCCGAGAGGACACCGCCATGGGCCGATCCGATCATCGGGTTGGAGACGATTTCCTCGCGCCACGGCATCTCGAGGATCAGCGCCTCGTCTGTCAGTTCGGCGATATCCAGCCCCAGCCATTGGTGGAACGGCGCGATGAGCAGCATCGCACGGAGCTGTTCGAGGTCGACCTTCGCTGCAGGTTCACTCATGCCGCGATCTCCGTTCCGTGTGTCCGCATCAGGAAGTCGAGGATCGCATCGCCAAAGGCGTCGTTCTGGTCGCCGACCACCATATGCGTCGCATCGGCGATGTCGCTGTAAGCGGCGTGGGGAACCAGCGCGCGGAAATGCGCGACGGCTTCGGGCGAGACCAGATCGCTCGATCCGCCCCGGATCAGGTGGACCGGCAGCGCAAGCCGCGCAGCGGCTTCGCCCAGTTCGCCGCGTCCATAGTCGCTGCCATCGCCGCGCTCGGCGTTGCGGCGCATGATGCCATCGATGAAGGCGGGATCCCAATGCCAGTAGTAGCGTCCGTCCGGCTTCAACCGCAGGTAATGGGCGAGACCGGACGACGCCTTGCGGCTTGGGCGATGGGGGAGATATTCGGAGATCACCCGCGCCGCCTCGTCGGGCGAGGCAAAGCCTTCGCGCGCGTGCGCCGCCATGAAACCTACCACGCGCGTTACGCCGCCCGCCTCCATTTGCGGGGTGATGTCCACAAGGGTCAGCGAGGCGAAGCTGCCGGGGGCGACCTCACCTTCGGCCATGATCCCGGCCAGCCCGCCAAGCGATGCTCCGATCAGCGCGGGTTTGCGGTCGAGCGACCCGGCGATGGCGACCAGATCGCCAGCGAAATCCACGATGTCATAGGCACCGTCATCGGCCCAGGCGCTGTCGCCATGACCGCGCAGGTCCAGCGCGATGGCGCGGAACCCATGTCTGGCCAGCATCGCCGTCACCTGCTTCCACGCCCGCTTGGTCTGCCCTCCACCGTGGGCGAGAAGTACCGGAAATCCTTGCTCAGGTCCTTCGGTGAGTGCGGCTATGGCATGACCGGAATGGCCGGAGAGTGTGACGTGCGGATTCGACATGCTTATATCTTACTATAAGATATTTTACAGTAAAGACTGTCCTTTTGAGCAATCGAAGGCTATGAGCGACGACCATGGCGAAGACGTCCGACGAGCAAAGCTACCTTACCGAAGCCGATGGGCTCGTGTTCCTGATCGAGGAGGTGCCGCGCAAGCTCCGCCGCGTGTTCGATGCATCGACCGCGAAGTTCGGGCTAACCCGCACCCAATGGCGCGCACTCGCCTATATCTTCAGGACACCCGGTCTGACCCAGACCGAACTCGCCAAATGCCTGGAGCTGGAGCGTGCAAGCGTTGGCCATGTCATAGACCAGCTCGAAAAGGCGGACTATGTCGAGCGCCGCGCTGTCGAAGGCAATCGCCGGGTGTGGACCTTGCATCTGCGCCCAAAAGCCATCGGCATCCTGCCCGCGCTTAGGGCGGAAGCCGATGTGGTCTACGAACGGTTGCTCGCTGGCATATCGGCTAATGACATTGCCACCTTCAAGCGACTCCTGGCCAGTATGTCCGCCAATCTGTAGTCTTGGCACCGATCGCGTCTATCACAACTCGCGAGACAGTGATCAGCCATCGATTGTCAACCGAACAGAGGATTTGCCCTTCCCTGTTGCCTTGGGGCTTTTCGTGGGATTTGTCCTGCCGATCGGGCAGATTGTCGTCGCGGACCTTCTCGCTGCTTCTGCTCGCGGGAACCCCTCGTTGCAGCGCTGGCGACGCTGGTCATAAATCCGTTCACCTTTCCGCCGATCTACTATGCCGCGTTTCGCGTAGGCAACCATTTCCTTGGCTCATCTGGCGGGACCGGCGCAATGCCTGCAGCGGTGAATGACCTGTCGACATCGATGCTCAGCATGGTGATGGGGACCACGCTGCCCATAATCGCCGGTCTCCTCCTGTTTGCGACCGTTTCGGCCGCTGTCGGCTTTGGCGCGGTTCACCTCGCATGGCGGCCGCCGCTGGCGCGCCAATGGCGGTCTCGCCTCCTCCTCAGGCAAGCCGATCACCAATCTCGTAACGATGCATAATCAGGCCACCGACAGTGTCGCGTGATCTCTATTATGACCTTTTTAGGTGCCGCTGGCGCCGAGCTGCGGTAAACAATACATGCTCACGGAGAAAATCGTCCCGGACTCGTTGCCACCCTGCCGAAGCAACGATCAACTCAATTCGATGGTCGGCCTTAGTCTCCCCGGATCCCTTCAGCGAGTGGCGGCCGACCATCGAACTTTGGTCTGGATGGACAACACCCCCGGGGAGAATTGACCATGCGCTGGAGTGGGCCCTTGGGGTCGGCCAGAAGTCAGGCGGGCAATGGCGCAAATGCGAAGACCCCAGCACGGCAGGCTATACGCCGGGAGCGATCGAGCAGATGAAGGACCTCAACGGCGACGGACGCCCGGAGGCAGTCATCACCGAGGGAAGCACCTTCTGTTTCGGGATCACGGGGGTCGTTTTCAATATCGTCAGCAAGCAAGCCAATGGGTCCTGGAGGCTGGTCGCATCGCGCACCGGTATCGCGACATTCCTGGCAACCAAAGGCGCCGGAGGCTGGCCTGACGTCGAAATTGGTGGCCCCGGCATGTGTTTCCCAGTCGAGCGCTGGAATGGGCGCGAATACGTAATTCATCGCCGACAATATGAGGGGCGGCCCTGCCGCCGTTGATACCATCGATCGATCGCCAAAAATGTCGGACCTCTGACAATTGAACCAAATGCGTGATCCAGACCACCTTACCTGCATGATGCATGGTTCGCACGAGAACAGGCCTGATCGCGAAGAGGAAGTTCGCATCGCGCAACGCGCGATTGACGGCTGCCACACGTCCTTCGAAAGACTGGCGCGGCAGTGGCACCCCAAACTGGTTGCGCACGCCTGCCGTCTGCTTGGCCACCGTGAACAAGCCAGGGACGCAGCACAATCCGCGTGGGTCAAGATCGCAAAAGGTATCCGAACCCTGCGCGATGCGCGTGCGTTCCCGGCGTGGTCGTATCGGATCGTGACGCGACGCTGCGCCAGTCTCATCGCGAGCAATCAAACGGACCGCGCTCTTGCCTCCAATCTGCGGGATGATGCGGTCACGTGCGCAGGCACCGAGCAAGAACCTCCGTAATTGTCTCAACTTATCGGAATCTTCTCGGGCCGCACCGGTTGGGTAAGCATGATGATGATGACCGCGCAACTCGTCCTCTTCGGTGCCGGTGTCTGGGCCGCAATTGGTTTCTTCGCCGCTGCCGATGCCCTTACTGCTGTGAAGTGGGGAATCCCTGCCGCGGTGCTCCTCATCATGTCCTTGATGATCAAGCTCGCGCTGTGGCCCGTCATCCACGTGAACAGGATGCTCGCACAGCTCCACCGGCTCGAACTCTCGGTTTTGCGCGACACAGGCCACTCTTGAATCGCCCGGTAGTATGGCAAGGATTAAGCAACGAGATGCAAGGCTCGCGCTTGCGAGATGACTCGACGAACGCTCTCGGGTGTCCAGCAAAGGCCATCTCGGGGTGTCGGTTCCCTCAAGTCCCGAGAAAGCCAAGTGGCGATGTCGCGCAGAGTTGCATCGGGATGTGTGTTGAGACGGTCGGCAACAAGGCGGGCCACCCGTGTATCGGGCGGCAATCGCGGTGACTTCTGCAGAATCGCGGGGTTGGCAACGCTTGCACGCACCAAATTACGGCACGCCTTAACCAGAGTTCGCTCGCTGAACGAACGGACCGGTGGCGTGATCGCCAGCACCTGACGCAGAACCAATGCCCATGGCAAATGTGGGCGGAGGCGTTCGACTGTCGGCAGCCAGCGATGCCTGCCATCAAGCAGTTCGTTCAGATGTCGCTCGTTGTGGCTGACGCGAATATTCGAGATCGCCACGGGATCACGTTCCCGCATTCTCGGGTTGCCAGGCTTCGCTCCCCTGGCGACGGCAGCCTTGATGCCTGCCCGCGTCCGTTCCCGGATAAGGGCTCGTTCAAACTCGGCAAACGCACCAAGCATCTGGGTCATAAGCATGCCCTGCGCGCTCGACGTGTCGATCGGGTCGTGGATCGAACGGAAGTATGCGCCCTTTCCTCGCAGGGTCTCGACGATCTCCAGCAGATGCGACAGCGAACGAGCCAAGCGGTCAATCCTTACGACCAGCAGGGTATCGCCCTGCCCCGCCCGTCCGAGTGCACGTGCTAAGTTTGGACGTTCCTTGCTGGCACCGCTCGCCTTGTCCTCGAAGATCTCCACGCAACCTTGCACGCGCAAGGCATCCTGCTGGGCGACCGTATCCTGCTCATCCGTGGAAACGCGGGCGTAGCCGATCAATGCTATTTGTCACATTCCATTTAATGGTCCCATCAGAACGGTTGCCCCCGTTAGATATAATCTTCTGTCGCTCTTGGCTAGTGCCGAGCAACCACGTGATTCCGCGGCTTTCCGCCGGTATTGGGACCAACGAGCAGGGAAAATCACGCCGGCGCAGGTATCCGTGATGGGCCGTTATCGGACAGTGGAAGGGGCCAGAATAAGGCCTCAATGCAGAGTATACTTTTCGATCCATTCCTATATTATTGGCAGTGATGGCACCCTCCCCTCCCCCGTGGCAACTGGCGCTCGCACGGCTCGAGGGGGCGCTGCCGTTCCTGGGCGCGGAGGTGGGGCAAGGGTTGGCGCTGGCTTCGCTCAGGCGGTTGTGGCGCGTCCATGTCCGCGATTTTCCTCAGGAAAACCAAGGCCCTGAGCACAATCCCGGGCTCGAGGCGGCCGAGCTGACCCGCTCGTGGTACGCGAACGAACGGCGCGATTTCCTGTCGTGGATCGGAAGGCGCGGGTCCCCTCCCCTCGCCCGCGCAGCGCGCCTCGCGCTCGCCGCCAAAGGTACGACCGAGAGCTTCACCAGCGCGTGCGATCCGGCAGATCGGGCGCTGGCGCGGCTTGATGCGCTGCTGCCGGCACGCGATCCGCTGGCGACGCTGGAAGAATGGCTCGAGCAACTGCGCGACGATGAGATCGACTTCCTCGAACTGGGCAGCGAGGAGGTGGTGATCGAGGGCAAGGTGTTCCAGCGGTTTGCGGCGCGGGGCAGCGCCTGGGCGGCCTCGCTCGCCGCGGCGATGCGCCCGCATGTGTTCGGGCTTGGCGCCGCACCGTTGGCCTTGGCCGGTCTCGCCCCGCGCAGCCTATTCAAGGCGGACCTGGAAAGGCCCCTTTCCGCCTTGCTGACCTCCGCGATCGATGCGGCCGCGACCGATGTGGCAACCGACCTGGCCGCAGTGCGTACAGCGCTTGCGCTGGGCGACGAACGATTGGCGGGGCTCTACGCCTCATCGCAGGCGCCGGCGGTGTGGCAGCTGATCCTGAGCCTGGGACCCCTCACCCGCGCCGAACTGGCCCGCGCGCTTGATGTGACCCGCCGAACGGCCTCGCAGGCCGCCGCAGCGCTCGACAGGGCCGATCTGGCCACCCTGCGCCCCGGTGACCATGCCCTGGCCCCCATTGCGGCTCCCAGGGCCTCCTGAGGCGCGTTACGGCGCCAACGACACCTCGCGGTAGGGCACGCCAATCCTTTTGGGGGCTGACGCCCGGCGCTTGAGCAACTGGCGGGCAAAGCGTGCGGCTTCGTTTTCGTCGGCAAACGAGACCGCCCTCCCCTGCCCTTTAGTGCCGATCCGCCCCCAGGCGAACTCGACGATCGAGGCCCCGAACAGGTCGCGGCTCACCGCGACGGTATAGCGCCGGGCGACATTGCGCTCTGCGCAGACGGCTTCGAGCCAAATGAAGCTGCCGTGGGTCGGGGTGTCCATGCGCGCATAAATGCCGCACGAGGATTCATGCAATCCAACGGGAATTTTGAATCAGTCGAGTCTCAGTGATTCACGCAGGCGATTTATCTCGGGCACCGCCCCCAAGCGGTCAGGATGGGCATTTGGATCAGCTTTTCTGCAAGACGGACTCGATCGCCTTCAGAACCTCAGCCGTTGATGCACCGCTTCGAGCAGGAACCTTGAACGTGTGCCCTCCCCTCGCCGAATGCGCATAGCGCAAGATCACCTTGCCATTCGCCCCCCTCACTTCGGCATCGGAGTTCGATGACTTCACTGGAGCGACCGTTGCGCGGATGAGGCGCTTCGCAATCTCTGGAGCGGGAAGCGCAGTTCCAAGATCATCGCGCTCAGCCACGATCGCACGGCTTTCGGCGATCATGAGATCCAGTGCGCGCCTGTCAGAAGTCAGTGGCTTGATGTCTCGCGCCACCCGCACGGTAATGCCATGGGTGTCCGGGAAAGCAGCAACGATCTCTGATGGTAGCCGCGCCACGTCCAGCAGGCGGCTGAGCCACGACTTCGATATCTTCAGATGCTCGGCCATCTCACTTTGGTTTGAGTTGTAAAACTCGTCGAGCGCGCGGGAATATTCCTTCGCGCGCTCCCAGTCGGAGATATCCTTCCGAGACCTATTCTCAATGTCGGAAACCCGAAATGCCTCTTCGTCGGAGACGTTCTGGATCGTTACGAGATATTCGAATTCGGGATGGTGGTGGGTACGCAGCCACTGAACCGTCCACCAACGACGAACGCCCGCAATGATCTCGAAGTCGTGATCAGGGTCGTCCTTGAGGCGACGGACGATTGCCGGGATTCGCTGCTTCTTAGCGGAGAGAAATGCGTCGATTAGATCGCGGCAGCTATCTTCGGAAAGATGGTCGAGGTCGCGGTTATGAAGGCGCCAAGGTCGGCAGCGCGCGGGATCAACCCACTCCGTCCGGTCGGTCACGACTTTGCCTGCCGCGATCCTTGCCAAACTCTGACTGCGGCTTGCCATAATGCTTTCGGAGGGAGCCGGCGCGCCAACCTCGATATCGTCATCCAGCCCTTCCGTCAGGCTGCTTCCGAAGCCCCGATTTCCCTTGGCCATATCGTATCCCGAACCTCTCTTCTTTATTCGCCGGAGGCATAGTTGCCACGTGGCAACTGCCCTCCATGAGCCGCTGTGAGGCCGCCAGATTTGGTAAGTTGCCACGTGGCAACATTCCCAAGAAACTGCCTCAATCCCACGCCTCAAGCCTCATACCAACCAATCAAATTTCACTGACATGACGTTGATAATATGCGGTTTTATGCCCGAGTTGCCACGTGGCAACTTTGACTAAACCGCCTCCCCTGCCCTGCTCGCCCAAGTGCGCAGGACGTCAGTCTCAATCTCTCTGCAGACGTCGCTCAGATGCTTCATGCAACGGTTGTGAACTTCATGCGAGGTCACTGGCCTGTCGAGCTCAAAAACGGTCTTCATGCGTGAGCTGGCGTTGTCGATTTCCGCGCTGGTTTTCAGAACAGATGTCGCCATTGAACCGCCAAAGACCTGCCGCATCATCGACAGGATTTCCCGGTGCATAGACTTGCTTTCATCCACTCTGCTCCCAACCAGGCGGATGAAGTTGTAAGCTGGCTTCACCCTGCCCGCGATTTGCTCAAGCTGCTTCATCGTGGTGCGAGCCATGTCGATAAAGGACACGGTAGACGCGAAGTCGATCACACTCGGCGGTACGGGAATGACCATCGCATTGGCTGCTTGAAGTACCGCCATGGAGACCATGCCGAGAGCCGGCGGCGGATCCATGACAACGACGTCATAGTCGTCGACCACCGTATCGATAGCTTCGGCGATCAGATCGATGATGTCGAAGTTCTGATTCTGCGCCAGGTAGCCCGCGATCTCGTATTCGAGATTGTAGAGTTTGAGGTTGGCTGGGATCAGGTCGAGGCCAAAGAAGTGAGTCTTGCGGATGATGGACCGCACCCCGAGGAGTTCGGGATTATGAAAATGCCCGTAGAGAGTGTCGTCTTCGGTCAGATCCACGTCGGGCCGATATCCGAACATCATCGTCGAGCTGGCTTGGCTGTCGCAGTCGATGAACAGAACGCGGTAACCGTGAATGGCGAAATGCTGAGCGAGATGCAGCGCGACTGTCGATTTCCCAACACCACCTTTGAAATTGGACACGGAGATAACCGCGGGCGTGTCGGTTGGTTCTCGCCAGGGGCGAGTTCCGAAAACGGCGCGCATTTGATCGAGCTCTTCCAAGGTGTACTGGACCCGATGGCCGGACGCAGTTCGATCGCGTTGCGGCAGTCGCCCATCGCGCTCGGCCTCACGGATTGCAGAGGCAGTTCGGCCGACGAGCGCGGCCGCCTTCGAGATTGAGTAGCACGGCCCGACCTTTTGGCCGGTCTCCGGATCCAGGGCTCCATCGCGAATACGCTTAAGGATGGTGAGGGCCTTTCGATGTAAGGTCCCCAAGCCGTCTTCCAGGAGTTCATCGGTTTGTGCGTCGAGCGCTGCTTCGCTGGCCATGGTCACCGCTTTGTGAGATTGAGCGGGCGAATTAGCACTCTTGGCAGTTTTGAGCAAACTTTGGCCACCAATCTTACAAAGTGACCGATGATCTCCGTGCTCTTTTCAGGCTAGCGCCGAATCAGAGGGGTAGGACGGATCGAAAAGTCACTGGTCGCCAGGGAGCAGGGAGTTCAATCTTGTGACGCGCATCGGCGGTCGCACAAGGACGTGTGTGCCTAGTTTGGCCCCCTGTGGACAATCACCGATGATCTCGGTGCAAACCGATGAATTCAGTGCATTTAAGCGATGATCTCGGTTCTCTTGAGACCGATGATCTCGGAGCCCATACCTACTAAAGGAATCTCCTAAGAAAATCCGATTCGCGAATCGTTTTTGAATTTTGGTCATTGGATTTTGTTGTGCGCCGACAAACCGCTCCGAGATCATCGGCGTGTTTGGAGGTTTCAGGCCCGGAAATCCGTCAAAACTGCCAATGGCCTTGCTTTCGAAGATCAAACCTGTTGATTAACGACCAACCCGGGGCTCCAATGAGTCGGGAAGGGACGGTTCAATGAGCGGAGACACACTGCGTCCAATCGGACATCAATACGCTCTAGCAATGCTAGGCGGTGGTGAAGAGCGAGTCAGGTCACTAGCGCAGTCTGCCGGCACTCAGCTGACCATGGATGCGTTTCTCAGGGTTCAGGATGAAGAGCCCGTACCGGCATTTCTGCATTCAGCGCTTTGCGCGATGTCCCTGCCCACGAAGCGGCCGAAGGATGATACGCAACCCATCCTTCGCGAAGACGGAAAGTATGCGCTGGCGATCAACCCCAGGCCCATATTGCAAACCGTCGATGGCAAGCCGACACTTCGAAGCCTCGGAGTACCGTATGGGGCCTATCCGCGCGTCGCGCTGATCTATCTGCTGTCGCAAGCAGTCACGAAGCGTTCGCGCGACGTCTACTTGGGTCGCAATTTCACTGAGTGGATGCGCCGTCTTGGCTATCAGACAGTTTCCTATGGACCTCGCGGTACCGCCAATTTGATGAGGGAGCAGGTGGACCGGCTGCTTGCCTGCGAATGGCAAATCCGCTGGGAGGGTAACGAGGGTGGGGACAACGCATTCGCTGTTCGGGATGTGAAGATTTCCAACGAGTACGCCGGATCGCTTGAGAAAAACGGCGCATTTGCGCGTGAAATTCGGATGTCAGAGGCATTCTACAGCCACCTGCTTGATCATGCCGTACCGCTTAACGAGGTCGCTATTCGAGAGCTCAAGGGCACCCCAACTGCGCTCGACCTCTATACCTACCTTGCGTATCGACTGCCACGGATCGGCAGTGACCGGGGGCAAGTAATCTCCTGGGATCAACTGGCCAAGCACTTGGGCAATGACGCCGACAGCAAGCGTTTCCGGCAAACCGTGCGAGAGACCATGCAGTTGGTTTCGGCGGTGTATCCCAACGCAGATGTCGATTTCAGCGGTCGCAAGGTGGTGTTGCGACCTTCGCCAGCCCCATTGGAGCGAAAGCTCGTCGGTCCGCACCTGCGTGTCATTGGTGCACCAGCGTTGGAAACCGCACCGAGATCATCGGTCCCGAAGATGGCTCGCACGCCCCTTCGCGAAACGAAGACCACCGAACCTCTGCAGCATTTTCCGGGCGGTAGCCTGACATACGGCGACCGAGAGACGAAGTTTCGGGCGATCGGTCTCGATAAAGGTAAGCCGTGGTGTGTTGATACCATGGCAAACGCTTTTCGTGCGGGCTTCCCTGGCATCAAGCAAGCGCGCACTGATGCCGAGTGGCTCAGGGTCTGGGAGGCCTTCGTTATCAAATATGCTGACCGGCGCGCTCAGGCAGGCGCAAACTGACCGATGATTTCCGAGCACATCGCCGACGGCTGATTCGCGTCGGGGGAGGGGAGTAGGGCTGAGCTGGGCGGTTATGCCCCTCATCAGCAATCACCCTACATCGGATCTCCGAACCCTCGTCGCCCGCCTAGGTGGCAAGTGGACGGGCAACACCGCGATGTGTCGTTGCCCGTCCCATGCAGACCGAACGCCGTCACTGGCGATCAGGCAAGGCGATCGCAGCATCCTCGTGACCTGCCATGCCGGTTGTGATGCTACCGATGTTCTTCGAGCGCTTCGCAGGATCGCCGACCTGCCAAGCGTTGGCCCCGCTGAGGTAGTTGGCAGACAGGCTCACCAGCCATCAGCCTTTCTTGCGATTTGGCAGGCAGCTCGTCAGATCGAGGGCACGCTGGCCGAGCGCTATGTCCGCGAAGTCCGCAACGTCTGGGCACCGCTTGAAGACCTGCGATTTCATCCGCGCTGTCCGAAAGGGCAGGGGAGGCTCGTTCAGTTTGAGCCAGCCTTGCTGGTCGCGATGCGCAAGGCGGGCGAGATCGTCGCGATCCAGCGGATATTCCTCGATCCAACGACGGCCCACTACACCGAGAAGCTCGTCCTCGGGCGAGCGATCGGCGCTGCCTGGACCAACGGACCACCGGGCAAAACGATTGGCCTCTGCGAGGGCTTCGAGACTGCCGCGGCATACACCTCACTGACCGGCATCCAGGCATGGGCCACCATGGGCGCCAAGCGCTTCCACCAGGTCGAGATCCCGGCCAGCGTTGAGCGCGTGTTCCTGCTTGCTGACAACGACCCTGAAGGCCGCCGCGCCGAAGCCCGTGCGCGGCAAGCATTGGCCCGACCGGGCCTTGCGATCAACACCGAGTGGCCACCGGGACGCATGAACGACTGGGCGCAGCTCCTGAAGCGCTGAGGGGAGGGGGGCTGCAGGGGATGTGCCGCCGGTCGGCAGCAGACCTCACAATTCTCCCGGAGACCTCCATGACCGCTACGATCTCAGGCAGCAGCGCCATTCTCGGCGCTGCGCGAACGCTTGCTGCCAAGCTCCTGCTCGCCATTCCCATCGATCGAGCGGCTCTCACGGAGGCCATGACCGAGAGCTCGGGCGGCAACGATGCTGCGGGAGCCTGGACCCAGCGCGAGAGTTTCGAGGCGCTTGAGGTGGCGCTGGCCATGGCAATTCCGGAACTGGTCGGCCGAATGGACGCCGGTGCTGCCATCGGCACGCTCGAGGCGCTTGCTCGGGAATTACCGACCCACACGGTGCGCAGCGAAGACCAGATCGCTTTCCAGCAGTTTTCTACCCCGCCGGCGCTGGCGTGCCTTGCCGTCCATCTCGCGCGCCTCGGGTCCGAAGATATCTTCCTCGAACCGAGCGCCGGCACCGGGATCATCGCTGCGCTGGCAAGAGGCGCGGTGAAGCAGTTCCTTCTCAACGAACTCGAACCTACCCGCGCTGAGCTGCTCGAAGGCCTATTTCCGGGCTCTTCAGTCTATCGCCACGACGGCGCCAAGATTGCCGCGCTGCTCGCCGGGACCGCTCGGCCGAGCGTGATCGTGATGAACCCTCCGTTCTCGGTGTCGCAGTCGCGCGGCGAAGATCAGAACACAGCGGCACGGCACCTGCGCGCAGCACTCGACCATCTGTTGCCCGGCGGACGGGTGGTGGCGATCATGCCGGACTGGTTTGCTGAATCCGCACGAGGTGGCGAAGTCTATCGCCGTACTCTGGAAGGCGCACGGGTCGTCATGTCGCTGCGGCTCGACAAGGGCGGCTACGCCAAGCACGGCACCGGCATTGCGGTGCGGTTGCTGGTAATCGACAAGGTTCCGGGCGAGACCTCGGTTTCGACGATCAATCGAGCGTCCGTAAGCGAGCTGTTCGCGGCGCTAGGACCTATTCCTCCACGCGCTGCGCTGCGCGTGGCCAGTCCGGCTGCCGTGGTTCGGCCCAAACTCAGCTTGTTCCGATCGGTGAAAAGCGGCCCGGCGCGTCCGGTGATCGTGCGGGCACCGCAGACCAACGAGGTCAGGCCTGTCGCCTACCAAGTGCTCGAGGAGGCCGCGGCAATGGGCGAACAACGCGGGGTCTATGCCGACTATCGCCCCTCGCGCGTCGTCATCCCCGAAGCAGGTGAGCATCCGTCCCATCTGGTCGAATCCGCCGCCATGGCGTCAATCGCCGCGCCCAAGCCCGGCTACATTCCGTGCCTGCCCGAGCGGACGGTGACCGCGCGGTTGCTCTCGGCGGCCCAGCTCGAGACCGTGATCTACGCGGGCGAAGCCTGGAGCCGCGATCTCCACGGCCGCTTCAGCCAAACTGCTGGCGAGGTGGCGCTCAAGGAAGACCCCGAGGGTCAGCTCTACCGCACCGGCTTCTTCCTAGGCGACGGGACCGGAGCGGGGAAGGGGAGGCAGGCGGCGGCCTGCATTCTCGACCAATGGCTGAAGGGCAATCGTCGGCACATCTGGATCTCGAAGAACGCACCGTTGCTCGAGGATGCGCAGCGCGACTGGACCGCGATCGGCGGGCTGCCATCGGACATCATTGATCTCGCGCGCTGGAAGATCGGCGAGGAAATCACCGCGCCCGAGGGCATCCTGTTCGTCCCCTATGGAACCCTTCGCTCTGCCCGTGTCGAGGATACCCGGCTCGACCAGATTGTGCGCTGGGCCAGTCCCGCATTCGAAGGCGTGATCGTGTTCGACGAAGCCCATGAAATGGGCGGTGTCGCTGGCGGGGAGGGGGCTCTCGGTCAGAAACAGGGTTCGCTCCAGGGGATCGCTGGAGTGCTGCTGCAGAACACCCTGCCGCGCGCCCGCGTGCTTTACGCCTCGGCCACCGGTGCTTCGGACGTCAACAACCTCGCCTATGCGGTGCGGCTTGGCCTGTGGGGACCGGGCACGGCCTTTGCGAACCGCGAGCAGTTCATCTCCGAAATCCGCGACGGCGGCATTGCGGCGATGGAACTGGTGGCGCGCGACCTCAAGGCGTCGGGGCTCTATCTCGCCCGCGCGCTCAGCTTCGCCGGGATCGAGTACGACATCCTGCGCCACGACCTCAGCATCGACCAGATCGCGATCTATGACACCTATTGCGAGGCCTGGACGATCATCCACCAGAACCTTGAAGCCGCGCTTGAACTGACGGGCGTGGTCGACGGCCTCGAGAACCGCACGCTCAACAGCGGCGCCAAGGCGGCGGCGCGCAGTCGGTTCGAAGGCACCAAGCAGCGCTTCTTCGCGCAGGTGCTGCTCTCACTGAAGCTGCCTTCGATCTTCCCGGCGATCGACGAACACCTCGCCCAGGATGAAAGCGTGGTGGTGCAGCTGGTCAGCACGGCGGAATCGATCCTCAATCGGCGGCTTAATGAGCTCGATCCCGAGGAGCGCGAGGCGCTGGAATTGGACTTGTCGCCCCGCGAGTACGTGTAATGTTGAGCTCAACATTACACGTATTCTTTGCAGTCGCAGTTTATGTCGAGCGTGGTGGCGGGAGGCGCAGGT